>CAUUAT010000057.1:0-13662 GCA_963543195.1 uncultured Treponema sp.
TGATTTGGGAATGGGTGTTACCTATCTTGATCCCAATTCTTCACAGATGGGACACAAAGAATCCATCGAAGATACTGCCCGTGTTTTAGGAAGAATGTATGACGGTATTGAATACCGCGGCTTCAGCCAAGAATTGGTAGAAACTCTCGCCGAATATTCGGGCGTCCCCGTCTGGAACGGCTTAACCGATTTGTTCCATCCCACGCAGATGCTTGCCGACCTTCTTACTATTGAGGAAAAATTCGGTTACTTGAAGGGATTAAAGTTCACCTACATGGGAGATGCCCGAAACAATGTTGCGAACTCTTTGATGATTGCCTGCGTAAAAATGGGAATGCACTTTACGGCATGCTCACCTAAACATTTATTTCCTACTGAAGACCTTGTAAAACAGGCGCAAGAAATCGCAGCGGAAACCAGCGGCAGCGTAACACTGACGGACGACATAAAAACGGGTACAAAGGGGGCTCATGTTCTGTATACCGATATTTGGGTATCAATGGGAGAACCTGACAGCGTTTGGGAAGAGCGCATTAAACTATTAAAGCCTTATCAAGTTAATAAGGCTGCTATGGACAATGCAGATAAAGATGCTATTTTCCTGCACTGTCTTCCCTCTTTCCACGACCTTAAGACGACAAAAGGACAGGAAATTCATAAGAAATTCGGCTTACCTGAAATGGAGGTAACAAACGAGATTTTTGAATCTTCCAAGTCGGTTGTTTTTGACGAAGCTGAAAACCGTATGCACACGATTAAAGCCGTTATGTATGCGACGATGAGCTGATCATAATAACGGAAACCCTTTATTAAACCCGGAAGAAGCGTCGACTTATTCTGTCATGCAGGATGAGCCGACGCTTCTTAATTTTAAAGCCCCCTTTAAAAGTTTTAGTTTTTGAAGGTGAACGAAGCAAATCCTGCACAGGTTTTTTGCAAGATGTTCGTATAGGGACCTCTAAAAACTTCGGTTTTTTAGGGAAGGCTTTATAATTATCTGATAAATTTTTTAATGCGGCACGGTTTGCAACGGTCGCTTATTCCGGTAAAAAATTCCGCCGTATTGCACTTCAATTCCGGAAAATAAACGAGTAAACGCCGACGTTTTTCAGCCGCACTATCTTAATGGCTTAAGATAAACATTTGTTTAATTGGGAAAGCTGAATTTTCCTTTCTAAATCGCCTCCGCATGGTAAGAACTGCGGACGAGCGGTCCCGAATTTACATGCTTAAAACCGAGTTCCAATGCAATTTCTTTATAGCGGTCAAACTGTGCGGGCGTAACGTATTCGGTAACGGGAATATGCCGTTTAGTCGGCTGCAAGTACTGACCGACGGTAAGCATATCACAATCGGCTTTCCGTAATTCTTTAAAAGCATTGACAACTTGTTCTTCCGTTTCGCCGAATCCGACCATAATACCGGACTTAGTTTTTAAGCCTTTCTTTTTCGCATAATCAAGCACATGTACACTCCGCATAAAATCGGCAGCAGGACGTACTTTCGGATAAAAGTCAGGGACGGTTTCAATATTGTGGTTCAGTACGTCGGGAACGGTTTCAAAAATAATATCTAAAAGATCTTCGTTACCGGACATATCGGGAATAAGGAGCTCAACCGTCGTGTCGGGATTGTATTTTCTGATTTGACGTACGATTTCCGCAAATTGATACGCGCCTTGATCCGGCAAGTCGTCTCTTGTAACCGAAGTTACAACGGCATGTTTGAGCTGCAAGGCTTGAACCGCCTTTGCGACATGTTCCGGTTCCTGCGCATCTACCGGGTCGGGACGGTCTCTTGTAACATTGCAGAATGTACAGTTTCGCGTGCAGTTCCTACCGAGTATCATAAAAGTCGCCGTACGCCGCGCAAAGCATTCCATCCGGTTCGGACAGTTCGCTTCGTGGCACACCGTATGTAAATTCAAATTCCGAATTAGATTTTTTACATGCACAGTATTGTGATCACCCTGTACCCGCAGCTGAAGCCACGAAGGTTTTTTAATAAAGTTCTTTCTTTCCATCGCTGCCCGCCTCTATCAGTTTCATAATATCGTTAATAAAAACATCTTTTTCCATCCCCCGTATGTACCGTTCAATATCGAGCCCGCTAAGAGCATCCCCTATCGCTTTGCGGGTGCATTCGATGCCCTTTAAGATGCTGCACAACGTATTAACGCCGAGTTCGCTGAAAAAATCTCCTTCAATGATTATGTCTTTTATTTTACCCGCTTCCGTATCAAGACCTATTTCGACAATACCGCACTCATACTTTTCCGCTTTCCTGTTTTTCTTTAAAGAACCGGAACCGTAATTCCATTCTCGTGTGCCAAAGATTTCCGTTTTTATCTTTTCGATTTCTTTCATTTCATCGGCGGACAGTACAGTGGCCTCCGATATACCATAGTCTTGTTTGATAAAGTCTTCAATATACGTTTTAAACTCTTCAACGTTCATATCGACAAAATCGCCGATAAAACCGATGCGGGAAGCAACCGACTGCACTGCCTTGTCTTTGAATTTTATACTGCGCACTTTCAGAGCGTGCGATAGATTGTACGTGTTTGCTTTAAAAAGCAGAGTACCGTGATGAACGATTTTACCGTTTCTGTGAAACTGAGCGTTTCCGCTGACCTTTGCTCCGTTAATTTGAATATCGTTTCTGCCGGTGAATTCTGCGTCCAGTCCCAGTGAGCGAAGCGCTTTTACAACGGGATCGGCAAATTTTTTAAACGAGCTTTCAATCGATGTTTTTTTTGTAATAAACGTATACTGCATATTGTCGGTGTCGCAGTAAATTGCACCGCCGCCTGAAAGCCTTCTTACGACATCAAGCCCGTTTGCTTCGGTAAAATCCAGATTTACTTCCGTATTGATGTTTTGGTATCTGCCGATAAGAATACTGGGTCTATTCCGCCACAGCATAAAAATATCTTCGTTATATTTATCCATTACATATAATTCAATTGCATGATTTAATGCCGGATCCAGATTGTTGTTTTCAATAAAAATCATATATCCCGCCTTTTTCAATCTTAGCCGGCTTCGCCGGTTTTAACGTGTTCCAATTTCAGAATCTTGCCAGCCGCAACAAGAGCTCTGTCTTCAACATGCGGCACAAAGTCTTTTACTAAAATAGGAGCCGAGAAAAAAGTGTCCGCATCAATTGAAGCGGGTTTTTGTGCGTAAAATGCTGCGACAGCGTTTTCGTCCGTTTCATCGGAGACGTCGCCTTTTAGAATAACCGGTGTACCGGGCGCTGTCCACGGCGCTTGTAAAATCTCGACATGTTCTTTGTTTTCTTCATCGAACCAACTCGCAGCCAAAAGCATACCGCACGATTCAATGCCGCGCATTTTGCGCGGTTTTAAATTGTCGACAATAATTACGGTTTTGCCCAAAAGTTCTTCTTCTTTTAAAAACGGTACAAGTCCCGAAAGAATTGTCCGCTCCGACCCGGAGCCGTCATCAAGCTTTTCCACGTACAGTTTATCGGCATCGGGATGTTTTTCAATTGCCGTAATTTTTGCGGTTTTAAGCGCAATTTTCTTTGAAAAAATTTCAGCTGCCGCAAGCTTTTCCTGTTTTTCCGCACCTGCTTTTTCATTTTCCTCCGTACATCTTTCCTTTTGACTGCCTGAATATCGTTCGCGGTATGCATTAATCGTTTTATCATCGAGCGTCTTAAAAATGATTACGGGATTTTCAATTGTTTTGAGACCCGTTCTTCCGCCTAAATCTTTCCATGATAAAAAAGCGCCTTCAGGTTTTTTAAAAAGAGGAGCCTTTTTGTTAAAAATATTTCCCGACCAAATTTTGAGTCCGAAAAAACGAGCCGCTTGGTCTGCATACTGCGGCATAAATGGGTGCAGCACTATGAGCGTATCTTTTATTAAATAGCACAGTTCCGCGATAAGGCGGGCGGCAAATTCGGGTTCGGTTTCACGGGTTTTCCATGGTTCTCCGTCTTGAAACGCTTTATTCCCTGCCGATGACAGTGCAAATATTTCACGAAAAGCATCCCGTAAATCGGCCCAATCCGAAAGCGCGGAAATTTTTTTAAAACTTTCCGCCGCTTTCTCCCGCAAGGGGTCAATAATGCTGCGAAGTTTTTCATCTTCTATTTTTGTGCCGGAAGCTTCGGGGATCTTTCCACCGTAATACCGCGAGACAAATGTCGTTACACGATTTACGAGATTGCACAAGTTGCCGATAAGTTCGCTGTTTACTTTTTCCTGAAAGTCTTTCCACGTAAATTGTGCATCGGCTTTTTCGGGGCGGTTATAAAAAATATAAAAACGCCAAACGTCGGCGGGAATACCCGATTCTTTTGCATCATTTCCGAATACGCCGATTCCTTTCGATTTTGAAAATTTGCCGGCTTCATAGTTAAGGTATTCGGAACCGGACATATGAAACAATTTTGTCCAGTTTTGTCCCGACCCGATGAGCGAACACGGAAAAATAACAGTATGAAACGGAATGTTGTCTTTTCCGATAAACTGGAAAAGTTCTACATCATTTTGGTTAAGCCACCACGCTTTCCAATCCGCTCCGGTTATATCCGCCCAGCATTTTGTAATTGAAATGTAGCCGATCGGTGCATCGAACCACACATAAAAAACCTTATCCTCAAAACCTTTTTTCGGCACGGGGATGCCCCATTTTAAATCGCGCGTAATTGCCCGTTCCTGCAAACCGGTACGCAGCCAGCCTCTTGAAATTTGTACGGCATTGTTTGACCAGCAGCCCTCTGCAGCGGTTTTCGCAAGCCATTTTTCATATTCCGGTGCAATTTTAGGCAAATTAATATAAAGATGCGTCGTCTTCTTTAATTCGGGAGTAGCGCCGCACGAAGAACAGTGCGGCGTTTTTAATTCGGTCGGGTCTAAAAGTTTTCCGCAATGTTCGCATTGGTCGCCGCGTGCATCGTCATACCCGCATTCGGGACACTCGCCGCGCACATAACGGTCGGCTAAAAAACGTTTACATGACGGGCAGTAAAGCTGTTCAATTGTGTGTTCGGTGATATAGCCGTTTTTTTCCAAATCTTTAAAAATAGTTTGCGTAATTTCAGTTTGCTGAGGCGTAGATGTACGCCCAAAGTAATCGAATGCGATGTTAAACCAATTGTAAATTTCGGAATGGATGGAATGGTAAAAGTCGCACAATTCCTGCGGTGTTTTGCCTTCTTCTGCAGCCTTTGTTTCGGTCGCTGTCCCGTACTCGTCGGTTCCGCAGATATACAGCGTTTCAAATCCTTTCAAGCGGCACAAACGCGCAAACACATCGGCAGACAGTACTTGAATCAAATTTCCCAAGTGAGGATAGTTATTTACATACGGCAAAGCCGAAGTTACAAGTTTCCGTTTCATAATAGGTGCGATTATTATATAAAAGAGAAAAAAAATCAAGGGATAAAAAATTCCTTAAAGGAACGGAAGCGTATTTTTATTCGCTTTCTTCCGAATTTCCCTTCTTTAGGGAATCTTTAAAACTTCAGTTTTTAGAGATTCTCTTTACAACTTTTACGCTTGACGGTAAGCAAATAAAACCGGGTTTTTATCGTCTTTTGCGGTAAGAATAAAATTTATAAAAAAAGTCAAATCAAGGACTAGGTTTTTATTGGCAAATATGATATACTACGCTATACTATTTTTAGTTTTGGAGGCTGCGATGCCTAAGGCTATTCGTTATAAGGCAAACTCGGTTGTTTACTTCTCGGGCGATTTTGATGAGCGCGTTTTTTTATTGAATACGGGAAATATTGCGCTCACTTCAATTGATATAAAAACGGGCGCCCAAGTTACCGACTATATAAAAACAGGCGAATTTTTCGGTGTAAAATCGGCTTTGGGAAATTTTCCGAGAGAAGAAAGTGCAATGGTTTTAACCGATTCGCTGGTGTATTCTTTTACAAGCGAAGAATTTGAAGCCTTTGCCCATTCAAATACAAGAATTATTTTACAAATGATCAAAGTCTTTTCAAAACAACTCAGATCCATTCACAAGCAATTGTCTTCGCTTTTAGACAGTGGAGAAGAAACAAATCCCGAAGAAGGTATGTTTAACGTTATGAATGCGTTTTACAGCTCGCAGCATTATCATGCGGCCGGCCAAGTCGGTTCACGCTATAAAGCCGTTTATCCGAACGGAAAGTATATCCTGCAAGTAGATCAGATTATACGCAGCGCATCCGAAGTTGCGGGAAGGTCTTTCGGTACGGTCGAAGGCAGAGAAGACAATCCGCAGCCCGTTTCTCAATCGGAAAAGCCCGCAGCGGCGTCTTCGGGAAGTATTCACATTTCATTTAATATGGCGGAAGATTTATTCGCCAAGCAAAAATATGAAGAAGCATACGACCAATACCATTCGGTAATAGAATCCGGTTCCGCCGAAGATATCGCGCAAGATGCGTATATAGGCGCAGGGCGCTGCTTGCTGGAACAAAAAGAATATGTGCGCTGCTTACAGCTTTTAACCGGTTTTATTTCCCAAAACCCGAAGTCGCTTAAGGTTGCAGATGCGCTTATGTATTTAGGGCTGTGTTACAGGAATATGAATAGACCCGATAAAGCCCTCGCTTTTTATGATAAAGCCTTATTGCTTGCGGGACCGCTTTTAGCGCCGAAAATAAAAGAACTGCAAGCCGAAAGTGCAAACTTAACGAAAGGAGTTTAGTATGTCCGACCTTTTTTCTTCTTTTTCGCGCTTCGCTAAAAAATTTCCGAAGGGTTCGGTTATTTTTTCGGAATTCGAGCCGGGCGCATCCTTCTATCTAATTCAGTCGGGACGGGTTCAGCTTATAAAAATTATAAACGGCTTTGAAAAAAATTTGGATATTCTACAACCCGGAGAAATATTCGGAGAAATGGCCATCTTGGATAATTCGCCGCGCTCAGCTTCCGCTATTGCCTATGATGAAGTAACCGCTCTTGAATTCAACAAAGAAAATTTTGAAATATTGATGACGGGAAATCCTGCAATTGCCATGCGCCTTTTAAAAACATTCGTCAAACGCATTTATACGCAAAAACGCCGCTTTATGATTTTGACGATCGAGGACAAGTCTGCGCGAATTGCCGACGTTTTTTTAATGCTGGACGAGACAACGCCGAATATAGACAGGTCTACCGAAATGCGTACTTTTAACATCACGATGGATGAAGTTTCGCGGTGGGCGGGAATTTCCAAAGACGAAACCGAAGATAGTATGCGTAAATTTATCGATCAAGGCAGAATTTCGGTGTATGATGACCGAATTGTCGTACAAAATATGACGGATTTAACCAGATATGTAAATACGCGCCGCTCAAAAGAGCATAACCTTTACGTGGTGTAAGGAATAAAAATGGAAAATAAAAAAGAATATTTTTTGCCGTTTTTGCTTACGGCACTTACAATCGCCGCCGATCAAGCAACTAAATTTTTAGCGGTAAAATATATGGAGCCGTACGCCGATTTCCGTTCGTTTTTCGGTGATTTTTTAAAGTTACAGCTTGTGTACAATCCGGGCGCAGCATTCAGTTTCGGCTCGGAATTAGGAGGCTCCGCCCGCCGTCTTATTTTGGGCGTGCTGCCGGTGATTCTTTTAGTCTTGCTGATTGTGTTTTATTTCACCTCAAAAGAATTTACAAAACTACAGCGCTGGTTTGTCTGCGGAATTATCGGCGGCGGCTTCGGAAATCTTATTGACAGATTTTTCCGGACCGAAGGCGTTGTAGATTTTATTGACGTAAAATTCTTCGGACTTTTCGGTATGGAGCGCTGGCCGACTTTTAATACCGCTGATGCCTGCATCGTCTGCAGTGTAATCGGACTTGCCGTTACGTTTATTATTCAAACAATAAAACAAAGAAAAACCGAAGCGGGTACGGCAGCGACGAAATAATGAAGAAAAACGATAATTCCGTTTTTAAGCCGACGAAAAAAAAGCCGCTGCACTTTCAAAAATATAAATTTACACTGAAGACCTTTTCTGCAGCAGCGTGTGTTACGGCACTTTTTATTTTGCTCGCAAGCTCTTGCGCAGCCGGAGTTAAAGAATACGCACGAACCGAAGTCGTTTTGGGAACGGTTTGCAGAATCAGAATCTTAACGGAAAAGACCGAACTTGAATCGGAAGGAATTTTGGATTCGGCATTTACCGAACTTGAACGGCTGGAATCCGTTTTTAGTGCAAACTGCCGCGATGGAGACACTTCTGAACTTGAAAAAGTCAACCGGTCTGAACTTGAAAAAGTCAACCGGCTTGCAGGCATTGCCCCCTTGCGTGTTTCCGACGAACTGTACGAACTTGTGAAAACTGCTTTATTTTTCGCCGAAAAAACGGACGGTGCTTTTAATCCTGCAATTGGACCGTTGGTAAAATTATGGAATATAGGTTTTACCGAAGCCGCTTTAATTCAAACCGATGACAATCCGGCGGATAAAAAAAAACTGCTTGTGCCCGAACCAGAAAAAATAAATTCGATTCTTCCGCTTTTGGACTACCGCGACATTATTCTTAAAGATAATACGGTTTTTTTACGTAAAAAAGGAATGCGACTTGACCTCGGCGGCATCGCAAAAGGCTATGCTGCAGACAAAACCGCTGCATTACTTATCGAAGCGGGAATAAAAAATGCACTCATTGATTTAGGTGGAAATATTCTGACAATCGGGAAAAATCCTGCCGGCGAAAATTGGAAAATAGGCATAAAAAATCCCATTATCGGCAAAACCGGTTCGGTAATGACCGTTGCACTTACAGATACCTCGCTTGTAGCTTCGGGAAATTACGAACGCTATTTTGAACAAGACGGAATTTTGTATCATCATATTTTGGATTGGAGAACGGGCTATCCTGCAAAAACGGATGTAAATGCCGTTTCCGTCATCTGTAAAGATTCCGTTTTCGCCGATGCACTTTCAACCGCTTGTTTCGTTTTAGGAAGTAAAAACGGCAAGGCCCTGTTACACTCCCTTCCCGAAATTAAAGCCGCCGTATTTTTCTTTTTAAAAGAAAATAAGATTTTACCGACTGCAAATAGTGAAAAAAATTTCATAGAATTTAAGATTACGGATAAAGAATTTTCGGCGGAAGAATACTAAATGTGCGGAAAGTATCGCTCAAACCGGAAAGGCTTTCCCTTGCTTTTTTTACCGCTTTACCGCTTCGCCTACAAAACTTAAGCCGTATTCAAACAAAGCCTCAAATTCCTTTTCAGTCATAGAGCCTTCTCGGACGGAACCTTCTATAAGTTTTCCGTTTCGGTCGACAAGAAATGTTGTCGGAAAAGTGCAAATATTTTCATAGAGCGCCTGTAATTCTTCCGTGCTTTGCACCGCCGGAAAAGTACATGCACTGTCCTTCCATATTTTTTTTGCGGTATTAACGCTTTTTGCATCTCCTATAAATACATCAGCCGTTAAAGCAAGTGCTCCACAGTTTCTTGCCGCATATTTTTGATAAGCCTTCTGAAGTTCCGGCAGTTCAAATAAGCACGGCTTACAAAAAGTTCCCCAAATATTTACCAGCGTAACATCATATTTTTTAAACACCTCATCCGTCACCGTCTTTCCGTCCAAATCAATTGCGGAAAATCGCAGTTCTAAAAGAAGCTGCCCTATTCCGGTTTGAGCTAAAATATCTTCTCCCGCACCGTACACTACGGAAGAACCGGTCGTCCGGCATGCCGCAAAGAACAAAACCGTCGTTAAAGTTGCAACAATCGCACAAATTCGTTTCATATAAACTCCTGGGAATCTCGAAAAACTTCAGTTTTTAGAAGGTAAGCTTTGCTTACCGGTTTTCCTTGATTTTAAGTTCCGATGTTTTTCATAAGTCATTGATATATAAAGACCGTAGCACGCATCAACTGCACATGGAACACGCCGATCAATCCTAATGCGAAACAACCGGCATGCTCTATGATAATCACTTAAAAATATAAATTGAAAAAAGGTAACAGGTAAGGCTTGCTTATTCTTTTACCGGTATATGAGCACTTCTAAAACTTCGTTGGACTTGCTCCGTATCCTTTGAAATAAAGAGGTCATTCTTCAAAACCTGAATTTTTTTAATGTCCGCTGAATCTTTAAATCCTTGACATTCTCAATTCGTTTTTATAAAATCCGGAAACTATGAGCAAATCCAGATGCCTTTTAGCGTTTACACTGTTTTTTATTTCGGCGATTTTTTCCCAAAATACACATGCCGTATTTGCATGGGGAACGCAGGAACTGCCCGACAAAACCGGAGATGCGCAAACACCTGCGGTAATAGCGGGAACAATGGCAATTGCGGAAATCCTTGACGATCTCGGCTACAAAAATGTAATCGGCGTTCCGTCGAGCCGTCACGGTCTTCCTTCTCTTTATTCAAAATGCATTCGAATCGGAAACCCGATGAAACCCGATATTGAAACGGTAAAAATGCTGAACGCCGATTTATATTTAGCGTCACTCGGCTCAAAGCCCGCGCTTGATAAGATTTTTATCAATCAAAGTATTAAAGTCGAATATGTTGCTTTGGATTCGTACGAGGCAGCCCTTCATTCCATAAAAAGAATCGGTACCCTTACATCGAAAGAAAAAGAAGCCGCACGCGTTATTCAAACTATTGAAACAAAAGCACTTGAAGTGCGCCGTTCGATAAGCGGTAAAAAAAGTCCGAAGGTTTTAATGATTTTAGGTTCGCCTAAAAGACTGATGATGGGAACCAAAAACTGCTATACCGGTAGTTTGATGAGGCTTTTAAAAATCCATAATATTGCAGACGATATCGGCAATTTCGATAAGCCGTACGTACCGATAAATATAGAAGAAATCATCAAGCACCGACCGGATGTGATAATCCGTCTTACGCATACTCGCCCCGAAGACACGGCGGCGGCGTTGCGTAAGGAATTTGCCGGCAGCCGTATTTGGCGGGAAGTAAAAGCCGTAAAAGAAGGTAAAATATACGATTTGGACAGTGCACTTTATATCGTTTCGCGCAATATAAAAATAATGTTCGCAATAGAGAATTTAAAAGAGCTGATATATGATACAAACGGTGCGGCAGAATAATGATTGCGGAATACAGACGGAAAAAAATTATTGTTTTCGCTTTTACGCTCATCATTCTTTTTGCAGCGGCGGTATTTGCAGGTGTTTTGCTCGGCAGCACGAAAATTCCACTAAACGAAATCGGAAGCGTTTTTTTTAAAAAAACGCACACACGGCAGGCGGCAATAATCATTTGGGAAGTACGGCTGCCGCGCATAATTTTAGCCGTTATCGTCGGAGCGAACCTTGCCGCCGCAGGAGCTTTATTCCAAGCGGTTATCCAAAACCCTTTAGCAGATCCGGGTATTATCGGTGTTTCGGCGGGTGCACGGCTCGCTCTTTTGCTCGCCCTTTTAATATTTCCCGGCTTTACGCAAGCGGCTCCGCTATTCGCTTTTTTCGGTGCAATGGGAGCGGCGGTCATAGTGTATCTTCTTGCATGGAAAAGCGGCATAAAAACGGTACGCCTTATTTTAGCGGGTGTCGCCGTAAACGCATTTTTAGCGGGTGTCTCGTATCTTATTACGCTTTTAAATAATGATAAAATCCAAACTATAATGCTGTGGCTTTCAGGAAGTCTTTCGGGACGGAGCATGAATGACGTTAAAATCATTCTGCCGTATTCACTCATAGGGCTGTTGGCGGCTTTGCTTTCCGTCCGCTCCTGCAATTTGCTTTTATTCGGAGACGAAAAAGCGATCAGTCTCGGTTTAAATATAACGGCAGGCAGACTTTTGCTGTCGCTTACCGCCGCTTTTTTGGCTGCGATTTCCACTTCGCTTGCAGGAGTTATCGGTTTTGTCGGCTTGGTAATTCCTCATATCGTGCGGCTTATAACCGGTCCGAACTACAAATACGTACTCCCGTTTTCAATCGTTACCGGCGGAGTGTTTTTACTTATCGCCGACACCTTTGCCCGCACTGCCGCAGCCCCTTTGGAATTGCCTGTCGGAACGCTGACGGCGCTTATCGGAGGACCTTTTTTCGTATATCTTTTACGAAAAAAAGTAATTAGTAACAACCCGTAAGCTTTGCAACGGGCGGTCTTCGTATCCGTTTTTATACACTTTCTTTTTTCAAAAAAAAAGTGTATACTGCCCTTTATAATGATTGAAGCTATGCAAAATACCGGACAGACAACTCATGTAAATGCGGATAAAGAGCTCTTATTTATAGTCGACTATATTCTGAATAGAGCAGAAGAACGCGAGTTGGAATTGATTGCCGCCGCCGTCGAAAGAAAAAACGGAGAGCTTTCCCATGATGCGGGAATAAGCGGTCTTTCCGCAATAAACCCTAAAAACATGGCGAAACAAATGTCCGAATCTATCGACCGATCAATTCGAACAAGTTTGGAAGGTGTACGCCGTACGTTTCGGAATTTTGCTGCCGATATGCTTCAAAAAGAAGCGCCTGAGCTTACACCGGAACAAATGAACGCGCTTGTCGATTCATGGATTCCCGAAAACGGCTCGTATGACGGAAAAATAAAATCGCTAGCGAAAGACGGAAAGATAGGCGGCATTCCCTCCGGTGTATTGTATGAAATGATTTTACAATTTGTTTCATTCAGCATTGGAGAAATGCCGAAAAATGAAGATGAAGGACTGAGACGAGCGATGGGAAATTGGCCTGAAAAATATTGGGCACGGTTTCCGCTACATGTCCGGCAAGAAATAAAAACATTTATCGACGGAGAAACGACTTCGGGAGAATTTCGCAAAAATATCACCGCACTGATTAGTTAAAAAAGGGTTTTGTTTGTATGGAAAAAACTGATAAAAATTCGGCGGCGCTGGATGCCGTTTTTGAAAAGATAAAAAAAATGCAGTTTCATAATACCGTTGAAAGAATTGAAGCAATGGAAGCGTCTTTGGATAAACTTGAAGAAGAGCTTACCGAACTGATAAATCTTAACTTAACGGAAACCGGTAAAAAATAAATGTTGCGGGAGAATGTAATGAAAAAAACGGTGTGCGGCTTCTTTATCTTTGCTATATTACACGTATTGCACGGAATAAGTTTATTCTCCGAACAGTCTTTTACGGCTGCAAGTTTAAATGAAGCAGGAGATATTCTTTTTTCCGTAAAAACGGACTCTTTTAATTCATATTCGTATGAAACACTTTTTTTATATTCAAAACGGAAAAATAAAATAGAACAATTAACGTTTTTTCCGGAACGTCTTGAACTTTTAGCAAACAATACGTGTTTGCAGTTATCAAACCGTTTCGGCATAGCCCGTTTGGATATTCAGTCGGGCGCTCTTTATATGCAGCCCGGAACGGAAGAATTTTCCTTTGCGGCTTCGGCAAAGCCCGCGGTTATAAAAAACGTACAGCCGAGTCCCGACGGAAAATGGCTTACCCTTGTAGAACCCTCCGATCCGGTTTTCGGCAGACTTGTTTTAATCGACACGATAACCGGTCGCAAATATATTCTTTCGGAAAAAAATGCCGCCACTTCGTATGCCGTAAGCTGGGCGCCCGATTCAAAAACGTTTCTATATGAAGACGGCGGCACAATTTATTTTGCGCATCCCGAATGGTTCGGCTCGAACAATTTTCCCGATAAACGGTTTAGGCGACTCAGTGAAGGAACAGTAAAAAGTATTAAATGGCTTTCTCCACTG
>CAUUAT010000058.1:0-13433 GCA_963543195.1 uncultured Treponema sp.
TCGCAAATTAAATTTAAGGAAACCCTCTAAAAACTGATGTTTTTAGAGGCTCCCTATACTGGAACTTAAAAATATTACCAAAATATATAAAACACAGGAAATCAGCTGTATCAAAATATAAAGGAACAGGTTTTTAGGATAAACACGATGAAGACGTTTATAGTTATTTGGTTCGGACAATTTATTTCGATGTTGGGTTCGGCTCTCTCCGCCTTCGGACTCGGAATATGGATTTTTCAAAAAACGGGGAGTGCTGAATCGTTCGCAATGAGTGCAGTGTGTACGGTCTTACCGGCTTTATTGTTTGCACCTTTTGCAGGCTCTCTTGCCGATAGAAAAAAACGTAAGGCTATTATTCTTCTTACCGACAGTATTGATGCCTTTTTAAAAATTTTAATAGTCACCCTTCTTATCTTTAACAAACTTGAACTCTGGATGGTCTATCCACTGGTATTTATTTCAGGAACCTTGGGTACATTTCAAAATCCGGCCTTCGGTGCATCTATCCCCATGCTTGTACCTTCCGATAAACTTACACAAGCTAACGGGCTTTTACAGTTTTCATCTGCAATACGAAATTTATTGGCTCCGATTATAGCAGGCTTTTTATATCCTCTGATAGAATTAAAAGGATTATTTATAATCGATTTTGTTTCATTCTTTTTTGCTTTAGCTTCAATTGTTTTTATAAAAATACCTCAACCCTCAGTCGAAAAAACTAAGGACTCTTTAGTTTTGGCGGCTCTTAAAGATATGCAATACGCATGGAACTATCTTATACAAAAAAAAGGTTTAATGCAGATGATAGTTTTTTTTGCTTTTTTAAATTTCATTGCAAGCCTTTCAATGATTTTGCTAGGCCCGCTTATGATGAGTGTTTATAATTCTCAAATTTACGGTAATGTAGAAGCCGGTATAGGCCTTGCCATGCTTTTAGGAGGACTTTGTTCAAGTCTCATTCCCGATACTAAAAATAAAATAAAACGTATTCTTTTGATATTATCCTTGTGCAGCATAGGGTTTATAATTTCAGGAGCTACACTCAACTGGATTATAATTACGGCAGGCTTTTTTATCTTTATGTTTCCCGTTCCCTATGTAAACACCCTTCTCATGTCTATTTTTCAAATAAAGATAGAAAGAAATGTCTTAGGGCGGGTTGGGGCCCTTATGACTGCAATTTTAACGGCAATTACACCGATCGCCTATCTATGTGCAGGCCCTCTTGCCGATCATGTTTTTGAACCTCTTATGAAAGAAAAGGGTAGAGGCATAAGTCTTATCTTTATTATATCGGGAATCTTGCTGATTATAAGCTGTTTTCTAATGCGTTTAAACAAGACCGTAACAAGCATCGAAAAAAGGCTGCCCGATTATGTAGACAATCAATAAAATTCTTTATCGGTCCGTATTTACTCACGTAAAAATCTAACGTTTTTTTAAAGGTGTTCTTTTATCAAAGATATAAAGAACCGTTTCCATATTGCCGCCGCGGAGAATATGTTTTTTTAAAACCGCATCTTTATTTTTTTTGCAAAAAATCTTTTCAAACTGGGGTTTATTTGTAATAACTCCCAGTTTCCATGACGGAAAATTGTGAGGAATATTGCTCATTGCCGCATACAACGTAAGCGCTTCTTCTTCGCTTTCCAGCCGTTCACCATACGGCGGATTTGATAAAAGTATGCCGAAGTCGTAAGGAGATTCAAGCTCTGTAAAATCGGACTGAATAAAATCGGGGCGTTCGATATGATGCGTAATTCCGGCTTCGCTTAATTCTCGTCCTGCGATGATACATGCCCGTTCCGCATTTGCTCTTGCAAGAGAAACCGCTTCTGCGGAAATATCGGAGCCCGTAATTCTTGCAAGGCAATCGGTCCTAATTGCCGCCACCGCTTTTCCTTTTTCTTCGGTTAAAATCCGTTTCGATTTATCGGCAGCAAAACATGTAAATTTTTCAAAAGCGAAGCTGCGTGCAATACCGGGCGGGATATTGTACGCATACCATACCGCTTCGATGGGGATTGTTCCGGAACCGCAAAAAGCGTCATGCAAGGGGATTTTGCGTTTCCATTGCAGCATTTGCAACAAAACTGCCGCAAGCGTTTCCCTCATAGGCGCCGTACCGCCGCTTAATCTGTAACCGCGTTTATAAAGCGGCTCTCCTGAAAGATCGAGACAAATGTAAACATTGTTATTTTCTATATAGATGCGCACAATGAATTTGTCACCCGATTCGGGGAGCATGTGCATATTCCACTTTTTGCAAAGTTTTTCACATAAAGCTTTGTGCACAACGGATTGTACGGCGTGCTCGGAAAAAAGCTTTGATTTAAATGTCCGCACTTTATCAATTATAATCCGTCCGTCTTTGGGAAAATAATTATGCCAATCGACGGCAAATACGAGTGCAAACAGTTCATCAAAATTTTCGGCTTTTGCAGTATTCATCAACATAAAAATCCGGTCTGCGGTACGTAAAAAATAATTCGCTTTAAACATTGCAAAAAAAATATCCGTCTCGTCTGAAGTAAAAAAAACTCTGCCCGGCAGTCTGTTGTACGGCTTAAATCCTGCATGTTTTAATTCATTTGTCAAAACGGGTTCCGCACCGACCGCGCATAAAGCAATAAAATCATTCATAATATTTGCAGTATAGCATTTTTTTATGTTTTAAGATACGGCGGAAGTGATTTAAGGGAGTGTCTGGAACGTCTCTTTACTGCGAACGGCAGGGATAAACCGGCTGTCATTATGTAAACGGAAAAATGAAAAAGGTACGACCGAAATGATTTTTTATGCATTGACGGCTTCTATCGTTTTTTTCCCTGAGTAAACACTCAAAACCGTAATTGAAGCATTTTTCGGCGAAAACTTATTACGAAAAGAAAAATTATCAAGTGCCCACGCCAAAGCCATTGTAATTGTTCCATAGTGAGTTACCGCTATGCAGTTTTTATCCTGTGAAGTAATTTCATTTAAAAATTGAGAAACACGGGTAAAATGTTCCAAAGAAGTTTCCCCTTGAGGCGGAGAAAAGGTTTCGTTCTGTTCAATCCACTTTTTAGCTTCAAAAGGATATTCCGCTTCGACTTCGGCAAATGTCAGTCCTTTAAAGACACCGAAATTATATTCCTGTAAACGCGTGTCGGCGTATATATGTTTAAGTCCGAGATATTCCGCCGTTTGTACCGCTCGTTTAAAAGGGCTTGTATATGCTTTTTCAAATTCGTACGACTCAAGTTTTTTCTTAAGAGCGTCAAGAGCGGGATATGCTTCATCTGCCAAAGGCGAGTCGTCCAAGCTGTAAATCTTTTTTTTGTTTGTAACGGTTATTCCGTGCCTGATTAAAATTATTTTCATTTTGTTTGAGTCGTAAGCCTTCTTACGTTAGAATGAATGCCGCCGAAAGCAAAACTGCGGTTTCCGTCAGTTCTACGGCGCAGCCGTTTACGTCTCCAGTGGTTCCGCCTATTTTTTTGTATGAAATTCTTGCAATAAAAAACGTTACGATAAATGCAATGAAGGGAAACAGCATATACCGAATCCGGTATAAAAATGTGTGCAAGGTTATATGCCGGTTTATAAAATTAAACGAGGCGATTTCGGGCGTAAATAAACATAAAAAGCAAACGACAGTCAGCCAAAAGAAAAAACTTTTTTTGGAAGCGGCTTTATGAAACAAAACTCCTAATCCCGTTTCCTTTGCAGGCTTTGAGAAAACAACAACGCCTAAGCCGGCAAGACGGGAAATAATGCCCGTTAAAATTAAAACGCCCGTCGTGTGGGCAAGTAGCATATAAGATACGCACCGGAATAAAAATACAACGATTATCGCGAGTGCGCCGTAGCTGCCTATTCTCGAATCGCTCATAATTTCCAATATTTTTTCTTTTTGCGGCCGTACGGAAAAAAAGCCGTCCGCAGTATCGGCCACACCGTCAATATGTAAACCGCCTGTCAACGCTAAATACACAACGGCCGATATAACCGTTGCAGCGACAAGATATTTTTTTGGAATAAAATAAAGCGGACAGAGCGTTACGCCGCCGATAATGCCGCCGAGTACAGGCAAAAAGAAAAACGCCTTTTTTAAATTGTTTTCCGAAAACTCACTGTTTATATGAATCGGAATGCGCGTAAAAAATTGCAACGCCAAAATAAAACCGTGCATAAACCTCTCCGTTTAGGATTGAAAGTCCGTTGGCTGAATGACATAGGAAAAACAAAGCGGACATTACTATAGCAATAAGTGAGAATTTGTCAATATACACGGAAATCAATTTTTGCCAAAAACAGCTAATAAATCATAAGGGTCCATAAGAGCGCAGAATATAATGCCGTTCAAAGGCCGCTTTCCCCCTGTTTCTCGCTTGTATATGTGGATGAGGTTGAGCTTCATCTTGCGCAGCATGTTGATGTTTTGTTGTGTGTTTTACTCTGAACCCTGCATCTATCCTTATCAAAGTGCATATCTAAAAGCCGGCGTATTGCTTCTACCGACCACATCGCAGCTAAATTTAAGGAAACTGTCCAAAAAATTGATTTCCATGGCATGTATATTTTTCCGCTTGCTTTTATGTCCGATATCGGTTAATATAAAATAAGGGAGGTTTAACTTCGGCAGCCGAAATAGCGTCTGCCTAGCTAAACATCGTTTTATTGTATGGACAAAAATAATGCCGGATAAAATTTCGCACATACTTATTTCAAAAAAATATCTCGAAAAAACAAACGACATTAAGTGGAAAGAATATTTTTATTATGGTGCAATATATCCCGATCTATATGACTTAAGCAAAAAAGAAGAATACTATAAAAGCCATTTTATTCAAAAAGGAACCGGATATAATCCTAAATTACTTGAAAGCTTTATTAAAAAACATAATTACGCTCCGTCCTCATTTTTAAAGGGAGTCGATTTCCATATATTTACGGATCACTTTGTTTCTAAAAATTTAAATAGGTATTATTCCTTTTACACAGAAACAAAAAACAAAATCGATGCAGAATTGTCAAAAATTTTAACGGACTATGCTTTGTATCATTGCCGAAATGAAAAAATAATGCCGATAGTTTTAAAGGAAGAAAACGATGAGCAAATTCAAAATTCTTTTTATGAATTTGAAAAATATAGAAAAACGGATATCGGAGATATTTCATCGGTAAACAGCAGCTACCTTGAATTTATCGATGAAATAATCTATGAATACTCAAGGGTGTATCTAAAAAACTTCAGTTTTTAAAGACGCCCTTAAAACAAAATCTTAATTTATAATAACCTAAGGAAAACACAATGGTCAGGCTTGCAGAATTAAAGGACATATCAAGGGTCGCAGAAATCAATATTTACGGGTGGCGGAATGCTTACAGAGGTATTGCTGATGATAGTTTTTTGTTTTGTAAAATATCGGTTGAAAAATCCATCGACCGCTTAAAACAGGAGTTTAACTCTAAAAGCAGCCCATCAAAACTATATGTTTATAAAGATGATGGGGATGGGATAATAAAAGGGATGATGCGTACGGGAATGTGCCGAGATAATGATAAGCCTGACGGTTTGAGTTAATGGCTATTTATGTAGAAAAAGCCTTTGAAAGATCGGGAGTAGGCTCAAAATTAATTAATTATTTTGAAAAAGAGGCAGAAAAGCTAGGCATCCATGAATTATATATCTGGGTATTTCAAGAAAACCGGATTGCAAGAAATTTTTATGAACGTCACGGATTTAAACCAGACGGCAAAACCCAAGTCCATAAAGACTTAAAGGCTCCCGAAATGAGATATGTAAAAATAATTTAATCCGGCGGTATACTGATGTGTATAATGAAATTGGAGAACCAAAGCAAGGATTGAAAACGGCATTTATAAAATTGAAACGGAAGCAATCCAGGCAGACTTATGCTCAATTTGACGGTTCCTGTATTTTTTGAAATAAATATATCCCTACAGCAGTCGCCCCAGTTTTTCCCGTATAAATTCGCTTTTTTCCTTTAAGCCGATTTTTCCCGTTTGTAAAACAAGAACATTGGGCGCTTTCGGATTAAGGCTTACTCTGCCGCCGGACTCTTTTATTATGCGTAACAGTTTATCAACGGAGATTTTGGAAACGCGTGCGAACTCAACACTGACGGCAGCTTTCCGTTCTTTTAAGCTTGAAATTGAAAGTTTATTACAAATAATTTTAATTTCGGATAGCGCCAAAAGACTTTCCACTTCTTCAGGAACGGGGCCGAAACGGTCCGATATTTCGGCATACACTTTATCCAAATCGTTTTGCGTTTTTACCGCTGCAATTTTTTTATATATTTCCATTTTGGTTTCCGGAATGTTAATGTACGTGTCGGGAATAAAACCGGAATATTCAAGCTCAATTACGGATTCTCGGTACGGTTCATAATCTTTGTCTTGGAGTTGTTGCACTGCTTCGTCCAAAAGCCGTAGATATAAATCAAATCCGACCGAATAAATATCGCCCGATTGTTCCCTGCCGAGCAGATTTCCGGCACCGCGTATTTCCATATCTTTCATTGCGATTTTAAAACCGGAACCCAATTCCGTAAAGTCCGAAATAACTTGTAAGCGCTTCATTGCAAGCTCCGAAAGCGCTTTGTCTTCGGGATATAAAAGGTACGCGTACGCTTTTTTGTCCGAGCGGCCGACCCGTCCGCGCAGCTGATAAAGCTGCGAAACGCCGTACATATCGGCTCTGTCGATAATAATTGTGTTTGCATTAGGAATGTCGATGCCGTTTTCTATGATTGTTGTTGCAATTAAAACTTGAAAACCGCCCAAGCTAAACCGTTCAAAAATCTCTTCCAATTCGGAGGCTTGCATTTGTCCGTGCGCCGTTTCGATTATAATTTCCGGCAAAAGTGACTGCAGCATATAAAGCGTATCTTCCAGCGTTTCTACCCGATTGTGCAGATAAAAAACCTGTCCACCACGCGCCGATTCGCGTCTAATAACTTCGGCAATTTTTTCAGGATTAAATTCTTCGATTACGGTTTCAACCGGTTTACGGTTTTGCGGCGGCGTCGCAATAACGCTCATATCGCGGATTTTCAAAAGTGACATATGAAGCGTCCGAGGAATAGGTGTTGCGGAAAGTGAAAGGCAATCCACATTGTGTTTTAGAGCCTTTAATTTTTCTTTATCTTTTACGCCGAACCGCTGTTCTTCGTCTACAATCATTAAGCCCAAATCTTTAAAGACGACGTCTTTTTGAATAATGCGATGAGTTCCTACCAGAATATCGATTTCGCCCGCCTTTAATTTTTCCAAAATTTTTCTTTGCTCCGCTTTGGGGATAAACCGTGAAAGCCGCGCAATTTTCACGGGGAAATTTTTAAAACGTTTACTCAATGTTTCAAAATGCTGTTCCGTTAAAATGGTTGTCGGTGACAAAAACGCAATTTGTTTCCCGCCCATTGCAGCCTTAAATGCCGCCCGCATCGCAACTTCGGTTTTGCCGTAGCCGACATCACCGCAAATAAGCCTATCCATCGGAACGGGCTTTTCCATATCGGCCTTTACATCCTCGATACAAGTAAGCTGGTCATCCGTTTCTTCGTACGGGAAAGCGGCTTCAAACGCAATTTGCCATTCATCATCTTTTTGAAAAGCAAACCCTGCGCTCGCCTTCCGTCTTGAATATAAATCGATTAATTTTGCGGCAATATCTTCAACGGATTTTTTAACGCGGTTTTTTCTGTTTTCCCACGATTTGGAGCCGAGTATATCCAAGTGCGGCGCTTCGCCTTCATTTCCGATATATCGTTGCACCATATCGGCTTGCTCAATCGGGATAAAAACCGTTTCATCATTTGCATATAAAAGATTTATGTAATCGCGCTCGGTATCGGCAATTTTTACACGCTCAATTCCGCGGAATTTTCCGATGCCGTAATTTATATGCACGACATAATCGCCCGGATTTAATTCAATAAAGGTGTCAATAACACTGCTTTTTGCGGTTTTTACCGATTTCGGAATTCTTCTGCGGCGACCGAAAATTTCATTTTCATGGATAACCGAAATTTTTATGTCGGGAATTCCGAAGCCCGCGGAAAGATTGAACGGTACAATTTGAACGGCGGGTTCATGTAATATTTCTTGAATGCGCATGGCTTGGTTATCGCTTTCGGCAAAAATGTAAATTGTCCTATCCGCCTGTAAAAGGGCGGCAAGCTCTTCCCTTAAGTATGCAATGTTTCCAAAAAAACTTCGCGGCGGTTCGCAATGAAACGTAATAAAAGAAGCATTCTTGTGCGAGGCGACGGTTTCGGAATCTTGAATGGTTTTAAAAAAGATTGATCGCTTATACATACTTGCCAATTTTTCAAACGAAAATAAAAGCCGCTCAGGTTCCGGATATTCGGGAATAAGCGCACGCCGTTTTTCATTTTCATCGTATTGGGTTTTCGTTTTTTTATAAAGCCCCATATATTCGCGCAATAAAATTTCGGATGAATTTTTTTGCCTGTCGTAATCCAGATAAAAAACGGTTACCCCGTTCCCGTCTTGAAGATAGTCCAAGAGCGAGGCGGGTTTTTCAAAACACAGCGGATAAAAAATTTCTTCTCCTTCAAATGTTTTATGTTCTCTTAGATGCGCGATAATCCGCAAAGCATCGGATGAAAATTCCTTTAGCGTTTTTAATTTTTTCTCTAAAGCGGAAATGAGTTTTTCATTCCAGACGACTTCTTTTACCGGGAAAAATGTTATATTTTTTAATTCCGTAAGGGAACTTTGGCTGTCGACGTCGAATGTTTTTATTTTTTCGATTGTGTCAAAATCAAACTGAATTCGGTAGGCGGTTTTGCCGGAACCTGCCGCCGAAGCGAGACAAACATCCAAAACTTCGCCGCGTAAGGCGAATTCTCCCCTCAGACTTACGCGTGGAACTCTTGTATATCCCCATGCGGTTAAAAGTTCTGCAATTTCCAGTACATCGACTTTTCCGCCTGCGGTCAGCCGACATTTGGTTCGTTTTATGTATGCGGCGGGCGGAACGGGCGTTAAAAAACAGCGTTGGCATACTATAAAAACGGGCGGCTTTTTTTTTGCGTATTCAGCTTCATCGGTTCCGCTTGTTTCTGCGGCTTCCAAAAGCCGTGAAAGAATTTCCGCTCGTTGAGCAAAAACGGAAGATGCCTGAGAGATAGGCTTGTACGCAAGACTTCCCCACCACGGTAGTACAAACGTTTCGATATTTGAAAAATCCAAATCGGCACAAACCGCTTCCGCTTCTTTTTCCGTCGGAACTACAACGAGAGCCGCTTTTTTTGTTTTATACAGATATTCCGCAAGGAAAAATCCCGTTAAACCGCCTGAAAGTCCCGACACGGTATATGGGTACTGTCCGTTTTCAATGCGGGTAAAAGCATTTTTCATATCCTTCCATGAGCGGATAGTATTTTGAAGCGTTTGAAGATGAGTCGACTGCATTAGATTTTAATTCCCGTACCGCGTTTTACGGAAAGGCGCCGATAAAATCTTTTTTCGATTTTAATCGATGTATTTCCGATGAATGCCGTCATTATAGATAAATTTTAAAATTGTGCAAGGGATGAAAAAAACTGCATATCGGTATCGTACGCCTGCACCGGTATTTTTTATTTTTCTCTGAGCGGTAAAACGAGCAGCATATCACCGTATATCCGTATCCGATTTGCCGTACCAGTCGACTTTTCGTGTAAGGAACATAAGAAGTGCAATAACGCAAAATATTCCGATGCTGCCGATAAGCAGGGCATAATCTTCGGATTGCAGAATTCCGAAAAGCAGCAGATAAGAAACGGCCTGCACGCCGGAAAGAAGCACTCCCCATTTCACGGCATGAAAAATTGCGGCGGCATAAAGCAAAACGGTTATGCAAACGCCTGCGGCGGAAATTAAATAGCTTATTTTAAATGAAAAATGTTCTGACAGCGAAAGTAAAAGCAAATAAAAAAGTGCATCCGCAATACCGATTAAAAAATATTGTACCGGATGAATTTTTATTTTGCTCCATAATTCGCATAAAAAAATTGCAAGAAATGGAACCGCCAAAAAAAGAATAGCATATGTCGTACACCGTTTCGTTTGAGAATAATTATTTACAGGAGTAATAAAACTTGTTATTACTCGTTCAGCCTCTTTAAAAATATTTGCGGTATTGGTTTCCGTATTCCATATTTGCGGGAAAACGGTACTTAAACCCGCTATTTCCCATTCGGCAGCAAACCCCGTTTCTTTTATGTCCCTGCTTTTAGGCAGCCAGCCGCCGGCAAAACTCGGAGACGGCCATGTCGATGTGAGTTCGAATCGGTTATTTACCGCCATCGGTACAATACTTAAACTTTGTCCCCCTTGAATGGAAATCGATCCGGTTACCGTAAAACCGGCTGTTATGTTTTTCATATTCACCGTGTAATATACGGCGTTTGTAAAGGGCGAGGCGTCGACCGGATTTGCAGGAGATTCAAAAATTTTTTCTCCGTCAATATTTATTACCGGCAATGAGGTAAAAGTCTTTTTACTTGTTATCCCTAAAATCAGTAAAGCGTCACCATAACGGACTGAGGTTTCATCAATACCGTCAAACTGCGCGAGTGCAAAGTTATCGAACTTTGCTTTTAAATGTATGTCAGCGGTAAAGACGGGGACGTCAAAAATGCCGCGGGAAAGGTAATACGGAGCTATATGCGTTGAAAGCGAATAATATTCGGGAGCTGAAATAATATAAAAAGTTTTCGTCTTTTTTATTAGCATACCGTTTTTATCTTTTGTTTCCAATATCTTTTGGTAAGGCACAGCAACGACGAGTCCTTCAATAACCGGCTGCCGACCGACCGGTTCCATTATTGAATCTTCCGCAGTATGCTTATAATTCTGTCTTTCATTTATAAGTGATTTTATAAATCCGACCGGAATAAGCAGCAATAAAAGCAAAATGAAAATAACGGCGGGCTTTATCCATGACCATTCGTGTGAAAACGTCGAAATTTTTTTCATACCGTTTACATCTCCTTTTTTACGAAAAATTTTATAATATAGGGCATCTTGTGAAAAACTGAAGTTCTTTGAGCTTTTCCCATTATCTTTACGCTTCCGGCTTAATAGTTCCCATCCCTATTACGGAAATGTCTTTTGGAATTTCCGGCACGGACAAAACGGGAATCATCGGCATTTCATATTCGATAAGCCGCTTAATTAACAGTCGCCCTTCTTCGGGAACCAGCAAAACCGCAATACCGGTAAACTGCGCATTAAAATTATTGTATGCGGTTTGTACCGCCCGCAGCCATGCTTTTTTTTGCCCGATATCTATTGCAGGCACCGGACCGTCAAGCGTATCGATGCGGCCGGCTAAAACCGTTTGTAAAAATTCCGAATCGACCATAAATGCCCGCAGCACATTATCCGCATCAATGTATTGCTGAACAATCTGTCTTCCAAGTCTTTGGCGTACCTTTTCCACAATTGAATAAACATCGGCCGTTATGCGGCGGTAGTCGGCAATGGTTTCAAAAATTGCAACGGTGTTTCGAATAGAAACATTTTCCGCCAAGAGGCATCGCAATATTTTTTGCAGCTCGCCCAACGAAAATTTTTCATTCGATTGAATTTCTTCCACAACGGCAGGATTTGCTTTTTTTACCGAATCCAAAATATCGCTTACCATTTGCCGTGTTAAAATATCGGCTGCATGCGTTTTTATGATGTGCGTTAAATGCGTTGCAACAATCGAAGGCGGATCTATTACGGTATAACCCGCTCTTTCGGCGCCCGCTCTGGTTTCTTCCGAAATCCAAAGTGCCGGCAAGCCGAAAGCGGGGTCAACGGTCGTTTCGCCCGGTATTTCATCCTGAACATTTCCCGGATTTACCGCAAGATAGGCGCCTATTCTGATTTTAGCCCGCGCGATTTCCGCTCCCTGAATTGTAAAACAATACTCATCGGGGTCTAATTTTACATTATCCATAATGCGGATAATCGGCATAACAAGTCCGATTTCCAAAGCTATTTCCTGACGGATGCGTTTTATTCTCGCCAAAAGTTCCGCGCCTTTATTTTCATCAACAAGGGGAAGCAGTCCGTAACCGAATTGCAGCGAAAGATCGTCCAAAGGGTTAACGGTTTTGGAGTCCTCAAAACCCGATTTCGCCGTTTTTTCAGCGGCGGTTTTTGCGGCTATGCTTTCACGTTCCGTAACGGCTCTAATATTCTGCGTACGCTGTAAGCGCCAGCCCAAAAAGCCCAAGACAAAAGCCAGTAATATTAAAATGACGGTCGGGAAGCCCGGCAACACGGACATAAGCAAAAGAGTAGCGGCGCCGATGTAATAGATGCGTGCATTCTGCGAAAACTGATTTTTTACGTCGCTGCCGAAAGAGCCTGTTGAAGCTGAGCGTGTTACGACAAGACCTGTTGCAACCGATATAAAAAGGGAAGGAAGCTGTGCCAATAATCCGTCACCTATCGTAAAGCGCGTGTATATCTGTAATGCATTAAAAAAACCTTCGTTTCTACCTATGATTAAACCGGCTACAACGTTCAAAACCGTGATAAAGATACCTATTTTTACGTTGCCCGAAACGAATTTGCTTGCGCCGTCCATCGCCCCGTAAAAATCCGTCGCCCGCTGCAATTCTTCTTTTTTTGTCCGGGCTTCCGATTCGGTTATAATCCCTGCGTTGTATTCCGCCTCGATGGACATACTGCGGGTGTTGTTAAAATCGAGGGCAAAACGCGCCGCAACCTCGGCAATACGGGTCGCCCCCTTCGTGATGACAAAGGCTTGTACCGCAATTAAAATGATAAAAACGACAAAGCCTATGACCAAACCCTGATTCCCCGAAGAACCTATAACAAATTGACTGAAGGCTGCTATCATTTTTCCGTCAAAGTCTTTTCCGTATGTTAGAATGAGCCTTGTAGATGAAACATTTAGTGCCAAACCGAATATGGTCGAAATTAAAAGGAGAGACGGAAAAACGGAGAATTCCGTCGGCTTATCCACAAACAGGACTATCAGCAAAATCATCAAACTGAATATCAAATTAAGAGCCATAAATAGGTCAAGCAGTACCGTCGGCAGCGGAATGATAATCATAAAAACAATCAGCAGCGAGCCTATTGCTACCGCTATATTCGGAACATCTTTTATAATTCTATTTTCCGCCATATACCGTTTTAACCTCCATCTTAAAAAACATCGCTAAGCCCGCATTCGGCTTTGTCTGCGGGTGCTTTTAACCTATGTATGTTTTTTCACAAAATGTACGGGTAAGATACCCGATAAAGCCGATAATTACAAGATGTGCGGGAGGATACAACCGGTTCATTCGGTTATTTTTCAATATCAAAGCCGAAACGTTTAAAAGCAGCCGTTGTTTCAAGTTTTGCTTGGTATGAGCCGGCGGAAGAGCCCTGTGCAATTCAATTCC
>CAUUAT010000059.1:0-13390 GCA_963543195.1 uncultured Treponema sp.
CACAGAAAAATAAAGTAAGTATTGAAAATCTTTCCAATGAGGTTTCTAAATTTAAGGTTTAGCCCTACAAATTACTTAAATACCCGAGCACAAGGTAAATGCATCGGATAAGTAAGACGCCGTCCGTTGACGACCGTAAACCGCATTTTTCTCTTTCCGCTATCCGTTTTCTTTATCCCAATTAAGAGAACGCTCAACGGCGCGTTTCCAGTTTGAGTATAGGTAATCCGCTTTTTCCTTTTGCATCGCAGGGATAAATTCTTTTTCCATTTCCTGAATAGTGCTTATTTCTTTTTGATCTTTCCAAAAGCCGACTGCAAGCCCTGCAAGATATGCCGCTCCGAGTGCCGTTGTTTCTTTTTCATAAGGCCGCAAAACGGGAACGCCCAATATGTCCGACTGAAATTGCATTAAAAAATTATTTGCAGACGCTCCGCCGTCTACTTTCAACGAATTCAAATTTATTTTAGCATCTTTTTGCATTGCGGATAAAATATCTTTTGTTTGATATGCAATCGCCTCTAATACCGAGCGTACAATATGCTCCCGTTTTGCGCCGCGGGTCAAGCCGATTAATGCGCCGCGCGCATACATATCCCAATAAGGCGCCCCAAGTCCGGTAAAAGCGGGAATAAAATAAACGCCGTTCGTATCGTTTACAAGATGCGCATAATACTCGGTTTCATGCGCATTGTAAATAAGTTTTAATTCATCGCGTAGCCATTGTACCGCCGCACCTGCAACAAAACTGCTGCCTTCCAATGCATATTTTACTTTTCCGCCTACACCGAATGCAATTGTTGTAAGTAATCCGTTTTGCGATTCTATAACATTTTCGCCGGTGTTCATAAGCATAAAACAACCGGTACCGTATGTATTTTTTGCAGAGCCTGCCGCAAAACAAGTCTGCCCGAAAAGGGCAGCCTGCTGGTCACCCGCCGCGCCCGCAATCGGAATCTGCGCGCCGCCGAACGTATATTCGTCGGTGTATCCGTATATGCAGCTTGAAGGCTTTACCGCAGGAAGCATTGCACGCGGAATTTGAAGAGCTTCTAACAACTTTTCATCCCATTCCAAAGTATGGATATTAAAAAGCATTGTGCGGGACGCGTTCGTATAATCGGTTACATGAATTTTTCCACGTGTTAAATTCCAAATTAGCCACGTATCAATATTGCCGAAAAGCAATTCTCCTTTTTCAGCGAGCTCCCTCGCACCTTCTACGGTATCTAAAATCCATTTTATTTTTGTACCTGAAAAATAAGCATCGATAATCAAGCCCGTTTTCTTTCTGACCGTTTCGGAAAGCCCCGCCGCTTTCAGTTCATCGCAAATTTTCGCCGTTCTTCTACACTGCCAAACAATCGCGTTATAAACGGGACGGCCCGTGTTTTTATTCCAAACGACGGTTGTTTCCCGTTGGTTGGTAATTCCGATTGCGGCAACTTCATCAGGATGAACGCCGGCAGTTTCCAAAACCTCACGGGCAACACCGCTTTGTTTTCCCCAAATTTCCATAGCGTCATGTTCAACCCAGCCCTGTTTCGGAAAAATTTGGGTAAACTCCTGCTGTGCCGATGCAACCTTTCTTCCCTGCTTGTCGAATAAAATCGCACGCGAACTGGTTGTCCCTTGATCAAATGCTAAAACATACTTTTTCATTTTATATCCTCCATTGTGCCGTGTTTCATTGCATACACTTCCATACTGTCTCCCAATTTAAAAAATTTACTGACCGCCAAAACGATATGCCAAAGGATTCCGTTCTTTTTTAAAGGAAAAAACAATTTAAACCGTTCGGGATGATGTCCGACGGAAAGTATTTTTAAAACTTTAAATCCGTATTTTTCCAACTGCCGTTTTACCGTACGGGCCTCCCAAATCGAATAATGATCGGCGGGGCTTTGCGCAAAAAACTTTTGCGGAAAAGAGCTTCCGGTAATGCCTGCAAAATTCGGTGTAGAAAAAGCAAATATTCCACCCGGCATTAAAAGTGCATTGATTTTTTTTAAAACGGAATCCAAATCCTGAAAATGCTCGATAACAAACCACATCGTAACTGCGGCGAAGGTTCCGTTTGTAAGCGGCACGGAAATTGTATCGTAACCGGAACCGCTGATTTTTTTTTCATAAAGAAATTCAAATGACGGCGGCAATGCGGGAAATGCCGAAACAAATGCGGGCAGTTTTAACGTCTCTTTCACATATTGCACAGCCGCTTCGGAAACATCGGTACCGACCGCATACCACAAAGAATATTTTGCCGCAGAAATAAACGGACCGTATGCGCATCCGACGTCTAAAAGTTTTTTTTCATTATCGAAAATATTATATCTACGTTTTTTATAAAAAATATCAATATACAGTTTGTCAATTATTTCCATTCGGCGTAAACCTTGCCGTCTGATCGAGTCAAAATCTTCTAAATATGTTTTTCCGTACTGTGCTTTATATTCGTCAAAAAAATAACTTTTAGTATATTTTTTAGGCGGCGCTATTATAAATGAAAGATAATACATTCCGCATTTCGGACAGCGTGCGACCGTTTTATCGGGCGTACGTCCTGCAATTTCGCCGTCTTTGATCGCAATTTTTTCTTCAGCAGTTTCGGCATCATCGCCGACGACTTGTTCACCGCTCCCGCAAAGTGGACACGAATATTTTCTTCCATACGATAAATTTTCAATCAGTTTCGGTAACGATTGCGGCTTTGATTCGGGAGTTATTAATGAGGGAATTTTTATGCCGCGCGAAAAAACCGATAAAAATCCGCTTACCGAAGGAATACCGGGAGGCAATGCGGTAAAACCGGCAGCAAGTGCCAACTTATAATGATATTCGGTAGGAGAAATTAAAAGTACATAACAGCCGGCAGCAAGCGCTTCAAAAGCGGTAAACCCGTAATGCGTAACAATTAAATCCCACTCGCATAAGCGTTCGCTTAAATTTTTAATTTGCGAATATGTTTTTATTTTTCCTTCGCAGTTTTTTATGTCGTCGAACGACAAGTTGATGTCAAGCGCGGTAACATTAAATTTTAGAGAAGCTAAAATTTTAGCGGTAGGCAGCGCCATTCTATAAGAATTTTCTCCGCCGCAAACTACTAAAACTTTTGTATCTTGCGGATTAAGATGAAACCGTTTCCCGATTACCGGATTCTTTTTTTTTGCAATGATTTTTCGTTTTGTGGGAAGCGGGATAAATGCGGGAGAAAAAATATTTGCGCGCTCGGCAATTTCAAGTTCGATTTGATTTTCAGTATTCAGTGAAGGAAGAATATCCAAAATAAAATCCGCAGCTGCCCTACCCTCTCCTCCTTCGTCAATAACCGCAACGGGGCCGCATTGTTTAAACCGACGCATTTCTTCGCTCGACGTTCTAAAACGGTCAAGCACAATCAAAGCGGCACGTTCGGGCAGTTCTTTAATTATAATAGTATACGGAATTGCGGCTAAAATTTGTTTTGAAAAATTGGGAATTTCTTTTTCCGGAATATAAATGAAACACCGCACTTTCCCTGAGAGGGAATTTATAATATCGCAAATTCTACGCAAATGCCCGCTACCCCTACCCTCCGTTACGGAAGGGGAAAATACGACAAGCCGGCTTACGAAATCAGCCGCTTCAACAATATCTTTCGGTAAAAACGGTTCTTCTTTTTTATGCAGTCTTAAATATTTCATCATTTGTTTGGCTTTCTCGTAATCGTCAGCCGTATCGACGGTCGTATAAACGTGGGGAAAATACCAATTAGACGGAGCGGTCTCACGTATGCACCGGTACATATCGGGATACCGGTAAACCGAAGGACCTACATGTTCGCGCTCATAAGCATCCGACGAAAGCATATCCCTTTGCAAAAGAGTTTCCGCTTTTAATATTTCGATTCCGCTGCCGACCGGCAGTCCCGTATAAGTAAAATAATCCGGCTCGCCCAATTCATAATAACGCCGCATTGAAGAAACCGCAGCCGGCACAAATAGAAAAGGATTGTCGGCGGTAACCCGCACAACCGCTTTAACGGGTTTATCGGGCGAAGCCGAATTTATATATGAAATTGCATTGCAAAATCTTTTTAACACATCGGCTTCAGGACCACCGATACAAATGTATTCAAGAGAATCCGCAATAGGCTGAAATTCTTTTTTTGAATTTACATCACACGCTAAAATAAAATATTCCGCAGGAAGTTCCCGCATCGCACTTAAAACTCTGTACAGGATCGGTTTACCGTCCAGATCCAGCAATGCTTTACGAAATAATCTTTTTGAATTAAGCCTTGCTTGAACAATGACGGCAGTTCCTTCATATAATCCGATCATAGTAACGGCTCCCAATTTGAAATCAGCTCAGCAGGAGAAAGGGTGAATTTATATCTATTGATGGAAACCCATCCGCTTACCTGTTTAAAATATTTATAGGCTTTAAATATATTTACGCCCGACTTTCTTGCATAGTGAAAAAAGCGCTTACCGGGTAGATACATACCGTCTTTTCCCAAAACGGGCGCAAGATTTTTTAAATAAAAAGTCATATAAGAACTGTCTGCAGAAATATTTTCAACGGGAAAATTCCCCGCGTATTTCATTTTTAGCATATTTAAAATTACCATCTCGTTTCCCCAAAGATAGGTTCTAAATCCGAAATCCAAATTTTGCCAATACGGGTTTTTAATCGTATAGTCAAATCCGCCTGAGTCAATAAATTTTAAGCGGTTATATATCCCTACAAAATCGAACATATAAATTGTCTTTGTAAAATCATGCCTGCATAAAAATTGTTCGGTGGAAAAACCGGCATTTATAAGCGCCGGAACCATTTGCACATTCAAAGTATTGTTATTTGCATCAATCAAAAGAGGCGCCGCGCACATACTATTTTCTCCGGCTAGTTTGTTGATCAAATTTTCAAAACCGTAAGAGGACGATAAAACCATATCGTTCCAAATAACCAACGCATAATCGGAAAAAACCTCCGACATTCCCAAGTTAATCATCTCACCTGTTGAAACGTCTCCATACGGAACGATAAATTTAACTTCGGGAAATTGCACGGATAACGTTTCAAGTTCAAAATTGCGTTTTGAATTTTCAACAAAGACGATGGAATTAAATCCCATAGAAATCAGATTTTGAAACAACGATGCCAGATAATACCGTGCACCGCGGTTAAGTACAATCACTGAAATTTTTTCTTCGGTTTTTCCGGCGGTTTTTCCCAAAATGGTATACGGAATTTTATGTTCATCAAAAATTGTAGGTATAGTATTCGTCGCAGAACTCACACAAACCTCCGTATTTACAAGCCAAATGTTCTTTATAAATTTTAAAAGCATTTTTTTCAATTAAATCAAAGCCATCCGTAAAAGCGTTCCCCAGAATTTTTTTGCAAAAAATATCTTCTTTGCAAAGCGGTACGGTCCCGTCGCACAAAATATATCTGTCGCGTTTTATATGCCAGCACGGGTTTCTGTCAATCGGAGAAAGATCTGCAACTCGTTTGTCTTCTAAGGTTTTACAGAATGTATCATATTTTTGAATTATAACATTCACTTTTAAATTTTTCCAAAATCGGTAAAACGGTTCCGTTTCAATCTCATTTTCATTCATCCGTACAATTTGAGCAAATACCGCGTCGAAGAAACTTGCATGCAACGTGTCGACAAAAGTTACGGCCTGTTTTAATTTTATACTCGCTTCATTCTCAGACAGAGCATGGACTTTTGCATACATTTGAGAACTTACCGCATCAATGCAAACAATCCAATAAATCGGCTGCATTGCATTTTTACGCGGTACCGAATTATGTACGATATCTTTTATTTTTTCAATTATTTCGTTTGACCAGCATAAACCGCTCGTTTCAATTAAAACCGAAAGTTTAGGATACGATAAAATTCTTTCGATAATTTCTTCAATGCCGGTATAAAGCGAAGGTTCGCCCAAAACGGAAAGCGAAATTACCGCATCATCGGAATATTCCGCTATTTTTTCAATTAGCGAAAATGCATTTTGTTTTTCCATCATTTTTTTTTGATGTCTTATATCCGGTTTGTAAATGGAAGCAAGCGGGCTTTCGGCAACAAGTTCAACGGAATAATATGCAGGCAAGGTAAAAAGTTTTTCCCGATTTTGCAAAATCAAATGGGAATAATTATCCGAATTTATATCCGGAAAACGGCTGCATAAAAGTGCATTCCTTTTCGTATCCGCGGCAAAGCGTAACCGAAGATGGCGTAAATCAACAGGAGCAATTAAAGTTTCAATGTCATAATTATTAATATCTTTTTTTATCGTCTCAAAAATAAAATTGCGTTCGGCACTTACGGAATTATCTTTTGAAATATCCGAAAGAATTCCGCACAGTCCCGCTGCAAGAATTTCAGGAGCAAAGCCTTCAGGATAACCGTCAACAAAGCTATATTCCGCGCGGTATTCGATATGATTTGCAAAAAGACTTTCGGTTAATTTTAAATCGACACACGGCAAATCGGCATACAAAAAAAATACATGTTCAAATTGTGCATTATTTTTTATAATATCCGCCGCTTGGGAAAAAACCGCATATGCCGTATAATCTTTTAAACCGATGACTTCATATTCTATTTTATTTATCTGCGCTTCTTTTAAAAACGCACAGATTTTTCCGCTCATTTCAGGAGACGTTAAAACCGCTAATTTTTCACAATGAGGAAACTGCGCCGCATCCGCACATACTTTTAAAAAAGGCGTTATTCCGGCTTCGTTTTCGATAAAAGCATATTCCGAAACGGCATATGCACATAAAACCGCAAGAGACTTCATAGCTTACATATCGGCATAAAAAATAACGAGCATAAATGGGCGACAAACGCTTTTATAGACATCTGTAAAAAAATCGTTGGATTTGCTTCGCATCCTTCGCAAATAGAGAAGTCCAATCAGCAAAGCTGACCAATCAGCAAAGCTGATAGATAGTTTTTTATAAGTTCCATAGGACGGTCTTTATATATCAATGACTTATGAAAAACATCGCAAATAAAGTTTAAGGGAAACCGGTAAGCTTCGCGTACCCGATGAGTGGAGTTCACCTTCAAAACCCGAAGTTTTTAGAGGGTCCCCTTATAATTTTTCGGCAGCTTTTAAAACCTTTTCTTTTGAAGAATATAATTGAACACTCTCTCTTTTAACCCAGCCCGTTCCGAGATTAACCCACAAAATTTGTTCTTCGCCGTTTTGTAGTATCTCCAAACCTTCAACCGGAAAAATATCAAGGCGACGGGCATGGGCAATTGCTATTCCGTCATCTCCCGGTTTATCCCGAAGCGACACATACGTTTCGATTATAAGCGCAAAACGGTTCGCATCATTCATTGCCGAATCGATCGGGAATTCAACTTCCTGCAATCCGTCAGTTTTAGTACAAGAGCAAAGAACGATAAAAAAATACACAAGAATAAATCGGAAAAAATTTTTCACCGTCAGCTCCGTTTCAATATATTTGACTTGCGATTTTAAAGAAAAATAAACTTTGAAAAAAGAAGATGCGATCCGGCGGCAAACAAGCAAACATAGCCTACTATTTCGTCGTAATTTTTTAAAATAGCAAAAAAGTCGGGCAACGTTTTTGCATTCGGAAGAGATTCCAAATAACGACCTAAAAATACCGCAGAACCGGCAAGCCCCGCGACGACGGGAATAAAATCGCCGAGAATAATAATATTTGAACCGACGGGCGTTAATAGTTTTGAAACCGCAGTAAATGCCGAAAAAATAATTACTACCAGCAAAAAAGTAGATTCACGCATAAACGGGAACGGTATCTCACGGTCGGCAGGCTCATCGCCTTTTTTGCTTTTGTCAAAAAACGCAAGAATAAGCCCCATAATCAAATTGGTCGCTATCGAAAGAAAATAAAACGGTAACATTTACCCTCCAAGCATTAAAATTTTAAAGAATATCGGGATATCTCTAAAAATTCGACAAAGTTTTTAGAGGCGCCCGACAGTACAAACTGTGCTCATACTATAAAAAGTTTTGAATAAAAAATCAAGAGGAAAGACGATACCTCACAAATGACCGTCTTGATACCCGTGAAAAACCGGCAAAACGGAACCGATTCGGAATAGGTAACAGACGCTTTATGCAATGTCATTGCGAGACAGTTACCACCTATCATCTTGAACATACCGGCAAACTCAAATATAATTCGCTTAGGGCAGTATACAATGAACGTATTTGAACTTGACGATTATTTTAAAAATCTTTTAAACATTGACTTTTTTGCAAAAACCGATATATCGCAAAACGGTTTACAGGTGCGGAATTCGGGAAAACCTGTAAAAAAAATTGCATTCGCCGTCGATGCGTGTATGCAGACTATTTTGCTTGCACGAGAACGAGGCGCCGATATGCTGTTCGTGCATCACGGGCTTTTTTGGAGTACACCGCTTTTACTTACCGGCAACCATTACGACAGAATAAAAACTCTTTTAGATTCCGATATGGCGTTATATGCGGTACACCTTCCGCTTGATGCGCTCCCCGTATACGGCAATAATGCAGAGCTTGCGGAACGGTTCAATCTTAAAGACAAAAAAGAATTCGGCTTTTACGGTAACTGTGCCGCCGGCATATATGGAAGCCTTCCTATTGAAAAAACCGGTATTTCAATTGATGAAGCTATCCGCTGCCTTTTCCCGTGCGGCGAAAAACCTGCGCACATTCTTCCCTTCGGGAAAAAAGAAATAAAAACGATCGGAATAATTTCGGGAGCTGCCGCCGCAAAAATCGATGAAGCTATCCGCTTAAATTTGGACTTGTATATTACAGGCGAGATAGGACACAGTACGTATCACACCGCACTCGAAAACAAAATCAATGTAATTGCAGGCGGTCATTATCAAACGGAAACTGCAGGCGTAAAACATGTAGCAAAAAAGCTTGAAAGCGATACGGGCATTGAAACTTGCTTCCTTGACGTACCGACAGGTCTTTAGGACAAATGTGCGGAATTTGCTTCGAGGCCTCCGCAAATGGAAATCAAAGAATTTTAATTTATGAAAACAAAAAACCAAAAAAAACGCATCCTGATTTTAGGTGCGGGACTTATGCAAAGCAAAGCAATCTATGCAGCTCATGAACTAAACTGTGAAGTTATTGCGGTTGACGGAAACCCCAATGCGGTTTGCGCGGGACTTGCCGATTCTTTTTTCCCAATCGATTTAAAAGATATCCCAAATCTTGTCGCGCTTGCAAAAAAACTGAAAGCGAAAGGCGGTTTGGACGGCGTATTTACTGCTGCTACCGATTTTTCTGTTTCGGTAGCATCAATTGCACAAGCCTGCCATCTTGCAGGACATTCGCTTGAAGCGGCATACTGTGCAAGCGATAAAATAAAAATGCGGCAGTGTTTTCAAACGGCACATGTTCCTTCTCCCCGATTTACCGAAATAGAAAAACTGGACATCGTAAACGCCGCAAAAATTTTAAACGATAAAAAAATAAAATTGCCGGTTGCCGTAAAACCGGCCGATAATATGGGTGCGCGCGGCTGCCGTTTGGTTTATTCCGAGAACGAAATTATTGCATCTGCAGAAGACGCCGTAAAATACTCGCGGAGCGGGCGCATTATTGCGGAAGAATTTATCGACGGCGAAGAATTCTCTCTTGAAGCGCTTATCGTTAATTCCGAAATTTTTGTTACGGCAATTGCAGACCGCCATATTTTTTTTCCGCCTTATTTTGTAGAAATGGGGCATACTATCCCGTCTGCACATCCGGAAGAAGAAACGGCCGAGCTTATACGCGTTTTTAAGCTCGGCATAAAAGCCTTAGGGCTTACAAACGGAGCCGCAAAAGGAGATATTTTTTTACGGAGACGCGATGAAAAAACAGGAAAACGTTTTGCCTGCATCGGAGAAATAGCCGCCCGTCTTTCAGGCGGATATATGTCGGGCTGGACGGTTCCGTATTCCTCTCGTTTCAATGTTACGCGCGCGGCGGTGCAGCTTGCGTTGGGAGAATTCCCTGCCGAACTTAAAACGGGCTCTCATTTTTTAATTGTGCCGATAAAAGAAAATATCGAAGCGATAAGAAAAGCCGGTACGCCTTGTGCCGGTTTCAGCGCCGAACGAGCATGGATATCGGCTCCGGGAAAAATTAAAAAAATATACGGTTTAAAAGATGCTTTAAAAACCGAATATGTAAAAGACGTTTTGCCGCGCTGCAGCGAGGGAGACGAAACCGTTTTTCCGCGCAACAATGTTGAAAAGTGCGGAAACGTTTTAAGCGCAGCTCCTTCTTATAGTGCAGCCGTTAATGCAAGTATAAGCGCCGTGCAAAAAATAATTTTGCGCCTTGAACCGCACTGTGAAAAAACGGACGCATTTTTATTCGGCATAAATAAGTCCGTACAAACGCAAAACAATTACGCGCCGAATTTTTTTATTTTTCAAAACGATTTCGCAAAAGAATGCGGCGGGAATTTTGAAGCGGCATTATATAGTTCGTCTTTAACGGAAGACTGCGGTATTGTGTTTCCGTCCTGTTTTAGCCGTACACTCGATTCGTGTTTTGATGTACACGGTTTATCAATACGGAAAGCTCTTGAACTCATTTTTACGGTTGAACCGGCGGCATACCGTTCAACCGAATCTTTACAAAGCGCCGGAGAAAAATTATCGCCGAACTCCGTAAAACTATGGCTCGCTTTTATACGCGCAAGCGTTCAAGGTTTTTTATATGTGTGGGATTGTATAAATATCTAACGGATTTTACTTACAATTTCGATAACTGCTATCGCGAACCTAGAAAGGCTCCACGTTTTTTCTCGGCATCCTAAAACAAAAAGTGCAACCTGCCCGATTCTTTTACTTTTTATGCAAAATAAAAAAAAATTCTTATATAGTAAGTATGAAAACAAAACATGCATTTATAAAAAGAACGGGAATAATAACAGTGATAATTTTTATGTGCGCTTTTACAAAAAATTATGCGGAAAATGCCGCCAAAACCGTTGATTTTTTTATCGGACAAACCGTAACATATCCCGGCAATTACAATCTTACAACCGGTTCGGAAAATATTTTTTTTGAAATCAATGCGCATATAAAAACAAAAAAACCGTTGCCCAATTCTACATTTCTTTTGAACGGTTTTTCAGTAAGATTTTCTCCGGTTTTATACAAAGAGAAGAAAAAAACGGTGCCCGTTCTTTCGGTATTTTTCGGGGGACTTAATAAAGCGGCTTTTATCCGGCAATTCTCTGAGCCGATATTTTCGAATCAAAAACCGTCCGCCGGCGGTATAAAGTTTTTTCCGAAAAATTTTATAAATTGCTCGAACTCAAAAAAAGATATAAGTCGCGCACTGGAGGTGTGTTTAAAAAATTTTAACCTTATGGTTTTAACGGAACAAGAAAATTTTGCGGAAAAAGCGGATATTCATTTATGTGCGGCGTATAAAGCCGAAGATTTAACGGACGGCAGCACATCCGTCGGCGCAGCATTTTATACTTCAATATTTCCCAACCATTACGCAAAATTTGTTCCCGAAAGCAAAAATTATAATATGCTTTATTCAGGTGAAGTTATTTTTTTAACCGAAACCGATCACGGAGAATTTTCCGTACTTGGATTAGGTACTTTAAATTTGCCGCACAAGGCTCATAAACCTGCCCTTGCGGGGAGAGCGGAATTCGACTTTTTTAAAGATTATGCAGGATTCGATTCCGGTATAAGTTTAAGACAAAAAGAGTTTTCAGGCGTAAAAGGAAAAACGCAAAAAGAAACGCTTTCACTATTCTTTCGGCCAAAATTTATAAGCAGAATTTTTAAAATAACTGCGATTTATAATTTCTTAAAACAGTACAATAAGCAAAATGAATTATCATATGTTCACTCAAGCGGATTCGATTTAAAAATAGGAAATTCAAATTATGCCTTTAAGACAAAATTATTTTATGAAACCGAATGGGATTGGGATACTCAATTTGAAATTAAAAAAGCAGCTTTTTGGCAGGAAGCGTTTTTACTCGGCTGCAAATTCAATTTTGAGAATAAGAAAGAAAATCCTTTTGTCGTAAGAAATTATTCCGTAAACACAGCGTTTAAAATAAATTGCGGAAAAATCGTACAATTGGGATGTGCCGGCAAAATCGGCAGAAAAAATATACGCGTTTTAAAAACCGTCGGGAAAGGAAAAGAAAAAACAAAAAACACCTCCATTGAATGGCAAAAAATAAAAGCGGAAGGTTCTTTATATATTGAAGTATCAAAAAAATTGAAAAGATTTGAACACTCGGCAAAGGCTGAAATTACATTTTTAACCGAAAAACCGTTTTATAGTTTCAGCTTGGAATATAAGATTAAAGGACATCTCTAAAAACTCAGGTTAGATTCGCTTCGCATCCTTCGCAAATAGAGATGCACGTTAAAACTGAGTAAAATCGGTAAGCTTCGCGTACCCGATGAGCGGAGCTCACCTTTAAAAAGCTGAAGTTTTTAGAGGAGCCCTAAAACAATAAAAAATGCCGATTAAATCGAGAACACGTTTAATCGGCATTATAGGAAAATCAATAAAAATGAGGAAGCTACTCCTTCCAGACGAGGCGGAAGCCCATAGTATAATGAGCGGCACTGGCCGTAGCAGAATCCCGCTTTCCAGTCATACAGTCATACACGGCTTTTTCCGCAGATGAAGACCATGCACCGCCGCGCAAAACGCGTTTAGTATCGGAAGATAATGAAGAACCTGTCGGATTCGTTACCGAACCGGAAGATAGTGTTGCAGAATATCTGTCCCAACACCATTCGGCGACATTGCCGCTCATATCGTAAAGCCCCAGTTTGTTCGGCGCTTTTTTCCCGACATCGGATACACCGGTTACGGAGTCAGGCTGGTCTACAAAATCCGTTCCATTGTAATACTTCTTAAAAACCGCAACCCGCGCCGTTTCCTCGCGTAAGTCGGTAAAATCCGGAGAACCGGGCATACCCTCAAAACCGATGGGCTTTTTTGCACCGCTTGCGGAATTTACATTGGTTAAATAAACAGTGCCATATTGTTCCGCATTGGTTGCGTTATCCTGATAACGGGCGGCGTATTCCCATTCGGCTTCGGTCGGCAAACGGAAGCCTTTTTTTGTCAAATCACATACAAGGTTATCATCATCATCGTCGCCGATGCTTTTTACAATTTTATTGGTCTGCGAATTAATGTAGGCGCATTGCTCGGTGTTTCCGAATTTTGCTTCGGTATATGCGTTGCACCATATCACACAATTTCGCCAGCTTACTCCTGACATCGGTTGATTGCTACTCGAAACATGCTCAATATCCTCTGGATTCTCAAACTTATAGCCCTTATCTTTTGCCCATACGTATATCGTATTCCATAATTCCGCCGTTACT
>CAUUAT010000060.1:0-13346 GCA_963543195.1 uncultured Treponema sp.
GTCTGATCCTTAGTAGTATCCGCTGTCCGGAAGCTAAATTTGCAAGAGTCATGCTGTCCGTCGCCCGGATCAATGATATACCCTTTATGCCAATAGCCTTCCGATTTTTTATCAGATTATAAATAAACGGAGTTCCGACCAGCGGCATTTTATTTACGCGCCCTTTTTTAGGAAAGTCTTTGTACGTTTCCTTGCATGCCGTGACAGCCCCTTGAGGGTGATATCCCTTTGTCATCACCATTTCGCCGAACAACTTGCCGTCTTTTTCGTAAATTTTCCAAACTCCGGTAACTTGCTGAGTTTTTTCATCTATGCTTTTCCATAACCCTTCGACAGGATCCGCAAAAATGCAAAACGCTGCAACAGTAAAAAATAAAAAAACAAACCACAATTTTTTTCCCATACCAGTACCTCTCATAAACATATGGCAGTGCCGATTAATCTGCATACAAACTGCCGGCACCGATTTTGATGCTACCATTAAAAATATACGATGTCAATAGCACAAGCATTACACCTTGTAGAATTACTCGCCGGGCCCCTTGCAAAAAATCTAACCGATTTTTTTGCAGGAACTCTTTATCATTCAAACCGTACACGCAAATTCGGAATATCGATCTCTTTTACTTTTACGGTGAATTTCTCGTTTATTGAAAGTTCTTTTTTCAGTTGTATATCGGTTTCAAAACCGATACACGGAACAAAAATTCGCGCTTTTAATTTGACGGTATCTAAAATTACGGCTTCGCCTTGCCAATCGGGATTTTGCAAAAGATAAATAAGCGTCCAGTGCTGTCTGGAAATTCGTTCCGCGTAAACGCAATTCCTGCCTGCAATATCGCCTGCCGCAATCCGCATAAGGAAGTCGTCGGTTTCCATCAGCTTTTTGCCGTCGATAAATTTTAAAAGTTGCTGGTGCGCGACTAAGTCGCCGTAGCGCCGCAGCGGACTAGTAACTTGGCTGTACATTGCAATCCCCAAAGCGGCATGCATCGACGGAATAGTGCTTACGGTTCGGGGCCGCATTCCTTTGCGTTTCCTGTATTCGCCTGCAAGTCCGGCGGGAATTTTTTTTATCGGTTCCGGCGCTTCTTGGCTTATAAACTGAAAAGGAATATTATTTTTAAAAGCGAAACGGGCGGCGGCTTCTCCGGCTAAAAGCATCATCTCTTTTATCATCGACGCAGATTCCAAATAATTGCACGGCGTAATATACACTTTTTGTATGCCGTTTTCCGGCTGTACGGATATAGTTACTTCGGGAAACTCTATGGAAACGGCTCCCGCTTCCTTGCGTTTTTTTGCATTCCGCGCCGCAATTTCAAACAGAGGTTTTAATTCGGCGCTTTCTTTTTGTGCATCGGCTTGTTCATAACTTATGCACGTCACTTTTATTTTCGTGCGTAAAATCTCCGCTTCTAAAATTTCCGCATTATCGTTTAGCCGTAATTTAAACGAAAGAGCGTACGATTCTTTTTTTAAACCGAGCGCAAAATTCTCAACGGCGGACTGTCCGAGCATACGTGAAATTCCTTCCGGAATATATAACGTTGCGCCGCGCTTCCGCGCTTCCAAATCGCTTTTCGAATCGGGGGTAATTGTGTCGGCAGGGTTTGCAATGTGTATCCAAAGAAATGTGCCGTCAAAACAAACCGCATCGTCGGGATCTACAGAACCTTCGTTATCGATCGCATAAGCGGTAAGAGCAGTTAAATCGCGGTACGGGTGATTTAAATCCAACGGCGGTAATTCAATTTTAGGAGAATTAAGCGGATGTCCCAAGCGGATGGGATAAGGATTTTTTTCTACCTTCCAATAACCGGTTTGTATTAAAATGGCATGAGCTTGTTCGCATTCTTCTTTTAGGTGTGCATCTTTTAATATTTTTGATTTATCGGTTTTTTTTAAAGCAAAAGCTTCCAACTCTTGTAAAAAATGAACATATTTTTTTACGTCAAATCCGTTTGCATTTTTTGTTTTTACATATTTTGATAATTCGCCGATAAATTCCGCCCGCAATTTTTCTTCGCTTTCTTTTTCTTCTTGCTTTTTTATAATTGTTTCGACATCCTCTTTTGTGCGTATTTTGATAGGTGTACACGGGTTTTCAGCGGAAAAAAAAGGCGAAGTACAGACGGCTTGCCACGCCGCCCATTGTTGTTCCGGTTTTAAATCCGTCCATACCAACTCCGTAAGTTCCGCAAAAAGCACCTCCCCGGTTTCAAAAAAATCGACGGCTTCCGAAAAATCGGCTTTCGGGCAATCCGCATGTAATATCTGCGTCAGGCTTTGCGTATTGTTTTCGGCTAAGACGAAAAAATCTTTTTCCCGCACTTTTTTGTTTCCCATTTCGGTTTCGATTTCGAATTTGCCGTCCGCTTTGTTTATGATAAGTGCGGGACGGTTTTTATATAAGATAAGCGTTTTCGTATTCATTTTTGTCTTTACGTTTTTATTTGAATAAATAAATAATGCGGATATAATCGTTTATATACAGCACGTGGATTTTATTCGCCTTATAGAAATAAACCGCCGTATCGCCTGCATAATACAACGGCTTTCCGAAAAAAGCTTCAAACGTTTTTTTCGGCTCTCCGGTGCGTAAATCGTTCGGCAGCGATAAAACCGAATCTTTGAAAATAGCAATTTTTTCTATAGTTCCGTTTTGTTTTGTGTCAACCGTTATTTCCGCATTTAAAAAATCGTATTTCCATTTTTCTGAAAAATAATTATACTTTATCGTATTCGGTGTTCCCCAGTATTCGGTCAAGTCGTCTATATCGTCACCGAGTTTTATTTTCTTTACGGTAATCGGCGAATACTCGTCAAGCGGAAAAATGAGATTTTTTAATTTTTCCCGCATTTTTTCCGCTTTTACATTTTCCGATAAACCGAAAAGCATTACCGTATAATTATAAAAAATAATTCTTTCGTCGATAATTTTTCCCGTACGTAAAAAAAGCAAATCTTTATTTTCTTTGAACGTTAAAATAGTTTCCAAAATCATTTTGGCTTTGGTGTAATCTTTTCCCGAAAGGTACAACAGTCCGGCATAGTTTGAATACGCGGTCATGCTTTCGGTGTTGTGTTCATTCAGCGCCGCTTGTTCGGCAAGAGAAACGGCGACCGCTTTGTCGTTTGCATTGGGCGAATAAAAAAGGAGCATCGAGTATGATGATGCCGCTCCCGATTCGTAAATTGAATTTAAATATGCTTTGTACGCACGTACGGCTTCGTCATATTCGTTTATGTTTCCGGGTATTTCTTCTTTTTTATTTTGAACGGATGTTCGGTTCAGTACAAGCATTTCGGGTTTATCGGTTAAAATTGCGAATTGTTTGTTTACGGTCTTGCAGATTTGCATTGCCGCAGGATAAGCCGTAATTATTTTTTCTTCTCCGGAGCTCAGTCCTTTTTCCCATTTTTTATGGAGCGTTAACGCCGCAAGTCTTTTTACGTAAAGACTGTCGGGATAATTTTTTTGTAAACCGAGAATACGCTGCGCTGCATCTTCGATTGTGTTTTCATCTTCATTCTGAATTGCGTCGATAACATATGCAAATTCATCGGCAAGAACATCCGCTTCGTCGGCGGTTTTTAAAAGAGCGCCGATCCGCTGCTGCGGTGAAAATGCTGCGGTAAAAAACGCATCAAAGTTTTTTGCATTAACGGAATCGGTTTGAATTGTTTTTAATTCTTCGAGATACGTAAAAAAAAGCTGCGGATTGTATCCGGCAAGTTTTAAGAGAATGACTGCAAATCGGTCTGCCTGTAAATTGTACCGTTTTATAATAGCGGGGTCGGATACTCTTTCAGGATTATTCAAGTATAGGAGTGTATTATCAAGGGCAAAACCGGCTGCTTCAAAGGCAATAAAAGACGCAAGCATATTTTCCCGTTCTCCGTTAAAGCTTTTAATTCTGCGCGGACTTGTATTTTGCGAAGCGGCTAATTTCGCATCAATGTAATCGAAAACGGCCGTACTTATTAAAACAGTTCCGTCAGGAAATATCTTACATTTTGCATTTCGACTGTCTTCAATAAGGAGCCGCATTCTGCCGCGGTACAGTTCCGTTCGCCTGATAAGCATAAAAAGCGCCGCCTCCAACACGTCATACCAAACGCCTATATCTTCGGCTTTAATTTCGTTAATAGAGGCTTCCGCAATTTCTTTGCGGTATGTTTCCATAGCCGACGTTCTGAGAAAAAGAATTGAAGTTTCGGTTTTTTGCGGATATATGCAAACCGCGGACAAAACAAAAATAAGAGTATAGAATACCGCGCGTGCGGTACAATTCTTTCTTGTGCTAATCATAACGCGGTGAGAATACCATAATAGGACGATTTTGACTATAGCGGAGTTTTAAACGATTCTTACGGATGCCGTTTGCTGAAAGCTCTTACTGTCCTTAGGCGGCGGTTTTATCCGCAATTGTAAAATCGTATCCTTTATGTTACACTCAATTTAAATAAAGGGCATCTTATAGGGAGCCTCTCAATGAATAGGACATGCATATATTCCGTTTCGCTATTTTTGTTTATAAACGCTTTCGCATCTTTATATACGCAAAGTCTCGATACGTATTGGACACTGGTTGCAGCAGGCAAAAATATAACTGCACCCGTATTTTGGAATGGAAATATCTATACTGCCGGAGAAGACAAGGCTTTGAATTGTATTACTTCAAACGGAAAATTTTTATGGCGGCGGAATACCACCGAATTCCCGGGGAATTTTTTGTCGGTTTCGGCAGCGGGGCTTGTGTATTTGATTACGGCAAAAGGAAACCTTGAAGTATTTTCTTCGCAAGGGTTTCCCGCGTGGCGCTATACGCTGAATAAAAAACCGATTTTCCCGGTTTACATCGCCCGTGACGGCAGATGCTTTATTATTCAAAGCGACGGCATAATATGCCTTACACCTTCAGGGAATTTAAAATGGAAATTATGCCTTGCGTCGGCTCCCGTTGCACCTCCCGTTGAAACAGGTTCCAAAGATATAATTTTACTACTGGCTTCAGGCGACTTCCTTCGTATTTCAATTTTCGGCTCGATAACCGAACAACACCGCTTAAAGAAAACCGTGTCCGCCGTAGCAGAAGCACCGGAAGGATATATTTTAGCATGCACCGATAGCACAATCACATATTATAAAACGGCAAACGGCTCGGAATCGGTATGGCAAAGCGATGCAGCCGGCATTTGTAAAAGCATTTTCTGTACGGCAAGCGGAAACGTTTTATATTTATTTGAAAACGGACGTGCGGTTTTTAAGACGCTTAAAACAAACGAGCTACTGTGGGAAACGGTGTTGCAACACGGTTTTTCGGCAGGTGTTCGGTGTACCGCATCGGGGGACGAATTCAATATTACTGCAAAAGGCTACGGCTGCGTACTCACGGAGGGAGGAAAAATAAAATGGGAAAAACGAATTCCCGAAGAACAATTTTTCCCGCTTATAACCGAGAACGGCCTTTTAATCGGAATTACCGAAGAATTTTTTAATGCATACCGCATGGAAACAAAACTGCTGCGACGGGGGGCAAAAGCGGCGGTTCCCGGAAATTTTTATTCAATAACCGAAGAAAAAGAAAATACGGAAACCTCAGGATTACCGTTTTTTATCGAATATGAAACGGTGGGCAAACTGTTGGAAGTTATCCGCGAAGAAATTGAAAACGGAACGGTCGGCGAAAAAGAACCGCGCTACGCATTTCAGCTAAAAACGGTTTTACAAAATAAACGAAAAGCGTCATATTTTGTACAGGATTTTTCGTCCTTCGACAGAGCGGCAGCTGCCGAACTTTTAGGAAAATTAGGCTCATACGAATACCGTGCAATTTTGCTTGATGCGATCGACGCCGGTAACGATTCTACGGTAACAGCCGGTATTTTACGCGGTCTTGAATATTCGGCGTATGATCCCGACGGGAAAACAATCGAAGGACTGCGTTTTATAATTCAGCAAGCTTCTTACAACGACACCGAAATAATGAAAGCCGCATGCGACTGCCTCGCTGTATTGGTAAAAACGGGCGGCGGAGAAACGGCAAAAGCCGCAATTGCTTTGCTTTTTTCGATAACTGCGGATAAGTATTCGCCGTTCATTCAAAACTATGCGCGCCGAAAAATAGAGACTATCGGAAAATAGTATCGGGCATCTAAAACCTTGTCGGATTTTTAGATGCCCGTACCTACTTTTATGGGTGCCAAGCTGCCCGAATACTTCATGTGTACAATCACTGATTCGACAGCCCCGCTTGTGCAGAATTTTTTATGCACTGCCCCCTTCCATACGCTGCAATGTTTACAATGCAGCGTACGCGGAAAATGAGAGGTTATCTTTTCCGTTGAATTCTGAATACGGGACCAATCTTTACGGAAAATACGTTTGAAAAACCGAAGCCGCCAACAGTCGTCGTAACCCTACCCAGACTATTGCTTACCCCATTTTGCCCCATATCAATCGTACCGACTCCCACTTCATCGGCGACAAGAACATTGATACCGAACGAGTCCGTAAAAAAGTATTGTATTCCGGCTTGTATTGGAATACCGAAGCAAACCTCCACCGACGGTTGGCGATCATTGAATTTTGTACCGTCATAATAGGAGTCCACCATCATAAGCCGCCCTGCCAGTCCCGAACCGATGTTAAAATAGAGCTTGTTATCGAGATACTTAAACGTCCGTCCTAATATTGCACTCATGCCAAACTCGACGCCTTTCTTAATGTTGCGCGTATAGTCGACTTTAATGTCATTCGGAAACTTAAAAGTTATCTTTCCGCTTCCCGTCGTCGGCGCTGCAAACGTATTGAACATAAACGTAAAACCGTTTTTGCTGATGCTTCCTGACGTTAGTCCTATTTCCATCAAGTGCATGCTTGAAACGGCTGAAACATCGGTAGAAGTGTTTACTGTTACAGGCGGAGTTGTATTTGAAACCGCTTTTACTTCTACTTTCGCATCGCCGATAAATCCCATGCCGGCATAGCCGAGGGCCGGTGAAATAATAAATTCCTGCGTAAACGCGTACGAGGAAACCAACAAGCCGATAAAGAGAGCTATAAACACTTTCTTCATTTTGTGCTCCTTTTACAGTCTGTTGACTGCAAATACTGTGAATTTATTTTACGGACAGCCTGCCCGTTAAATACGAATGAATGAGTCCCATGCGCACGTGCAAGTGCCGAACCGGACGGATAAAATAAGAAATGTACACAGAAGGAATACCTGTTCTGTGCGTGTAGTTTATTGTGAGAAAAGCAGTGTCTGTGTGTAAATTTATTTAGGCATGACGAGCCCTCAGCTGTGAAGCTGTGAAGCTGTGAAGCTGTGAAGCTGTGAATTTTGTCCGATAGGCTTCTTCATGTCAAGTACTTTGCACAGTATTTTTGCAAAACTTTTTGCACTTTTTTTATAAAGCCGATAAGTTTTTCCGTTCCCTCTCTTTAACATAGCGGCAGTATACAGGATTAGGAGAAAAATTGCAAGGCGGCGGTCTTATTTGCTTTCGTACTCGAAAAATAAAAACCCGCAGAAAACTCCCTTGGGTCGCATTGTACAATTCTTCCACAAAGGGAGCTGCTCCTTTTTTTCAATTCTCTCGGTCTACCGTATCTATTGTATTTTTCCGTGTGTTCAATTATACTCCGCACAATACTTATTTCCAAAGAGGTTTTACTATGTACACTTACAGGTTTTTTGTTAAACGTAAACAAAATGACTTTATTACGATACCGGAAAATTCGGCCGTTCTGGAGCAGGCCGCTGTTTTGGGATTTACCGGTATAGAGCATATTTTTCAATCGCGGATTTATTTTGTACGCGGAAACCTCTCGGAAAAGGAAAAAAACGTTTTAGCAGAGTTTTTATTTTGCGACGAACTGTACGAATATTGTTCCGTCAATGACTTTCAAAAACATGATGGAAAAAATATACACAGAATAGAAACCGCATTAAAGCCGGGAGTAACCGATTCTTCTTCGCGCGAAGCTTTACGGGCGGTAAAAGAGCTTGGTATTATGGGAGTGTATGAAATAACGGCAGGTAAAGCATATGATATTAAAGGAAATATAACCGAACGGGAGCTGCACCGTTTGGCGAAAAACCTTTTATGTAACGAAGTAATCGAACAATATACATTAGGTTTTATAGAACCTGCATGGACGTTTGAAAATAGCCCCACTGTATCGGTAGAAACGTTTGACATTGCCTGTATGAGCGATGCCATGCTTATGGAACTTTCCGCAGTCAGACGCGCCGCTTTGGATTTAAACGAAATGAAAACAATCCGCAGGTATTATAAAAATGCGCATAAGCTGTGCACGGATGCCGAATTTGAAACAATCGCTCAAACGTGGAGCGAACACTGTGTTCATAAAACATTTAAAGCAAAAATCACAATCGATAAAAGTGCATTAAACGAAGAACAGGCGGCGCACTATCCCGATTTTTGCGTAAACAGTGTTATTAAAACATATATAAAAAAAGCGACGGACGAAATAAATGCACCGTGGGTGTTATCCGCTTTTACCGATAATGCGGGTATTATACAATTTGACGATACATACGAAATTTCATTTAAAGCCGAGACGCATAATCATCCGTCGGCAATTGAACCGTTCGGAGGAGCAAATACAGGAGTCGGCGGCGTTATCCGCGACATAATGGGCGTATCCGCACGACCGTTTGCCGTAACCGATGTCCTCTGTTTCGGTTTGCCGGATATGGCGCCTGAAAAAATCCCCGACGGAACGCTGCATCCCAAAAGGATTATTGCGGGCGTTGTAGAAGGCGTAAAAGACTATGGGAATAAAATGGGAATCCCGACGGTAAACGGCGCCGTTCATTATAACGAAGCATACGCATCGAATCCGCTTGTATATTGCGGCTGTGCAGGGATAGCCCCATACGGTACTCACCGAACAAATCCTGCTAAAGGCGACCGAATTATTTCGCTCGGAGGAAAAACGGGACGGGACGGTTTGCGCGGGGCAACCTTTTCTTCTATGGTCATGGATGCAAACACCGGAAACACCGCAGGCTCTTCGGTACAAATAGGAGAACCGATTATCCAAAAAAAAGTTCTTGAGGTTTTAATTGCCGCCCGCGACAAAGGGCTTTACACGGCAATAACCGACTGCGGCGCGGGCGGATACTCTTCCGCCATAGGTGAAATGGCGGCGGTTTTAGGCTGTGATGTAGACCTTCAAACGGTACCGGTAAAATATGCAGGTCTCGCACCGTGGGAAATTTGGCTTTCGGAGGCGCAGGAACGGATGGTTATCGCTTGCCCCGAAAAAAATGTATATGAGCTGAAAAAACTGTGCGACGGAAATGACGTTGAACTGACCGACTTAGGCTCATTTACCGGCGACGGCGATAAAAAAATAATTGAATTGGATTGCGGGTTTTTGCATTCGGGACCGCCTCAACGTGTATTACAAGCGGCACCTTCCGAAAACGCCGCCGGAATCACGTATCCCCAATATAAAAAGCCGGATTTTGACAAAGCGCTTGACGCCGTCTTACACCATCACGCCGTCAGATCGAAAGAAGATATTGTAAGACGTTACGACCACGAAGTACAGGGCGGAACAATACTGCGTCCGTATGAAGGACAATTCGGGAATATACCGCAGGATGCCGCCGTCGTAAAACCTATGGAAACCGAAGGGAAAAAGGCTGTCTCTCTTTCGAACGGTTTAAATCCGCGTTACGGTCTTTGCAGTCCGTACGGAGCGGCGGCATGCGCGATAGACGAAGCCGTACGAAACGCCGTCGCTGCAGGCGCCGATCCTTCAAAAATAGCTATTCTCGATAACTTTTGCTTAGGCGATCCGAACCGCCCCGAAACGATGTGGGCACTGATAGAAATGGCACGCTCATGTTATGAGAACGCCCTCTTGTTCGGCACACCGTTTATTTCGGGAAAAGATTCTTTTAATAACGAATACGTTACACAAGAAGGTGTTCGCGTTTCAATTCCGCCGTCACTTTTAATTTCCGCAATCGGAATCGTGCCGGATATTGGGAAAATACCGGGCACCGGCTTTAAAGAAGCAGGATCGGATGTATATCTTGCCGGAAAACCGGAATTCGGCTTCGGCGGCTCGGTTTTTGCGGAACTGTTCGGGCTTCCTCCGGAACTACCTGAAGATAAAGCAGCCGCCGTCCCGCCCGTAAAAAAAGAATCACCTACCCTTTATAAAAAAATGCATAAGGCGATTTTACAAGGTTCGGTTGCTGCCTGCCACGATTTAAGTGAAGGCGGGCTTTCCGTAACGCTGCACGAAATGAGTCTCGGCGGAATAGGCGTAAAATTGGACAAAGACTTGGATGCGATTTTGGGAGTTCCACGCGTCGCAGCGCTTTTCGGCGAAACAACCGGCTGCTTTGCGGTAGAAGTGCCCCAAAATAAGCGGAGCGAATTTGAAAAAGCTTTAGAAGGTTCTGCCGTGTACCGCATCGGAACAACTTGTAAAATTTAAAAAAAAATGGTATTTTATGGATCTTAAAGAGGTCGGTAAGCGCCCTTCCCGCTTTAGCCGGCATTTCTTTAATTCATTGTGCGGAGAATAAAAAATGAACCCATTCGATATTATGAAAAATGCAAAAGAAATTCAGGAAAAAATCGCTTCAATAAAAGAAGAGATGGAACACGAAAGCGTAGAAGGCGCTTCAGGCGGCGGACTCGTTAAATTGCGCTTAAAAGCTTCGCTGGAGCTTGAGTCCATACAACTCGACCCCGTTGCCGTCGATAATCGGGATGTTCCTATGCTTCAAGATTTAATCCGTGCCGCGCACAATGATGCCGTTGCAAAATTAAAAGAGCTTATTCAATCGAAATTGGGACCGTTTGCCGCAGGACTTCCGTTTTAATGAATGCCATAGAAGATGTCATCGACTGCTTTTCACGGCTGCCCGGGATAGGAAACAAAAGTGCTGCCAGAATTGCTTACCATTTACTAAAACAAAGCCCCGAAGAATCCGAAAGGCTTGCGCGGGCGATTTCGGCACTGCGCCGAAAAGTACACCCGTGTGAAATTTGTGGCTCGTTTACCGAAGACGATATTTGTTCGATATGTACGGACGATACGCGTGATAAGTCCGTTATTTGTGTAGTAGGCTTTCCGCAAGATGTAAATACTATTGCAGCAATACCGGAATACCGCGGGCTTTTTCATGTGCTCGGCGCACTCATTGCACCTCTTGAAGGAATCGGACCTGATAATCTTAGAATTTCCGAATTGATAAAGCGCATTCATGAAGGTGCCGTTACCGAAGTAATATTGGCAACAAATCCGACTATCGAAGGTGATACGACGGCACTCTATATTCAAAAAGTTTTGCAGAATGTGCCGGTAAAAATAACACGCCTTGCTTCGGGACTTCCCGTAGGAGGAGATTTGGAATATGCCGACAGGCTGACGCTTGCGCGCAGTTTCAACGGTCGTATTATATTTTAAGGGATGATAACCGGTTCGGCAAAAATTCAGCCTCACTGTTTATCTACCGAGTTTTGTATCCGAGCGTACAAAACGTCGCATTTTTTTATGGGAGAATAAAATGAATTTTTCTACAATGCAAAGACTGCGCTATGAGTATGCGCCGAAAATACCCGAAGTTCTGCGGCTTACACCCGATTCAATCAAACCCGAAATCGGAAAAGCAACTTCCGCACAGACGAACCAAGAAGAATTAAAAGAAATTTTCCCCAACACCTATGGGATGCCGTTTATCAAATTTGTCGAAGGGAAATCGAATTATACCTCCAAACCGCTTAAATTCGGCGTTATTCTTTCAGGCGGTCAGGCACCGGGAGGGCATAATGTTATTTCAGGGCTGTACGATGCGTTAAAAAAAGACAATCCCGGCTCCAAATTATACGGTTTTTTGCGGGGACCGGAAGGTTTGGTAAAAGGCAACTACGTGGAAATAAAAAAAACGCTTATCGATAAATACAGGAATACGGGCGGTTTCGATATTATAGGTTCGGGGAGAACAAAAATAGAAACGGAAGAACAAATCGCCAATTCCATTCAAAATGCAAAAAAAATGGAGCTTGACGCCCTTGTAATAATAGGCGGCGACGATTCAAACACAAATGCCGCTTTTTTAGCGAAATATTTTATTAAATCCGAATTGCAAACCAAAGTCATCGGCGTACCGAAAACCATCGACGGGGATTTAAAAAACGAATACATCGAAATTTCTTTCGGCTTTGACACGGCTACAAAACTATATTCCGAATTGATAGGAAATATTTGCAGAGATGTCAATTCGGCACGCAAATACTGGCATTTCATAAAACTGATGGGACGCTCGGCAAGCCATATCGCGCTTGAGTGCGCTTTAAAGACGCAGCCGAATGTGTGCTTAATCGGCGAAGAATTGGCGGAAAAAAAATGGACGCTCAGGCAAGTTACCGAATATATTGCGGACATCATCGTAAAACGCTCGCAAAACGGAGAAAACTTCGGCGTCGTTTTAGTCCCCGAAGGAATAATCGAGTTTATTCCGGAAATGGATGAACTCATTGAAGAAATAAACGATTTACTGGCAGCACACGCCGCTTCGTTTGCAAAATTAAAAACGTTTAACGGTAAACTGAACTGGCTCAAAAAAAAGCTTTCAAAAAAAGCTTTTAATTTATTCGACGGTTTACCGGAAATGATTTCGCTCCAGCTTTTAATGGATAGAGACCCGCACGGCAATGTGCAAGTTTCGCGCATAGAAACGGAAAAACTGTTAATCAGCCTTGTTACAAACAAAATAAATGAATTGAAAAAAGAAGGTCTTTTTACCGGAAAATTCAGTACGTATGCGCATTTTTTCGGTTATGAAGGCCGCTCGGCATTCCCGTCCAATTTTGATTCCGACTATTGCTACACATTGGGTTTTACGGCATTTTTATTGGCGGTAAACGGTTTTTCAGGCTACATTGCGTCGGTGCAAAATTTAACCGATGACGTAAAATATTGGCAGCCGTGCGGTGTGCCTCTTTCAATGATGATGACGATGGAACGGCGGAAAGGAAAAATGGTACCGGTTATAAAAAAATCGCTGATTGACTTAAACGGAAAACCGTTTAAAGAGTTTGAAAAAAACAGAGATGAGTGGGCGATACACACATTATACCGATTCCCCGGAGCCATTCAATATTTCGGCGATTTGGAAGTATGCGATATTCCTACAAAAACTCTTTTACTTGAAAAAGGTAATGCAAAACAAAAAAGAGCGGGGAAAAAAGAAAAATAGGAAATAGAAACTTCGGCACCGGTTTTTATTTTAAAATGCCGCTTATATGTCAAAATTTTATGTTAAAAATAATTATAACAA
>CAUUAT010000061.1:0-13323 GCA_963543195.1 uncultured Treponema sp.
TACTTTTGAACGGTATTTTTCCAGCGTTACGTAATCGCTGTTTATAATCCCCGTCTGGACAATTTTTACCAATTCATCAAGATTTTCCATCGTCCAGCTTTTTGTAGAAGCATTATAATCGACAATTTTTCTGGCATAACCGTAATTGTCGGGAATACCGGGAATGACTAAATCGAATCTTCCGAGACTGATGAATTTTGAATAACTTTGAATCGCAAGATTCCATTCACCGAGTTTTTCATAATTCTGCGCAAGCATAAAATACGAATAGGCGGGATCGATTTTATCGTAAAAATTCGCTAAAAGCATAGAATAGTATTCCGCGAGCCGTTCAGGATTCTGCGTAATACCGATTAGAATTTTCAAACTTATATACTGAATGGATTTGCCCGCCACTTCCATATCCCGCTCCAGTTTTAGAATTCTCTCAAAATAATAACTTGCAGATTCATACATATTTTGTTCCAAATATTCATTTGCAAGCATCAAAAGCCAATAACCCTTATATACCTCGTTATCATTTTCAATAAGCGAAGATAAAAAAACCGCAAGCGATTTTTTTTTCCCTTTTAATTTTAAATTACGGGCAATCTTGTCTTTGATTGAAAACGCCGCTTGCGCGTCTTCCGTATTTTCCAAAACCGCTAAAAGCGTTTTTTGCGTATTTTCAAGATTTCCCATATCGTCCGTAAGATAGGCATCGGACGGCTGCTTACAGGAAAAAATAAAAAAACACAAAACCGGCAAAAAAGCAATTTTATTTTTCATAGGCGGCATACTATCACTTATCGGCAGAATTTACAATTGCTTCAAAAAATCGGAAAATAAAAACCTTCGGGGCAGTAAAACTGCTGCGGGTGACCGCTACCACCCGAAAATCAAGAGTTTTTTTCTTAACTACAAAACGAGTCTATCGTTCCCGTCACGCTTTAATTTTCCGTCTTTTTCTAAGAGGTTCAAAATCGGAAGAATATATTTGCGGGAAAGCCCCGTTGCATCCCGCGCATCCGCAATTGAAAAACGGGCGCCTGTTTTAAACACGGAAAAAAGTTTTTTTACCGCTTCATCATAAAAGCTTTTATGGTAATGCAAAAAATTGTCAAGACATACCAGTTTCCCGAGCTTTATTAAATCGCGCGCTTCTTTTCGCGCCTGCGGAACAGGTACCTTATCGGTTTCTATACCGTCAAAGCCTGCTTTAAACGCAAGCTGCAGCAAAGCTTTTGCGTTTTTTGAAATATCATCTTCGGTTTTTCCTTTTAACTTGAATAAATGCCCGTCATTTTCCAATTTATTTTCGCTGCACAGTTTTTTAAAAATGACCGCTTTTGCTTTTGCGGGAACGGGAATATCGACTTCATCGACGGTAAAACCCGCTTGACTCCCGCCGGCGGTTTTTAAGATTGCAGTTTCCCATTCGGCTAATTTTTTCGCTAAAAACCGCCATCCTGCATATTCGGCAACTTCATTTTTGTCGGAACTTAATTCTTCCGTTTTTACCGCACAATTTTCCAAAAAGCCTTCAATGTTAAATTTATAACTGTACACCAAGGGCAGTTCTCTGCCGTTATAAACCGCAAAGGCTTCTTTAAATTGGGAGCGCTTATAAGTTTCAAAGGCCGCAAGTATCCGGCAGGATGCCGTTATTTCGCTGCCCCCGTGCCGTATCAAAACGGCACTTTGATTCCATGCACAGGCAATCGGTTTTTCCAGAGAGAGCCGCCCAAGTGTTTTGTCAAATTGATTAAAATGCAGTGCGCCGGTCGCATGGGCGCTGCCCAACGCAATTTCTATTTCCGAGTGGTTTTTTACGCCACCTTCTCTTTTGGAGAATACTTCATCGACACGGATCAATAACTCTTTGCCTTTCAAAATTGAAACCGCATTTTTTTCCGCCAGCAGCATTCCGCGCTCTATTTCGGTCTTTTCACCGATTTTTAAATTAAGCGCGGTACGAGAACCCGGTTCTATCTGTTCAACACCGGTATGATGGTTTTGAATTGATTTTATTCTGCATTCTTCGCAAGCGGGGTAAACCGTTAAAAAGTCGCCCGTCTTTAGGTTTTTTCCGCGCAGAGTGCCGGTAATCGTCGTTCCGATTCCTTTTAAAACGAAAACCCTATCGATATACAAAAATGGAGTATCGTATGTACGTTTTTTAACCGATGACAACAGTTTTGTTATTTCGGTTTTTAGGACGTCAATGCCGGTGCCCGTAACGGAAGAAACGGCTACGGCGGGAAGTTTCCGCCCGATAATCTCTTCGCAATGCGAATTCGCGTCTTCAATTAAAAGTTCAAGCATTTCGGGCTCCGCCAAGTCGGATTTTGTGATTACCAGTAAAATTTGATTTATCCGCATCGCCTTTAAAACGCGCAAGTGGTCGGCGGACATCTGCATCCAGCCGTCATCCGCCGCAACGATTAAAAGAGCGGCATCCAGCCCCCACGTACCGGCAACCATATTCCGTATAAACCGCTCATGACCGGGGACGTCGACAATGCCGACCGTTCCGTGTACGGGGTCGTTCAAGTAGGCAAAGCCCAATTCGATTGTCATGCCGCGTTTTTTTTCTTCCGGTAATCTACTGGTTTCAATTCCCGTCAATTTTTTTACAAGCGCGGTTTTCCCGTGATCAACGTGCCCCGCCGTTCCCAAAATATATGCCATCGGTTTTCCTTACAAGTGAATTCGTTTTAAACGGCCTTGTTTATTACGTCCAAAACCGTACCGTCTCTATACATACTTATACCGACAATTTCTTCCGAACGCGGAACAACGGCCGGCACACCGGTGAATTTTTCAGCAACGGCTTTCAGTTCCTCAATCGTTTTAATTTCGAGATTCGTTTCGGCTTTCAATTTTGTAATAAGGTCTTTGTGCTTCGGATTTATTGCAATACCCCGTTCGGTAATAAAAACATCCACCGTTTCTCCCGGCGTCGTTACCGTACGCACTTTATCCACTAAACAGGAAACACGTGCATTAAACAATTTTGAAACGATAATCGAAAGTTTTGCACCCGCTGCCGTATCCGCATGCCCGCCGGAGCCGCCTAAAATAACTCCGTCGGAACCGGTTGTTACATTTACGTTAAAGTCCAAATCAATTTCACTTGCACCCAAAATGACCGCATCCAATTTACCCGCTCTGTGTTTCGCATTGTTAGGATTTGCATAAAAGTCCGCCGAAATCTTATGATGTCTGCTTGCATTTTTTTCGGTTGAATCTACGGCAGCCAAATCAAAACACTGAACATCGTAAAGCTCGTCAAATAGACCTTCCTCCAACATTTTTACAAAATAACCGGTTATTCCGCCGCAGCCGAATGAGCCTTTTATATTTTTCTTTTTCATCACACGGTACATTTCATCTGCAACCGCGAGAGAAATACCGCCGGCGCCGGTCTGCATACTAAATCCGTTTTTAAAAAGCCCTGAATGTTCTATAAGCGTTCTGCAGTCACGCGCAATTTTTAAGCCGATCGGATCTTTTGTAATTTGAGTGGTTCCGCTGACGATTCCCGCAGGGTCTCCTATTCTCTCCACTTCCACAACGGCGTCGACAAAACGCCCTTCTATATCCGCATTTTTAACTTTCTTTGTCCTAAAATCGGTAATTGCAATCGTGTATTTTGCACATTGAGCGTCGGCAACGGCGTATCCCAAAGAACCGCAAAAAGACTTGCCCTCGGAACCTGAAATATTTCCTTCATCGTCTACGGCAGGAGCTGCTAAAAACGCCGCATCAATGACAACCTCTTTTTCCAAAATCATCCGGGGTCGTCCTCCGTGCGTCGTCATAATTACCGGTTTTTTACATCCGCCGCGGCTTACCGCTTTTGCAACCGGACCGGACATATACGAAGTTATAAGCTGTGTGACGGTTCCGTCTTCCATCAATTCTACAAGAATTTCGTGGCAGGGAAAAATCGAAGATGCCATTACCGTCAAATCTTTTATTCCGCGCTTTTGCAATTCGCGCAAGACCATATCAAGCACAAAATCACCGTTCCGTAAATGATGATGAAAACTGATAACCATTCCGTTATGTATATTTATTCGGTCCAAAATTTCTTTGAGTGTCTTCCCGAAAACGGGTGTTACATTTTTTTCAAAAACATAAGTCGAATTCTTCTTATGCGCAAAAGCACCTTTAAACGGATTATCAAGTCCCTCTCTCCCCAATACGTTTTTCATTTTTCCCCTCCCCTACTTTATCAAGCCCCATAACCTTGCCGAATTGACAAGCGCTTCGGCCCTTTTTATAACGGGCAAATCGACCATTTTTCCTTTAAAACTAAAAACGCCTAAGCCTTCTTTCTTTGCTTCCGCTGCCGCAGTTAAGATTGCCGACGCCCGCTCTATTTCGGCTCCGGAAGGAGAAAAAACCGTATGAATTTCTTCAACTTGGCGCGGGTTTATAACAAGCCGACCGGAAAAGCCGATACTTTTACTAAAAACGGTGTCGAGCCGTAAACCTTCAAAATCATTGACGTCGGTAAAAGGCGTGTCAAGACTGTCCAAACCGTAAGCGTGAGCGGCGGTTGCAAGCGAAAACCGGGCGTATTCAAGTTCCTTTGAAAAGCGCGTTCGTTGAATTCCCATATCGACGGAATAATCTTCGCCGCCTAAAAGCAGTGCTTCAATTGCAGGTGAAGCTTTCGCGATTGCATTGACATCCGCTATGCCGCGCGCGGATTCTACGAGCATAAGGATGCGGAAATTTTTCTTTATTCCCGCCGTTTTTCTTACCTCGTCAATTTTTTGTTCTACGGAATGGACGGCATCTACCGAAGCCTTAGGAATTACGATTCCGTCAGGAAGAACGGGAATAATGGTTTCCAAATCTTTTTCCCAATAAGGGGAATCGATGGGATTTATACGTACGGTAATTTCGCTGCGGGTAAATTCCAAAAAAGAAAGTGCATTGCGGACAAGAATTCTCGCAGAATCTTTTTCGTCCAGTGAAACCGCATCTTCCAAATCATAAATAATTGAGTCGGCGCCGAGTATATCCGCCGAAATCAGCATACCGGGATTATTACCGGGCATAAAAAGCATACTTCTTCTATTTCTCATATGTGCGCCTCAAAGCCGTTTCCACACGCGCCTTAATGGTACAATCCAAAGCGCCTTTGTCTTCCAAAAAGAGTCTGCATGCGCGGACTTCAAACGTGTCCAACACTTCCTGTACGGCGTTTTTAATTTGTACGCCGAATTCCGCCATAACCGAGCTTTTTAAATGAAGTTCCAACGTTTCTGCCGGTTCAATACGGACAAGACAATCATTCGACTGAAGCGTCCCGCATACGGTTTCTTTTTTTATCTGCATATCCTTATGCTCCTCTAATAAACGTATTATAAGCACATAAAAAAAATAAGTCAACCAAAGAGGCGGAACCCGTACCGGTACACGTACCCGGTACACGTACCTTTACTTTTCACCGTATTTGTGGTAAACTCGCGTCGTATTTGCGGTGATATGACCACCGTATACCGAGTATAAATCAAGCCTAATACGATTTTTATAAGGAGACATTATGAGCGCAAAAAAATCGAAAGAAAAAAAAATTTTGTATGCAACGGATTATAAACCGGAAAGGCGGAGTCCCGTTCTTTTGGATTTTGTAAATCACTTAAACAGAACCAAAACCGGCGCAAAGGGTGCTTTAAATTATGAAGACCCCGAGTATTATGTTATGGAGCACATCGTTACCGATGAGATGGCAAAAGTCGGTATGTTTTTACAGCTGCGCGTACCGTTGGGGGCTGCGGATATAGCACCGCTATGCGGTAAAACCGAAGAGGAAACGGAAAAAATACTTTCCGAACTTGCCTATGTCGGCTGCTGTTTTGTAAACACTATAGACGGGGTAAATAAGTATTGGCCCGATATTTGGGTCCCGGGCATTATGGAAATGATAACCAATAATCGGGAATTATCTTCCAAATATCCCGAAATCGCGATAGCTTTCGATGCTTACGGCAAAAAAAAGGGAGAAATGGCCGCGGGTATTTTGCCTATGGGTGTCGCTCCGATGCGTGTTATCCCCATTCAAAGTGCGATACAGAGCGACAGCCGCCATGCCGATTATGAAGAAATTTCCAAATACCTTAACGAGAACACGATATTCAGTGTTTCCGACTGTTCATGTCGTACCGTCCGCGAAAAAATGGGAGAAGGCTGCGGGCACTTAAAGGAAGATATGTGTATTCAAATGGGGCATGCTGCCGAATATTACATAAAAACCGGACGTGCTCGCCAAATAACACGAGAAGAAGCTTTTGAAATTATAAAACGAGCGGAAGAAAACGGTTTAATGCACGATATTCCCAATTTGGACGGCGAAGGGAAAACGCACGCAATTTGTAACTGCTGCGGCTGCGGTTGTTTGGCGCTCAGAAATGCGACGATGTACCGTAACCCCGACTTTTCACGTTCAAATTATGTCGCCGCTATTGATGAAGAAAAATGCGTCGCTTGCGGAGAATGCGTAGAGCACTGCCCGGTAAATGCTTTACGGTTGGGACAAAAAATTTGTTCGCAGCATCCCATTCCGGCGGAAAAAACAACTAAAACGCCGAGGGATCACCGTTGGACGCCTGCGGATTGGAACCCCGATTACCGTACGAATAGACAAGTTACCGTAAAAACCGGTACAAGTCCGTGTAAAGCCAATTGCCCCGCTCACATAGGTGTACAAGGATATATAAAACTTGCCGCACAAGGAAAATATCGCGAGGCGCTGGAGCTCATCAAGCTGGAAAATCCTTTCCCTGCGGTGTGCGGCCATGTTTGTCCGCGCTATTGCGAGCAAGGCTGTTCCCGCTTAGGTTTGGATGAAGCCGTCGCTGTAGATGACATAAAAAAATTTATCGCCGAGCAAGATTTACATGAGGAGCGCCGTTTTATTCCCCAAAAAAAACATAATTACCACGATAAAAAAATAGCCGTCATAGGAGCAGGACCTGCAGGTCTTTCTTGTGCGTATTATCTTGCAATCGATAATTATGACGTAACCGTTTTTGAAAAACAAAAGTCCCTCGGCGGGATGCTGAAATTCGGCATTCCTTCCTTTAGACTTGAAAAGAACGTATTGGATGCCGAAATAGACGTACTGAAAGAGCTCGGCGTTCAATTTAAAACCGGAACGGAAGTGGGCAAAGACATAACGTTAGACGAACTGCGGGCTCAAGGTTTTGCAGCTTTTTATCTTGCCGTCGGTGCCCAAAAGGGACGGAAACTCGGCATTGAAGGCGAAGACGCCTGCGGTGTTATGACGGGCGTAGATTTTTTACGTGAAGAAAATTTAAACGAAACGAAGGCTTTAAGCGGAAAAGTGCTGATTATCGGCGGTGGAAATGTTGCAATTGATGTCGCGCGGACAGCCGTGCGCGCCGGCGGAGAAACGGTTTCGATGTTCTGTCTGGAAACCAAAGCCGAAATGCCTGCTCTGCCTGAAGAGATTCGAGAAGCGGAAGAAGAAGGTATTACAATACATAATTCGTGGGGACCTAAACGAATTTTGACGACAAACGGAAAAGTTACCGGCGTAGAATTTAAAAAATGCGTTTCGGTTTTCGACGAAAATAAAAGGTTTAATCCTGTATATGACGAAAACGAAACCGTTACGGTAGAATGTGATTTTGTTATCACTTCGGTGGGACAGGCGATAGATTTGGGCGGTATCTTAACCGGCAGTGCTGCCGAAATAAATAAAAACAATACGGTAAAAGCCGATCCCGTTACGTTTCAAAGCGGGCAAAAAGATGTATTTGTCGGTGGAGACGTTTTAACCGGACCGAAATTTGCTATTGATGCGATAGCGCAAGGTAAAGAAGGGGCGATTTCGATTCACCGATATGTGCATCCGGGTCAAAGTTTGGTTTTAGGCAGAACAAACCGCGCATATAAACCCTTAGACCGCGAAAATCTCGACTTGGCGGGTTTTGATAGGATGCCGCGCCAGTATGCGGAAGAACCTGCCGCCGCATCTGCAAAGCAAACTTTCCGTGATTTACGCAAAAATTTGACGGAAGAACAGGTCAAAATTGAGACGCAGCGGTGCTTAAAATGCGGTGCCGTCAAAATAGATGAGTATATGTGCGTAGGTTGCGGAATGTGCACAACGCGATGCCGCTTTGACGCCATACATTTGGAACGCGTTTATGATGCACGCCCCAGTTCACTTAAAAAAATAAAAGGCGTTGTCATTAAAAACGTTATTAAGCGAGAGGGCAAAATTCTTTTTAATAAGCTATTCAAACGTAGTTCCGATTAAAAAGGCGCTATATGCATGAACTGAGTTTGGTTATGGAGATAGTCCGCCGTGTCGATGCGGTTGCAAAGTCGAATAAAATTTCCGAAGTGGAGACCATAGTACTCCAAATAGGGGAAATTTCAACAGTGGTTCCTCATTTTGTGCAGGCCTGCTATCCTGCCGCCGTAGATGGAACATGGCTTAAAGACGCAAAACTTAAAATAGAAACGGTAAAAGCATCCGTTTGCTGTGGTGATTGTGCTGAAGTCTTTGACCCCATAGAGTATCACGGCGTCTGCCCGAAATGCGGAAGCAAAAATCACGAAATTTTAACCGGTAGGGAATTCGTCATAAAAGAAATTGTCTGCCGGTAATGGACAAGAGAACGGACAGTACACCGCTTGTCCGTTTTCTCCTCCTGCTTGATTTTTTTAAATTAAAGTTATATCTTTACGCACTACATCTATAAACTAACTGAGGTAACGCATGGCGTTTTTTTACGATGAACCTTCGCGCACATTTAGCGAATATTTATTAGTTCCCCGTCTTTCAGGTACCCACCATATTCCTTCAGCGGTATCTTTGCGAACTCCGCTCACCAAGTTTAATAAAGGCAAAAAGCCGAAAATTATGCTGAATACTCCGCTTGTTTCAGCGATAATGCAGTCGGTTTCCGACGACGGAATGGCAATTGCGTTAGCGCGGGAAGGCGGGCTTTCGTTTATCTTCGGTTCTCAATCGATCGAAAACGAAGCGGCAATGGTTTCACGCGTTAAAAATCACCGTGCCGGTTTCGTTGAAAGCGATTCAAATCTTACCCCGAATCATACGCTTGCCGATGTACTTACGCTAAAAGCGAAAACCGATCATACTACGGTCGCAATTACCGCCGACGGCTCCGCTCACGGAAAACTGCTGGGTGTTGTTACCGGACGCGATTATCGAATCGGCTATACGGCGCTTGATATGAAAACAGAACAATTTATGACCCCGATAGAACGGCTTCACGTTGCCGAAGAGGGGGTTTCGCTGAAAGAAGCGAACAATATAATTTGGGAATACAAATTGAATTCCATTCCGGTATTAACAAAAAGCGGAAACCTTGTCGCCTTTGTATTTAGAAAAGATTACGAAAGCAATACCGAAAATCCCCTTGAACTGCTTGATGAAAAAAAACGCTATATGGTCGGTGCGGGGATCAATACGCGCGATTATGACGAAAGAATCCCCGCGCTCATTGAGGCAGGCGTCGATGTTTTATGTATAGACTCTTCGGACGGTTTTAGCGAATGGCAAAAACAAACTATACAATTCGTTAAAAAAAAGTACGGAAATTCGGTACCGATAGGGGCAGGCAATGTCGTTGATGCTGACGGTTTTTATTTTTTAGCGGAAGCGGGAGCCGATTTTATCAAAGTCGGAATCGGCGGCGGTTCCATTTGCATTACACGGGAAACGAAAGGAATTGGGCGGGGACAGGCGACGGCGGTAATTGAAGTTGCAAAAGCACGGGATGACTATTTTAAAAAGACCGGTGTTTACATTCCGATTTGCTCCGACGGCGGTATCGTGTTCGATTACCATATTACGCTGGCGCTTGCGATGGGCAGCGATTTTTGTATGCTTGGGCGATATTTTGCGCGTTTTGATGAAAGTCCGACGAACAAAGTTTTAATCAACGGCAGCTATATGAAAGAATATTGGGGTGAAGGATCTGCCCGTGCACGCAATTGGCAACGCTATGATTCGGGCGGAGAAAAAAAATTATCGTTTGAAGAAGGCGTAGATTCTTATGTTCCGTATGCAGGAAAGCTTCATGATACTGTAGCCGTAACACTGAATAAAATACGTTCTACCATGTGTAATTGCGGTGTTTTAACCATAGAAGAATTCCGCCGCAATGCAAAATTAACACTGGTGTCGTCGGCAAGCATTATAGAAGGCGGTCCGCACGACATTGTGTTAAAAGACGTAGGACATGGTTCTGTTCGTAATTATTAGATCCGTGTAAACGGAGCGCCGTAGAGGGTTACGCCGCTTAAATAAAAAAAGCCTCGAAAAACCGAAGTTTTCCGAGGCTTTTTTTATTTTTTTTAAAATACGGTTTGTTCGGTAATGGGCGTTTGAAGAGCCTTCAAAGCTTTTTCGACCAAAGTACGTCTGAGTTTTTTCTCATCGGCAGCATTCATTTTCGGATCACCGAGCGGGTGCGGAATTGCGACCGCCGGGACGATTCTGTTTGCACCTACGGTTTTCGAAATAGGAACAACCGTTGCAATATGAACAACCGGGAGGTATCTCTCGATTTCTTTTACCATCGTTGCACCGCAACGAGTACAAGTGCCTCACGTAGAGGTAAGGATAACCGCCTGTACGCCGTCATTTACGAGTTTATGAACGAATTCGGAAGCGAATTTCTTTGCACTCTTAACTGCAGTACCGTTACCGACCGTTGTGTAATATTTGTCATGCAGTTTTCCGATTTTGCCCTCTTTTTCCATATCTCGTAACACATCAACAGGAAGGACACGGTTCGGATTGTCATTACAATAAGTCGGGTCGTATCCGCCGTGAGCGGTTTCACTGTCTTTTGAAGAAAGAGCGTCCATTCCTGCAATGGAATATTCACCGTAGTGAGAAGCATTGGATGCTTCAATATGGTCGGGGTTTCCCTTAGGAACAACACCGCCTGAAGTTACCAGTGCGATTTTCGCTTTTGTGATGTCTTTGACCGGAGGCTGCGGATCGACTCTGTCGAAAACGGGCATCGGATATTCGGTTACAAAGTCTTCTCCCTTGATTTTCTTGATAAGCATATCAACGGCTCGTTTTGCACCGCGCTCCTCTGCAAAGTAGTTTTGGCGTACCCCTTTCGGCAATAAGCCTTCCTTTTCGGGAGCTTCGATTTGTACACCCGTCAATATTTTTTTTGCCAAAGCGCCTATCGCAGGTACCGCTTGACGCATACCGACTGCAGAATTCTTTGTCTGTATCGTGTACATAAAGGGCTTGAATACATCATAGCCGGGGTTTTCTTCATACAATCCGGTAATAGCGGGAATGCCCATGTCAAATGCAGCTTTGGAAGCGTTACCGCATGCCATTCCGTAGCGGCCAGCGTTAAATCCAGGACCTGCAATTAAAAGGTCGGCTTTCGTATCGGTCAGTACTTTTTTAACGAATTTAATACATTCTTCTTCGTGTTCGTTAAAATAGTTATCACCGCAAATAATGGTTTTTACGATTTTTCCCGCATCGCCGACAGCTCCTTGCAACCCTGCGCCGGGACCTGCCGTACCGTCTATTACTTCCGGTTTGTAGTCAGCCATGTCTTCTCCGCCTTTACCGGCAAAGAATTGGTTTAAATAATGAACAATTACTTTACTCATAGCTTAACTCCTTATATTCCTCTTGCGCTAAGATTCCAGAATCCGAGCTCGTTTGTAGCACCGGTAATAACCTGAATCTCAGCTTCAATTGAACCGTCCGCATGTAAGCTGCCGTCCCATCCGCCTGCAATGACATTCGCCTGTTTCGCATCGCCGATAACGGTTTTCATCGGAGGCAACTTTACAACGCCGTTTGCATTTCCGTTAGAAACTACAGCATTTCCTAAGGGGTTTGAGTCTGCAAGGGATTGGCTTGCACCGTCTTGACCGGCATATTCGTCGGTTACCAAAACCGTCTTAATGCCCATCCCTTCAATTTTGCGGCAGTTCATAATTAAGTCGGCATCGGGATTCCCGAAACCTTCTTCCGAAACGATAACCGCGTCGCAGCCGAGCTGTTGAGCCAATTTTGCTGCGAGATTTGAAGATCGCTCTTTATCGGCAAGTGTTACGTTTTCGTTCGTAATGACAACGCCCATAAAGTTGATGTCTTTTCCGTGTCTTTTGTAAAGCTCATGAATAAGCGGACTGTTTTGATGTACATAGGTCGGATTTTTATCGCACGCCGATACACAGTTTCCGCTGACGATAGCTCCGTCCATAGCTTCGGTCGGATACATCATAGTCGGAAGAATTTGCTTTACGTCGATACCGTAATAGTATGTGTCGTGCAAAAGTCCCTGACTTTGAAGCATATAAACATACCCGACTTTCGGAAGATTCGGATATTGCTTCGCCTGTTCAATGGGGTTTAAAGTTTCATAGACTTCAAAGGAAGCCGGTTTTACCGACCGTCCGGCTTCGCCCAAATAGCGGGCGGTTTTTAACCCCATAAGGCGCAAAGCTTTTTCCTTAATTGCACGCGTTACATCGTCCTGAATTGTGCAGTTTACCACTAAGTTTACTGTTTTAGAAAACGGCGTATACTCCGCTCCGGGACCGGTCATATCGATAATTCCTTCTTGGAATCCGACAACGGTTCCGGTTGTAACTACAGCAGCACCCTTTAACACGTGAGTTTTACCTGCTCCGACAGTAGCCTCTTCGCCGGTAAAGAATCCGGGGAAGCAAACGCCTGAGCCTTCCACCTTGCATCTGGGTTCAAGAACATCTTTTACCGGAATGATTCGGGTGTTATCGCCGGGTTTTGCAATATGCAATTCAACACCGGTTACAAGCGGATCTTCCTTAATAAGAGCCTCAAGCTCGGCTTTGTTTACTTCAAGGCATGTTCCGTTAACGGCAGTTTTGTTTCCGAATTGCATGTCGTTAATGGGGATAATACCTAACTCAAGTTTCACTTTTGACCTCCTCTAAGATAAATAGTCAATAGGTTTTTACTTTGCGCGCATTATAACAAGAAATGAAAATATAGTCAATGAATAAAATTATAGAGATGCCCGATCGGTTTTGCCGGTCAATCAGCAAAACCGATAACCGGTTTTTCATAAGTCCTATGGGACGGTCCCATAGGACGATCTTTATATATCAATGATTTTTATCATCGACGACGAAACAGGTACAAGGATGTACCTGTTTTATCACACCTTAAACTTTCCGACCTCCGCAGCCAAATTTTCAATACTGGTCTTGTTCTTTTGGGTTATACTATTTACTTCCTGAACCGCATTGTTTATTTGAACGGCACCTGCTGCCATTTCGTTCATGCTG
>CAUUAT010000062.1:0-13294 GCA_963543195.1 uncultured Treponema sp.
GCTCTTTCCAATGAGGGCGCAATAAGAAACATTGCAGGTAAGCCTATCCGAAAGGTTATTGTTATTCCCGATAAGTTGGTAAACATTGTGGTGTAAAAATATTGAACCGCGGGCAAATATGTCGGCGGTTCAATATTTATGGAATCACAAAAAAAGCCGGCTTTTCTTTGTGAGAAAAGCCGGTCGCCGATTAAGGCTTTAAGGCAGCCGGCGGGTGGGAGGGGAACCGGCTGCCGATATTTATATATCGGTTGGTACAAAAAAAACTTTAAACCGTATGCCGGATAAAGATATCCATTTCCCTTTTTTACTTCCTACAGTTCAATCCGTGAAATCTTTTTTTCTGCATATATACCGTACGGTTTTATCAATATCGAAAAAAGTGCTGCCGGTACTACGATAAAATATACCGCCAATACCCACGTATATGCATTGCGTGAAAAAAATAAAATAAGCGCACTGAGACCGACGACTATACAATTAAAAAGCATTATAAATACGATATTGGCATTTTGTTTCATTGGCGAAGCGGGGTTATCCCAACGCAGCTTCGGGTGCGCGGTGTCCAAAAACAAGCTGAGTAAATTGATAAGAGCCGAAAACGCAAGCCCTGTAAGGAATGCAAGCAGTATACTTATAAAACCGAGTTTAAAAATAAATGCGGGAATTCCAACGCCGATTATTATTGCAAACACGGCAAATATCATAGCATGAATTAATTTTGCATACATATACAATTCAATGTTTACCGGAATGCTTTTTATAAAAGGAATCGATTTTGCATCCCGCGAAAGCGCCGTATCGGCAATATTTGTCATCGAACCTAAAAAACCCGCTATAAGTCCGGCTGCAACAAAACCCGCATTCCCGCGCATAAATTCAAGCACCGCGGGATGCAACGATTCAAGATTGACTCCTTTTGCAAGTAAAATAACGGCAACCGTAATCGGCAAAAATATGATAATAAACGGACCGTTTAAAAAATAAAGCGGCGTTCTATTCATCATATCGAATTCTCTTTTTACATACGCCGCCAATGGAGGCATTGTTTTTACCTTTTTTCGGATAAATTCCGAAACCTCTTTTGTTTCAAGTTTTTTTACTTTTTTTTCACTGAAGCCTATTAAGCTTTTGCCGTACATTCTCGACATAAAATGTATTACCAAATAGGGAATGACGGCACATACGGCAAGCAAAAGCACAAGATATAAAACCGCTTTAAAAGATACGGGGGTTGATAAAACGGTTCCGACCAATTTTACGGGCGGATAAAAATTGCCGTATTCTTCAAAAAGCGGGGCACCGGAAGCCATTTTTTCCGCAATTGTTTGAAAGTCACCGTTTGAAGCAGACTGAAACACATATTGCAAACCAAGTGAAAGTGTAAGTCCGATAATCGAACTTATAACCGTAATAACGTTTTTGTTTTTAAAAAATTTTGTAAACCGCATAAGCAATATATTGAAAAAATAGCAAAAACCGATTGCGGGCAGCGGAATTACAAGAGAACAAATAAAACCCCATATATAAAATAAAACGGGAGGTTGCTCATTAAAACCGTACACGAACATCAGCACGGCAAAAAAAGAAACCGATACAATAAGACTGTTTACGCAATTTGCCGCAAATTTTGCCCCGAAAAGAATTTTCGGACGTATCGGCATCGACAAAAACTGCTGTTCAATTTCGCCTATGTAATATGTCGAGGCGGTAAGCACAAAACCGAATAAAAGCGTAAACAGCGAAATTAAAACGGCGGAAACTTCAAACAAAAATTTCATATTGTGTATCGCTTTTGCCGTCATATAAAGTCCGTATGAATATATTCCGAACAAAAATAAAAATTGCACAAACAAAAGAATAAAAAGAATAATTAAGAATATTATTTTTAATGCGGAAGTTCTCGTTACCGTTTCTCCGCCTTTCTTTTTCCGCTTTTGAATTTGCGCTTTTATATTTTCAAGATTAAAAGCCGATGCCAAATATATTTTGACCAACCGCAAAAAAACGCGCATACCTGCAAATCCTCCCGCTTACGCCTGTTTTTCCGTATTTCCGAAAGTTCCGGAATCCGTGTCAACAAGCTCTAAAAATAATTGTTCCAAAGAACCGTTTTCACCGCGCTTTTCGCGTAAATCGCTCAGCGAGCCTTCAAACATAATTTTCCCGCCGTTTATAATAGCAAGCCGGTCGCACAGTTTTTCGGCAACTTCCATAACATGGGTCGAAAAGAAAACGACTTTTCCGGCATCCGCGCGTTCACGCATAATTTCTTTTAATTGAAATGCCGACTTCGGATCCAAGCCGACCATCGGTTCATCCAATATCCAAACGGGTGGGTCGGAAATAAGAGTTGCGGTAACCAAAAGCTTTTGCTTCATCCCGTGCGAAAAACTTCCGATACTTCCGTTCAGTACATTTTTAATTCCGAAAAGATCGGTATAATGCTCCACCCGTTCACGCCGAACACCGGACGGCACTTCATACACGTCCGCGACAAAATTTAAATATTCTACGGCTTTCAACTGTGAAAAAAGTTCCGGATTATCGGTTACATATCCGATTTTTCTTTTTGCTTCCATCGGCTTTTCCGCAATGTTTATCCCGTCTACCGTTATTGAGCCGGAATCAGGATTTAAAACACCGGTTATCATTTTTATCGTCGTCGTCTTACCGGCTCCATTCGGTCCTAAAAAGCCGAAAATTTCTCCGTTTTTAACGGTTACGGAAATAGAGTCAAGCGCTTTTACTTTTGAATTTCCGTACGACTTTGACACGTTACAAATTTCAATCATAGAATTTCTCCTGTTTTTTATCTTTTAGAAACCTCGCAAAAAAATGTCAACTTTTCGGGGGTGTTTTTAATAATTTTTTAAAATTACTTCAAGTCTTTCTCTGCCGATGGTCTTCATAAAACCTGCAAGACGCGGCCCTTGTTCTTTTGCAATTAAAGCATCGTACATAGCGGTAAATAAGTTTTTCGGCTGCAAACCGCATTCAGCTGCAACAGCATATAAAGCAGTGGAAAAAGATTTTTCATCCATGCCGTCCATTTCGGGCAAAAGGTTATCCCGGATTTTTCTTATTGCTTTAATTGAAGCCTCGTCAAGCACTGCCGTAGAGCCGTCCTCTCGCAATGCAAATTTAAATTCTTCGGGAGCGCCGCCATCGGTAATCCAATTCCATGCGCATACGGCACGCGTTTTAAGTCGCTCCAGCTGTTCGGATTTTACATCGGGCAGACCGTTTATAACCGAATCAATATCGCCCGAATTTATTTGCAGCAAATTGCATAAATGCCGAAACGGGATTTGATACGAAATACAGTCAGGCATTTCCTCTATTTGGGAAAGCTCGTAGATTCTATACTCTTTTTCAAAGGTTTCATCGTTTTTTGCCTTTTCGATCTTCCATGCAATACGCTCGGTTTTATCGTAGTCCTCGTAAATTTTAATTACATCAAGGTCGAAGCTGATAACGAATTCGGTGTTGGGACGCGTGCTTGCAAAAAGATAGCGGGCGACTTCAGGCTGATAAATTTCTAAAACTTGCTCCAAGCTGATAACCTTACCTTTGGAAGATGCCATTTTTCCCGGGACACCTTTTAAACCGATAAAGTCGTAACGAAAACTGACCGGTGCTTGCCAATGATAAATTTTATCTGAAACCATGCGCGCCGTATCAAAGGAGCCGCCTTTTGAATGATGGTCTTTGCCCGCCGGTTCAAAAACGGTTTTTTCGTATGCCCAGCGCATCGGCCAATCGACGCGCCAGCCGAGCTTTGCGGTTTTCGCTTTGCGCAAGTCGAGTGTCTCTTTATGCCCGCATTCGCATTTATAGTGAAGCGACCACTCGCCGTCCCACGAATCGACGAGTGTCGTGTCTTTATTGCATACCGTACAAAAGACCGAAACTGGCCAGTATTCTCCCGTAATTTTATGATCGTTATCACGGTATGTATTTAAAATATCTTTCAGTTCCGCCCGCTTATCCATCGCTTTTTTCATACCTTCAGCGTAAAGCCCCGCTTGATAGCGTTCGGCTTGATACAGGTATTCAGGATGAATTCCGACGCGCGGCAGTACCGCTTCGACATCGTGTTCATGATGGCGTGCATAGCTTTTGTCTCGTTCAAATGTGTCGGGAACCGATGTAATCGGATAACGCAGATATTTTTCAAGTACTTCAGGTTTGGGCATATTGAGCGGAACTTTGCGGAAGACATCGTAGTCATCCCACGAATAAATAAAGCGGACATTTTTTCCGCGTTTGCGCAAGGCGCGCGCCACTAAATCCACCGAAATAATTTCGCGAAAATTTCCGACGTGCACCGTTCCGGAAGGCGTAATACCCGAAGCGCATGTATAAACCGCGAGCTCGCCTCTTTCTCTAATAATTTTTTCGGCGGTTTGATCCGCCCAATGAGATAATTTTTTTTCGTTTTGCATAAAAATCATACCTTTTATTTATCAGGGAATCTCAAAAAGCTTCAGCTTTTCATAACCGCCGTTACTTCTTTTAGTGCTTTTAAAATAAAATCATTATCGGCCTCATTCCTTACTGCAAGGCGGATATAGTTTCCGTCCTCAAAACCTTTTTTTGAAGAAAGGTCTTTTATAAAAAGGTTATATTTTTCGAGTAAAGTAACTGCAATATCTTCAGGGTTTAAATGAGTATCCAGTTTACACAGCAAGTAATTTGCTTGGCTCGGAAAAACAGATATACCTTCTATCTTTGAAAGCTCTTCAGCGAAACGTTTTCTTTCCATAGCTATCAAATCACAAGCGGTTTGATAGGTTTTGCTGTATTTATCGTAAATTTGTAAAAAATATTCTCCGAACGAATTTATATTCCAAATCGAATTAGTCTTTTTTATTTTGGATATGTAGGAGCTGTCTCCGTTTGCCAAAATTCCCAGTCTTAGTCCCGGTACTCCGAAGCTTTTACTGATTGATTTTACTACAATAAGATGCGGATATTCGGCTAAGATTTTTTCGTCGAGAAGCGTATACCGTTTTTCTTTTTCGGCAAAATCGATAAAAGATTCGTCAAAAACAATATTTACATTTTTATCCTTTAAACTTTTACACAGTTTTATAACCTCATCTTTTTCTAAAAAATGACCGGTAGGATTATCGGGATTAATTAAAATAACGTTTTTGATGCCTTTATTTTTTACGCAATCGATTATATCGTTTGCCGTATAACTAAACTCTTTTTTGTCAACCGGAATCGGAATGATCTCCGTATTTGTAAGTCTTTCAGGATATTCGTTAAATGTCGGATACGGAACAGCGGTTTTTCCTGCAAGGTCTTTCCCCAAAGACGAAATCAATTCGGCTGCTCCATTCCCGACGGCAATATGTTCAGGCATAACATTGAATATTTTTGCCGCAAGAATGCTTTGTTGAAATGCTCCGCTTGGATATTCTGTAAGTAAGGTTTTAAAACTAGCAGTTATTTCATTAATCAATTTTTCAGGAGGAAAATAAGGATTTACCAAATAGCAAAAATCTTTAAGTTGCGGGAATCTCCAATAGCCTCCAAAACGTTTTTGCAGACTGTGTAATTTATCTTTGCCCGTCTTAAATCTGTCTTCCGCAATAGCCAAGTCCGCCGGGTCGTCAATTTCGTACCAATCTTCTCCATCAACCACCAAGCCTTTTAAAACGGCAGCGGATAAAAATGACAAGACTTTTAAGACTTGTTCATAATATTCATTTTTTCCAAAAGCAATCTGATACGCTTCCAAAAAAGGAGCATAATATTGAGTAGTAAATTCTTTTGAAAATTTATATATATTGACCGTTTTAAAATAGTTTTTTATATTATCCCAATTAAAATGAGCCTTATCCAGAATACTTATTATGAATCGATTTTCATCGAGCAATGTACACGTTCCATCCATCCACGGCTCAAAAGGAGATACAACCGCTATATCTTTATCTTTACTTTCGATCAGTCTTGTTATTAATGACGGCTTAAAAATCAAATCGCTTTCAAGAAGAATAGTATCGTCCTTCGCCATTTCATTGCATGCAAGGTACAGTGAATAAATATTATTTGTCTTATCGTAGACGGGATTTTCAATATATTCTATCTTCATACCGCATAAGCTCTTTTCGTTAAACTTGGAAGAAATAAAATCTTTTAACACATCTCCTTTATAGCCGATAACAATGACCAGTCTTGTTATGTTATTGGCAACAAGAGTCTCAATTGTATACTCGATTAATGTTTTTCCGTTAACGGAAACCATACATTTTGTTGCATCTTTTGTATAAGATCGAAGCCTTTTGCCCATTCCTGCCGCAAGAATTATCGCCTGCATTTCTTTCTCCTTATCATAAAATAATCGTTTCATTATACTGTATATACTTTTTTTGTCAATTGAGCAGAGAAAGCATGAGCTCTGGAATATATTTACATTATCGCTTATAATATGAGAACTATGGATATATTAGAAAAATGTGCTTTACGAATACCTGAAATTTTACTTCCTCAAAAAGGAACGAACCTTACGGCATGGTCGGTTATCGCCTGCGACCAATATACACAAGATGAAGCTTATTGGAAAAAAGCGGCGTCAATTGTCGAAAATGCATATTCAACACTGCATATAATCCTGCCTGAGGTATACTTAAATCGCCTTTCCGAAGAGCAAAAGCGGGAGAAAACCGAAAGAATACAAAAGACTATGAAGGATTATATTGCTCAAACTATTTTTAGCCCCATAAATTCCTTGATTTATACCGAAAGAAAAACCGCCTATAATCGCCTCCGCAAGGGAATTATTACCTGTATTGATTTGGAAAAATATGATTGGAAACCGTCTGCAAAAGCGGAAATCCGTGCCACGGAAGAGACTATACTGGAAAGACTCCCTCCTCGTATGGAAATTAGAAAAAAAGCAGCCCTAGAACTTCCTCATATTATGCTGCTTGCAAACGATCCGGATAATTCGGTTATAGGTGTTGTTGAAAAATATATTCATCAAACCGGAAAAGTTCCCCTTTATGATTTTGATCTTATGATGGATGCGGGACATATTTCAGGTTGGCAGATTTCGGAAGAATGTCTTGCCTCAGTAAAAGTTCCTTTAGAAAAACTCCACAAAGATAACACAAGCACGGACGGTTCAACATTTATGTTTGCAGTGGGTGACGGAAATCATTCACTTGCGGCAGCAAAGTCCGTTTGGGAGGCATACAAAAAAACATACAGTGAAAAGACGCAAAAAGACGCTTCCGGAGAACTTCCCGAAAATATAAAAAATCATCCGTTGCGGTATGCCCTAGTTGAAATAGTAAACCTTTATGACTCGGGACTCACCTTTGAACCTATTCACCGAGTACTTTTTAATACCGATGTTGAAAAACTGATCGGTTTTATACAGCCGAAACTGGGCGGGGAAGTTATTCCGTGTGCAAACAAAGCGGAATTATTAAACAAGGTTGAATCTTCTTCAGCTTCTTTCGGTTTTATTTCAAAAACCGGCGGCTTACTTTGTTTGGAAACGGACATTAAACGCCTTGCAGTAAGCGCGTTACAGCCTGTTTTAGATGAATTTGCATCTTTACAGAATATTGAAATGGACTATATTCACGGCTCGGAAGAACCGTTCCGTCTTTCGCAAGAGGAGAATACGGTCTCGATTTTATTACCGCCGATATTGAAAGACAGCTTTTTTTCGACGATATCCGAATACGGTTCCTTACCTAGAAAAAGTTTTTCGATGGGAGAAGCCAGCGAAAAACGCTTCTATCTTGAATGCAGGAAGTTATGCGTATAAAAACGATGAGTGAGTATCTCGAAAAACTCGGTTAGCTTTTCGAGATACTCACTCATCGTTTTTATTTTCAGTTCTTTAACTTTTGTGTGATGCGGTTACCCTGTGCTGTTCCCGCAATTACCTTGACACTTCAAATAATAAAAAGTACAATACCGAAATGTTGGACTATAAATTCATTAAAGAAAATTTAAATGCCGTTAAACAAAATATTGTAAACCGCCATATGAGCGCCGATGCGGATAAGGTAGTAGAATTGTATGATAAAAGAACCGCATTGGTTACGTCTTTGCAAAATCTGCAAAAAGAACGGAATGATAATTCTGCAGCGATGAAGCAAAAGCTTTCTCCCGAAGAGCGCCTAAAACTTATCAATAGCGGAAAAGAGATAAAAGAAAAAATTGCAAAAACGGAAATCGAATTAGCCGAAGCCGAAAATGCTCTCCGCAACGCCGTAAGCAAAATTCCGAATATGGCTCATCCCGATGCACCGATAGGAAAAGAAGATAACGATAATCTTGAAGTCAAGCGCTCAGGCATTTTGCCGGTTTTTAATTTCGAGCCGAAAGATCACGTCCAGCTTGGGGAAGATTTGGATTTAATTGATTTTGAAGCGGGTACAAAAGTCGCCGGCATTAAATTCTATTATTTAAAAAATGAAGCCGTTTTTTTGGAGCAAGCGCTTACGATGTACGGACTCTCAATTTTACGTAAGCACGGATTTATTCCGTTTATAACGCCTGATATTGCCAAAGAAGATATTTTATACGGAATCGGCTTTAATCCGCGCGGAGAAGAAACGAATGTCTATACCATTGAAAATGAACATACGTGCTTGGTAGCCACTGCGGAAATTACGCTCGGCGGTTACCATGCCGATGAAATTATAAAAAAAGAAGAACTACCGCTAAAATATTGCGGCATTTCTCATTGCTTCAGAAAAGAAGCCGGAGCCGCAGGTCAATTTTCGAAAGGTTTGTATCGTGTTCATCAATTTTCAAAATTGGAAATGTTCGTTTATTGTACTCCCGAAGAATCGGATAAAATGCACGAGAAACTGCGCCTCATCGAAGAAGAAATTTTTGAAGGTTTAGGAATCCCGTTTAGAGTTGTCGATACATGTACCGGCGATTTAGGCGCTCCCGCTTACCGTAAATGGGACTTGGAGGCGTGGATGCCCGGCAGAAACGGCGGTGAATGGGGCGAAGTTACTTCAACCTCAAACTGTACCGATTATCAATCCCGTAGGCTGAATATTCGCTATAAAGATAGCGACGGGAAAAATAAATTTTTACATACTTTAAACGGAACGGCGATTGCGATGTCCCGCGCAATGGTTGCAATTTTGGAAAATTATCAGCAAGCAGACGGATCGATTAAAGTTCCTTCCGTGCTTGTCCCGTTCTGCGGCTTTACCGAAATTAGACGATAACCGGCAACAATTACCGTTCCTTTAGCAACTCTTTCGCTTTTTGCCAAAATTCATTCATTTTATCGGCATTTTCTTTGCAAAGGGGAAGATTTGCTTTTTTCATTTCGGATTCGATAAAACGAAACCGCTTTTCAAATTTAGCGTTCGCATGCAGTAATGCAATTTCGGGGTCGACTTTTACAAGCTGTGCGGCAATAGTTAATACAAAAAGAAGATCGCCCAATTCATCTTCTATTTTTTCAAGGTTGCCCGATTGTACGGCTTCGTACAATTCGGCTTTTTCTTCTTCGATTTTAGGAATTATACTGCCGAAATCCTCCCAGCCGAAACCGCATTTTGCAGCTTTTTTATTCAGTTTTAAAGCGCGGAGCAAGGGCGGGAAACTTTTCGGAATTTCGTCCAAAACCGACTTTTTTTCTGCGGTACCGGAGTGCTCGACGGTCTCTTTTATGGTTTCCCATTGGCTTAAAACGGCATCAGGCGTTGCGGCTTTTTTTTCGCTTTCAGGTCCTTCATAGCCTTCGGTTTGCCCGAATACGTGAGGATGCCGCCGAATCAGCTTTTCAGTAACATCGGATAAAACCTGCGATGTCGAAAATTTTCCCGCTTGTTCATACATATACGAAATCATCAGTGTATTTAATAACACGTCTCCCAATTCTTCGCGCACGTGAGCAAGCGTGTTATCGGTTGTGTGTCGTGCATTTTCTTCAACGGCATCGGCAGCTTCGTACGCTTCTTCCAACAAAGGACGCCGCATTGACTCAGGTGTTTGCGCAATATCCCACGGGCATCCGCCTTTGCCGCGCAGCCGTTTGATAACCGTAAACAAAGTTTCAAAATTATTCAGTAATTCGTTTGTTTTCATTTTGCACTCTTTTTAGCTCTTTTTAAAAAGGCGGTAAAAAACCAAAAGAATATTGTACCAAAAATATCCGAATATATTCAGTATTTTAAAAGGATTTTTTAACACCTGCACAAGATAGTCGCAGCCTTTTTCAAAAACCGCTTCGGAAGGGCGTTTTCTATACTTTGAAAAAATATCTATTAGTGAAGCGTCGCGGATAAAAATACCGGATTTGAATTTATTGCGGTTTCGGTAAATCCACTTTCTGCCGTACGGAATACCTGCGCTTACGAGTACGATAGACGGTTCGGCTTTTGCTATTGCGGAAATGATATGAGGTTCCAGCGATTTATGATAATATCCTGCAAACCTGCCTACAATTCTGATACCGGGAAACGTGCTTTTCACGTTTTTTTCCGCAGTAAGAAGACTTTCTTTTCGGCCGCCGAATAAATATAAGCTCTTATAATGCGCGTCTATAACGGTTAAGAATTTAATGATAAGCGAAAATTGCTGCCTGCGAATCGGAACTTCTTTTTTTAAAAACCGCACGCCGCGTATTATGCTTTTTGAAACGGGAAGGCATAAGGCGGCATTTTGCACCATACTTCTGAATTCGTTATTGCCTCTCGCTCTTAATACGTCCCACAGCGTCATAAATATAACGTGCTGCGGTCCGTTTTTTTCAAGCAGCATCATTACGGTCTGTTCAATATCTTCTTCTGCAAGGACATCGAGCGGAACATTTAAAAAATCAATTCTTGTTAGAGCCATAGGTTCTCCTTATAAAGATTAACGGCGCAATCCAAAAACGGTTTGAACCGCCGCTACCGCATAAACGGCAGCGGTTTCGGCGCGCAGAACATTTGTTTTAAAATGCACTTGTTTAAATCCGGCTTGCAATAAAATCTTTTTTTCTTCGGGGCTTATGCCGCCTTCACAACCGACCGCTAAAACCGTCGCTTCGCAGCCGTCTTGAAGGTTTTCGTACAAAGCCGCCGCATCCGCATTTTCTTCGGTAAGTAAAAGGAATGACGTTTTCTTTCCGCCCAAATATGCAAAGACGGAACGTAATGCGTGCTCAAGCGGCGCGGCTTCAAAAAGCACGGTTTCAACCGGCGAACCCGATTGTTGACGGGCTTCACGAATAATGCGTTTGCGTCGGTCGGTTTGATTTTTATTTTCTTTCCGTATCACCGAAAACGCGCCGAGCACCGGAAAAATCGCCGCCGCTCCCGCTTCGGTACATTGCCGTACCGCCGTATCCATATGCGTACCTTTTATAACCCATTGCATCAAAATAATAGGAGGGTAGGGGAAAACGCTTTTTGCGGACGGAGCGCTTTTTAGTTTAAGTTCGATGTACCGCTTTTCGGTATGTATCCGTAAAACTTCGGCAAGAGCGGTCGCTTTTCCATCCGCCGAAATATACACGGTTTGCCCTTTTTTTATGCGACGGACCGATACAAGATAATGATAATCTTTTTCGGTCAGTTTAATAATACCTTCCGAATCGGGCGCGGCGGAAACAACCAATTGCTTCATAAACTTGTGTACATTATTTCTTGTTTTTATTTGCGGCGTCGTCTTTCGCTTTTTGTTCGTTTTGCATTTGCAAAAGCGTTTTCGATTTTTCGCATAGGGCTTTTACGTCTTCGGTATTTAAAACCCGAACGGCAGCTTTCAGCTGAATATCGTCTTCAATGTCAACGACGGGCGCTTGATGCGAACGGCTGTATTCCGATTTGATAAGCGGCAAAAGCAAATGCGGCGGTATATCGTATTTTTTTTCAAGTTTCTCCGCAAATTCCAGCATTTCATTTCGGGAAATCTCCGGCTTGCTTCTGGTAAACTCCGCTATTTCGGAAGTGTTTAACAGTTTAATTGCATTTTTTTCCTGCTCCGGCGTAAATTGCGGGCGTTCAACTTCCAAATCGGGTAAAATTCCCAGTTTATCAATGTTCGCGCCGCTCGGCGAATAATAGCGGGCAATGGTTATTTTTACCAATTCGTTTTGTGTAAGCGGGATGATATTTTGAACGAGCCCTTTCCCGTAAGACTTTGTACCGACAAGGTAAGCGCGTTTTCGGTCTTTTAAAGCTCCCGAAACTATTTCCGAAGCGCTTGCCGAACCCCTATTGATAAGGACGACCATCGGCATATCTTTCGGCGCTTTCCGTCCGAAACGTTTTACACTATAGACGATACTTGTTCCGGGTGCACGCCCTTTCGTCGAAACGATTTCTCCCGATTCCAAAAAAATGCTTGAAACGTCGACGGAGCTGGTAATAAGCCCTCCGGGGTTGTCGCGCAAATCCAGAATGAGTTTTGTGCAGCCTTCGTTTTGCAGTTTATCGATGGCTTCGATAATACGCTTTGCCGAATTCGGATTAAATTCGATTAAGCGCACGTATGCGATGTCTTTTTCTATTTTGGCAAATTTAACCGTCGGAACTTCAATAACGGCTCTTTTTATCTTTAGTGTAAACGTCATAGATTTGCCGCGCAATATTTTTAGCGTTACTTCCGTGCCTTCCCGTCCGCGCAGCATATTTAAAACGTCCTCTTGTGTAATTTCTTCGGTGGGCGTTCCGTCAATTTCGGTTATATAATCGCCGGACTGAAGTCCCGCTTTCCAGCCGGGCGTATCTTCGATGGGACTTGCAATTTCCACATATGCGGGACGCTCGGCAGTGGAAACGGCAGGCTTCGTAATATGAACGCCGATACCGCAAAAGACACCGCTTGTCGTATCTTCCAAATCGTATCCGATGGCGGTATCACGGTAAATGTAGGAAGTATACGGGTCTTTTAAGGCGTTCAGCATTCCTTCCATTGCCCCTTTGTATAAAATTTCAGGATCGACTTCATCTACATACTCGTTTTTTATCAGATTGTAAACGGTTTCCAAAAATTCCATATTTACATCGGAGGGTTTTTGTTCCGTTTCACCGTTCGGCGATGCGGGCGCTTTTTGCGGCATAAAGAAAATCGCCGCAAGTAAAAGCCCCGAAAATATAATAGTATTTATCCAAGTGTTTCTTTTATTCATTCTTCTATTTTGACCTATATTGAAAATTTGTCAATACCTCCCATTCCATTGAAATCGATTTCGTACCGATTTTCGATTAAAATGTGCGCCCCTTATACGGTTAATCGAACTTGCAGTATCAAAAAAAGTGAATTTTAAAAAAACTTTGCAAAACCGCTTGCATTCCCGTACAAA
>CAUUAT010000063.1:0-13164 GCA_963543195.1 uncultured Treponema sp.
AATTTTGCTCTTCAAAATCTTTTTTTACTTCCCATGAAAAAGCCGAAATTTCTTCACGTAACGAATCGAATGATTTTCTTTTTTTGAGAATTCTATAGGTGCATGCATTTAAAATGAGGATTAAAAAAAACGCCCCCTTATACGTATTTACTCCGTTTGTAATTTTAAAAAGTTTGCTTTCGATTTTCCGCCCCCATTTTCGTAAAGCCGAAAACGACGCGCATTTTTTTTCGGTTAAAGCACGGACAGCTTTCCCTGCAAGCGGAATACATTTTAACATCAGTAAAAAGTCCATATCCGAATGCGAGCCCGTTCCGTTTGCCGTAACACAACCGAAACCGTACATTCTGCACAACTCCGCAAGCATCGCAGCTTCCGAAAAAGAAGCAAGTTTATCGGTCAGCCTGCCTTTTAAAAAATCCGAATACACTTTTTCATTTATGAAATTTATGATTTCTTGCTTTGAATGACGGCGAGTCCTTGTACAATGCACTGCTGGTTCTCCGCATAAAAAACACTTTCGCAGTTTATTTTTTCTCGATAAATCGGTGCGGGAAAAAAGCTTATGCAAGGTTAAAACATCGATATCGGCAAGACGCCCCAGCGGATGTTTTTCTTCAATTTTAACCGTGCTGCGTTTTAATTTTATCGGATTTTTTTTTATGCTCAAAAAAAAGATTAAGCCTTCTTCATTTGTATACGAAGAAAAAATTGCTTCCGGTTTAAACTGCCGTTTGCATTCTAAAAATATGGTATACACAATCCAGTCGGATTCAATGCAGCCTTTTTTTTCTCCCGGCATATTCGCCCGTATCACAATAAGAGTCGAATCGGGGAAATCCGCTAAAATTTTTTTTTCAAATGCATCCGTTTTTTCCCGCGCGTCCAAAAGCGGATACTTAGTTTTCATAACTGTGTTTTTTTAATTCGAGCAAAAAATTATACGTGCTTTGCGGAACGTAATCTTTAACTTCTTCAAGAGAATTCTTTTTATAAGCCGCACGCACCGCCGTCGCCGAAATTATTTTTTCTTCATTTCCGGTTTTTATTTTTTTCCGACTTATAATTTTTACATCACATTCCGGCGGCAATTCTTTTAAAAGAGTTTCGTTGTATAACCGAGTACCGGCATCAAAAGGTTCTTCACCCAAAAAACGTGTACCGATATTAAAAAGCGGTACAAAATATTTTAAAAAAATTCTTGCATCAAGCTGCGTTTGATTTTTTTGTACAAGCATTTTTTCTTTTAAAAAATAAGACGGAAACGTTGCAGTACTTATTAAAAATTCGGAAGACGGAAGAACAAAAACATTTTTTAAATTCTTTGTATTTTCTTTTACCAATTCAAATCTGTCTTTAAACTGAAAAAAACTTTTATCGGTTTCAACTACAAAAATAAAAAGCTTTCTTTCGCTGCCGCAATATTTTAATGCCTCGTCAATTAAATACCGGTGCCCAAGCGTAAACGGATTTGCATTCATCACGATTGCAGCATTTAAACTTTTTTTTATATCGGCACCGGAACAATAACGCGATATATTTTCTTTTATTATTTGTTCGGCTGTTTTTTCACTGCGGTACAACAATGCCGAATCGTCGGCAGTTTCCAAAATGACAAAACCGGCATTCATAAAAAATTGTACGGATGTTTTTTTTGTAAAAATAAAAAACGATTTATAATTTTCACGGTAAGATTCTTTTAAAAGAGCAGACAGAATTTCGTCGGCTAATCCCATTCCTTTAAATTCAGGATTGACGGCAAAACATTTAAAAACATTTTTTTCTCTTCCGCCGCATGCAATAAGATTATCGGCTTCGTCGAAAATTCCGTAAACGCTTTCCAGCGGATCAAGTGCTAAACCGTTTTGTTTTAAAAGTGCCGTCAATTTTTCTTTTTGACTTAAAACATTTTGATTTATTTTTTGCAAATTCATTTTGTTTTGGAATTCCAGCGGTAAAGGCAGCCTCGCAATGCCGTTTAAATTCCGAAGCGACCTTTACCGTTTGACCGATACGGTTTATCCTTGCGTTTTTAAATATTCTTCACGACCGAGTTTATACAGATTATTTCCTTTGGAATCGATAATACACGTTACGGGAAAATCTTCGACATACAGTTTCCGGACGGCTTCTGCTCCCAAATCTTCATAGCAAATAAGTTCTGCGGTTTTTATTTTACTTTTGATGAGTGCCGCAGCGCCTCCTATTGCTGCAAAATAACAAGCCCCGTGTTCTATTATTTTTGCAATAACGGCGTCGTTCCGTTTGCCCTTGCCTATCATCCCCATCAAACCTTGATCCAACATTTGCGGTGTATAAGCGTCCATCCTGTAACTTGTTGTAGGTCCTGCAGAACCGATCGGCTCTCCCGGTTTTGCAGGCGTAGGACCGACGTAATACATAACGGCTCCTTTTACATCAATAGGCAGCGGTTCCCCTTTTTCCAACAGTTCGCATAAGCGTTTATGTGCCGCATCTCTTCCGGTAAAAATATATCCGGATAGCAAAACAATATCCCCTGCTTTTATGTCTTTTAAATCTTCACGTGTCAACGGTGTTTTAAGTTTTTTCTGTTCGCTCATTTTAATTCCTCTTATCTTATAATTCAGTTTCCTTGTGGCGCGTCGCGTGACAGTTTATATTTACACAAACGGGGAGTCCCGCAATATGCGTAGGAAACGTTTCAATCATAACACGTAACGCAGTCGTCCGCCCTCCGTAGCCCTGCGGTCCGATGCCGAGCGCATTTATTTTTTCAAGCATTTCTTTTTCTAAATCGGCATAAAACGGATCGGGATTATAAACATTGAAAGGACGCATAAGGGCTTTTTTTGCGATAAGCGTTACCATATCGACGGTTCCGCCGATGCCGACACCGACAACAATCGGCGGGCAAGGGTTAGGTCCCGCAAGTTCAACGGTTTCCAAAATAAATTTTTTAACCCCCTCAAGCCCGTCGGAAGGTTTAAGCATTATAAGTCGCGACATATTTTCGGAACCGAAACCTTTCGCGGCAAACATTATATGAAGTTTATCTCCCGGTACAATCTCATAATGAATGACCGCCGGCGTATTGTCCTTTGTGTTTACCCGGTTATAAACAGGGTCTTTTACAACGGATTTACGCAAATACCCTTCGGAATAAGCTCGGCGGATTCCTTCATTGATTGCATCTTCAATATATCCGCCTTCAATGTGAACGTCCTGCCCGATTTTCACAAAAAGCACAGCCATTCCGGTGTCTTGACACATCGGCGAACAAGTCTTTTTTGCAATATCCGCATTTTCAATAATTTGATCAAGCGTATCGCGCGCCAAAGTCCATTTTTCGGCTTCACGGTAATATTTTAAACTATTCAAAACATCTTCGGGAAGGTAGTAGGCTGCTTCAATCGCCATACGGCGGACTTCTTCCGTAATCTTCTTTGCTTGTACAATATGCATACTTAAATACTCCAATCTTAGGTGATTATAAAATATAAAAAGATTAGTGTCAATTATAGATAGCGAAAGAGTGCAATTGAAAATAGAAAACGGAATGACAATTAGACATCTTGCAAAAAACTGAAACTTTTAGAATAGATAAGAATGCTTCTGTGCAACTTAATCCCATTAAAGACATTTTTTCGGTTCATACCGTTAACGAAATTGAGCACGCATTGCTTTCTTTGCACAAATGAACCGCTTTGCTACGATTGTAATTATTAAAATTATAACCGAAATAAGTGAGGTAAACCCTCCGGGTGCTACATTTAAATGATACGATAGTATAAGGCCCGCCATTATGTCCGTGATGCTGAATAAAATTGAAGCAATAAGCGTTTTTTTAAAGCCTGTCTTCAATTGCAAGGCGGTTGCGACCGGCAGCGCAATCATTGAACTGAGTACAAGCATCCCTACTATTTTTAATGCCGCTGAAATAGTTGCAGCAACAATAATCGAAAAAAGGTAATTTATTATCTTTACGCGTACGCCGATTATTTTTGCAATGTCTTCATCTAAGGCTATGTACACCATTTTATGATACATAAAAAACAAACACACGAGCGATAAAAGACTTAAAATAATAACGGCTATTACATCTTGTGATGAAACCGTTAAGATACTCCCGAATAAATATGTTTCGGCATTCGCTCTTACAATTCCCGAACTTATCAACGTAATGGCGATACCGACGCTCAGCGACAAAACGATAGAAAGAATTAAGTCGCTGTATGCTTTAAACCAATTCCGCAGCGCTTCTATTAGAGCACCTGCTCCCGCCGTAAAAATAAATGCGCCAAAAATCGGATTGATTCCCGAAACAAGAGCAAGCGTAACGCCTGCAAGCGAGCTGTGTGATAACGTATCACCGATAAGAGAATATCGTCTCAATACCAAAAATAGTCCTATTACCGGACATAAGATTGCGATAAAAAACGAAACGATAAAAGCATTTTGCATAAAGGCGTATTGAAGCATTTTATTTCTCCGCCGGTTTAAATTTTGTGAAATTTAGATTAAAAAATTCAGATGTATACTTTTGTGGGTTGCACAAATGACCTTCACCGTTTTTTATATGAAATATTTTAGTGGAATTAAAAATGGCGGCATCTAAGTTATGGTCAACCGAAAGCACCGTCAATCCGGTGTCAACATTTAATTTTTTTACAAACGAATAAATTTCTTTTTGCCCGCCTATATCTATACCCGTTGAAGGTTCATCCAAAATTAAAAGCTGCGGATTGCCGATGAGGACGCGGGCAATATACAGTTTTTGCAGCTGTCCTCCTGAAAGTTCTCCTACTCTTTCGTTTTTATAATCAAACAGGTTTACATTTTTAAGCGCATTGTTTACGCATGCTTTATCTTTTATTTTTAAAATACGTCTATACGAATCCAAAAGTTCAAACAGTGTAATCGGAAAATCGTTTAAGTTTTCCTTTTTTTGCGGTAGGTAGCCTATCCGTTTTGTTTCAACTTTGATTGATCCTTTTGACGGTTTCAATAATTTTAAAATCAGCTTTATCAGCGTACTTTTACCGCAACCGTTTTCTCCTACAATCGAAATATATTCACCTGCATTGACGGTCAAGTTTATATTTTTTAAAATTGTTTTTTCCATACCGGGATATTTAAATCCGACGGAATCTATTTTTATCATAGCGCGGAATTGTATAGTATTTTTACGGTTTATACAAGAAGTTTTAAACTAGAGATTATGCATCGGTAAGACCAATGACGGATCATTTCACAAATACCGAATACGGCACACAGTCTTTAGCCGGCAATGGTCGCACTTGCCGTATATTCCTAACGGGATTACGGGTTAGGATATATCCCATTTATTTTTTAATACGAAAGTCCGTGCGGAAGAATAATCGGGTAAATTGAAACGTTTTTCTCTTTAGCAAGTTTATCGACGTCTTCTTTTTTTATCTTACCTCTGGGGCGGGGATGAGGCGGCGCATCTCCGATAAGGATAAGTTTTTTATCGACGTTCTTATCGTCAACACGCCATGATTGCTGCAGTCCCAAATATAGCCCTTCATAAACGGCTTCGGGAATATCTCTGCCACCGAAAACTTTAAACCCGTATAAAGCTTTTTCAAATTTTTTTACATTGTCGGTAAATACGCAAGCCTCACGGACTAAAAAATCTTCGCGGTAATCTTTGTACAAAATAAGCGCAAGCCTGCATGATTTATACTGCGGAATAATTTCTTCCAACAATGAAAAAATGCTTTTGCGGACGGTTGCAATATCGTCTTTCATACTTTCCGTAGAATCCAACGCAATCAATAAATCCAGATTTTCGTTTTCTTTTGTGCTTAAAACGGTTTTCATAAGCGGTACAATTTCATCCGGCGATTCCGCATAAATTATTTTACCCGCCGTCATATCCGCCAATTCGGAAAAGACTTTAACGGCTTCACTGCTGTATGTTGTTTTCTCGTTTTTCGTTTCAACCGGTTTTTGTGTTACACGCAATAAAAACGGATTATCTTTAAATCCACCTTCATAATCGCCGTACGGTTTAGCAAAAGCTCTTATATTAAAAAACGTTCCGTCCGCTACTTCGACTTCTCCGTTTCTGCTCCACTCGTAACCGTATACGATTATATAAGGAATCCAAATGTGGAACGCTTCGCCGAGCGGAGTATTTTCTTCAGGAGTGGAATCGATAAGACTAAACAGATTTTTTTCAAGCGGTATAAATTCGCCATTTAAGAGCCGTTTTTCGTCTCCGTTTATACGGTTATAATTCGGATCGCGGTATGCATAATTATCCAATTTTAATTCAGGATCCCGCGTGGTTTCGGTAAGTAAAACGCTTTTTATATCCTGTTTTGCTCTTATATAAAGATGATAACCGCCCTCCGGACTTTGAATAACGAGAACATCATCTTTGCCGATTAAAAGGTCTTGGGCTTGGACGGCAAAAATAAAAGAAATGAACAACGTCGTAAAAAAAATCTTTTTCATATCGCCCGCAAGTATAAAACGAAAATGCTGTTTTGTAAACACTCTTTCCAAATACGAAATACCGCAAGGCGTTTTTTAAACACTAATTATTCGGTGTTAAATAAAACGCTTCCGTAGAATCCAAATGCGGGAATGAAACACGTTTACGATCATTAGTGTGCCCGTTAAATAAAATAGTTATACTGTCATTGGATGTTACAAACACAACATGCGATTCCCGTATCAAGCAAATAAATCCGCCGGCGCTTAATCCCGAATACCCCGTTAAAGAAAAAATATTTTCTTTTTGCATATACGTGGTTAAACCGCTTATATCGGAATACTTAGGACTTCCCGTACGTATCCAATAAAAGCTTTCGGGAAACCAATTTTTTGTTTGTTTTATGCCGCCTGCATATACACATTGCGAAACAAAGTTGGCGCAATCATTTTCATATTTCTTATACCGTTGATTCCAAACGGATTCATTTTTATCGTTATTCAACGGATTGGAAGTATATTTATCAGCGTATTGAATTGCGGCGGTATTGTTGTATTCTATTTTTTCATACGGATTTGAAACATAAGAAACGATAAAATTATAACCTTCAGTAATCATCTCTTCACTGCTCAACGGTTTTAATAATAATGCTGAACTCTGCGAATGATATGTTGCGATTTTTACATCTACGTTTTCAAAATTACCGTGCTCGAAAAAAATTACTTTAAAAATATTATTTTCAATTTGTGTTATACCGATATACTTTTTTAGTTCGTTTACGCGTTTATTATAAATTTCTTCAGCTTCTTTTATTCCTTTTAATTCGTTAATTGCCCTGCTCATCCCGATTACAAACGGAAGCTGAAATACCGATTCGTATTTTAGCTTTTTTTCAACCGTCACGAAATAATATTTTGCATTTGTTTCGTATTCAATATCGTCATCGGTAGGAATATAGTCATACACATAAACATTTTGAATATCATAATAGTCGGAATAAAGCGTTTGTAAAAAGTTTATAAAAAATAATTCTTCTCGGGTATTTTTTTTTAACGGAGACGGTTCTTCTCCGTCGTCGGCGGTAAGTCCGTTATCTATTTTTTTTTGCCTATTTATTACCGAATAAATTTGAAAAGCCGCGGCCGCCCAAAGCGTTATAATAAATAGAACAAATAATAATTTCAGTTTTATTTTCTTTTGATTTTTTCCCATAATTACATTTCTTTATGTAAAGTATGAAACGTCCGCATGCTTTCATCGAATACGTCTTCAATTTCTTTAGGTTCATCCGCACGAACCGAACAAGTAAATAAAAAACAAATACCGTCGGTTTGAAAAATATAAAGATATTGTTTTAAAATGTTATTTTGCCGTTCCTCATCAAAGATTTCAAAAACAAATTTCTCTGCGGGGATATTATAATCGTTATTAAAACCCGTTTTTTTTATAATTTGATGCAACGGCATATAATTTAAAATATTTTGCTCGGTTTCTTTTATATATTCGTCAAACGCACCGGAATATTTTTCGCGCATTACGGAAATATTTTGCGTAAACCCGTCAATTGTAAGACCGGCGGCAATTTTGTATTTTACACCCGCTAAATTTACAGCCGTCCATCCGTCAGGCATTACAAAAGTAAAATTTCCCAATTTATCGGCACACTCGTTTTGTGCCGAAACTGCGGGCAGATACAATATACAAAAGAAAACCGCTGTAAATACTTTCTTCATAAAATGCCTCCGAATTGCGTATTTGATAAGCCTCTAAATAAGTTATGCGGCTACTATACAAAAGCATTACTGCAATGTCAACCCTTTTTACGAAAATAGGTTTTAAGATGGGGACTCATATCTCAGACGCGGACGAGAAATCTCTTCCACCGGCTCTACAAGAAACTATTAGAAAAGTTGAAGTTTTGTGAGCTATCCTTTAAAAATATTTCTTTATGATTTTAAGAATGGAAAGTTCGATATATTTTGTCAGTGCTTTGCTGTTTTTTATTTTCCGCAAATTCTGCGTATTTGCCAGCGTTTGCGCAAGCCCGCGTACTCGTTCCGGTGTAAAGTTTGCGCTTGAAAGCGTTTTCTGAATACCCCGTATATAATCGCGGATTAACGCATTTAAATCATTCGTTAAATTATTGCGCACGGTTTCATTTAAATTGTGATTCCACTCATCCAAATACTTTTTGTGCGCTTCTTCAAAAGTCATACCGTCAGGAATAAATTCGGAAGAAATATTTTCCGCCGCATCTTTTAACGTAAATTTTGTTTTTATAATATTTTGCCGTTCATTTTTCTTTTTTTGCGTATTGTCTTTTTGCCGTTTATTTCTCGGTCGTTTAAAAAATGCAACAATAGAATAAATAAAGGGAATACCGTACCAAAACGGTAAAAGCATTTTCGTATCGCTTAATAATTCCGTACGATTGAGCATAAGAACTTCCGAATACGACGCAAGTTTCCCGTCGGGAAAGATTCTATTTATTTCGATATTTTGAACTTCGTTTAATCTCGGATCCGAAAGCAGTGCCGTTGAAAACGGAGCATTCAAAACTCCATAAAGATTCGGTGCGGTTTCCGCAGTAATCGTGCGTATAAAATCCGCAAAAGACGCCTCATTTTTCATCGAATCGTCCTGATAAAAATGAAGTAATATGTTACGCCAGCGTGTAATGCATTCATCGCGGACGAGTTTACGGGAGTCATTGATTAGTGAAATGATAAGCGGTACGGTTTTTTCCGCAAGAACATAAAAACGCTCATCCGATGCATTTGTAAAAGAAAGAATATCCGGTACGATGTATTTTTCGGAAACCGCCGTTTTTTCTTTCATAAATTTTTGAAGCGCTTCTTCGCTATACTGACCGAGCAGCGGGACTCCGCGCGTATCGGTAAACTGTGTAATTTGTTTCATCGTAAAATAATACGGAACTTTTTGAAAAGCGAGTAAAAGATTTTTTAAAGCAGTTTCGGTTTGTAAATCTTTTTGCAGTTTATTGCGATAGTAATTATTTAAATATTCGACAATTCCTACTGATTGCAATAGCGCAATTTCGTCAGGAAGCTTTTCGGTTTTTTTTGAAAATTCCTGTTTTATAAAAGCGCATAGCTGCCCCCACAGTAAAGTAGTTTCTCCGGAATCTGCCGTATTTTTAAAAGAGTCGGCATTATGCGAAGTCGAGCGGGAAATAAATGTCCGCACGGTAAATTCTTTTCCGGGGTTTGCAAGCATAAGTTTTTTTTGCATATAATCCCGGGATTCGTCTTTTATCAAAAACAATTTTATTTTAGCAAGGGCAAGGTTTAAAATTTTCTCCGCTGTGTATGTTCCGGGAAAAATAAAATTGGGAATGTCGCTTTCATAGCTCAGACAATATAAAAAATGTTTTTCCGGTTGTATTTTATTCAATGATGCAAAATCATCCGTAAAGGTTATTTTTTTTAAAAGCGCAAGAGGAAATTCTTTCGGCAATTCAGATTGCAGCGGAAACGGAATATCATATTTTGTTTCGATTTCCGCGTATCGTTTGCTTATCTTGTCAATAAAAAAATACGGAACAAAAATAACGAAAGAATCCGACTTGTCGGAAATAATTTCGATATTGTCTTCTTCTTGCAATTTTTTAAGTTCTTCCAATAAAAAGTCTTGAGAAATTTCAAGATATACCACAAGGTCGGGTTTTTGATGCAAATAATGTTTTGCATAACGCTGAAGATAATCGCGAAACACGGGCAAGGGTACATGCGCACTATCGTGTTTGAGAGAAAACATTCTTAATAGATTTGATAAATCCGTAGGTATACTCATAAAGGCAATTATACACATTTTTTTTAATAGTGCAATATATGAAAGATGTAGATTTTACGGCGAGTATGCAGGGCTGAGAAGACGCTGTCGGTAAAACCTGTGAGCGAAACCGTCCGTTTTCAAAAACTAAAGTTTTCGGCAAAAATTATACGGTTACCGCTTGACATTTTCGGGGGGGGGGTAAAATAGAAGAAATATTTTGCCGTTTTTATCGGTGAAAAAATCGGAAGCATAATCCGCCTTGACTTGTATAGCTAAGTTGTAGGAGCGGAACCGGGTGTATAAATCGTTTCCGGTTAAAAAAATAAGGTGCAATGTCAGGAAAACATTGCAAAAGGAAGGTTAAAAAATGAATAAACGAAATCTATTTACGGCGGTAAGCATTTTGCTTATCTGTTTTGTTGCCCTTTTGGCAGGGTGTTCTACGATGCGGCCCGTACAAAGCGATTCGCACTATCCAACGGACGGCAATAAATACATTATCTTAGGCAGGGTAACACTTGAAGCCGACAGTGCGCACACCGGTTATACAAAACTTATTGAGCAAGCAAAGGCTTTATACCCCAATGCGGATGATGTTGTGAATATCGTAGTTGATGCTAAAGTTACAAGTTTTTTCTGGTCAAAAAAGTATAAGTACATACTTTCCGGTATCGCAATTCACTACACGGAAGTAAAATAAGTTTTATATAAAACTTTGCCGGCATACACGGTAAGTTCCGCACCGAGTATGCCGGTTTTTAAATTTAAAAGCAGGTTCATACAAATCCTTGACATTTATCTTTTACGGATGAGGAACGACACTTAACAGTTTTTCTATAACGTCATCTGCAGTAAGGCTATCCGCAGCGGCTTCATACGACAGTTTTAAACGGTGCCGCAATGCAGGGTATGCAACGGCTTTCACGTCTTCGGGGATGACAAAATCACGACCTTCAAAAAGGGCTTTTATTTTTGCACATTTTTGCATCGCAATTGAAGCACGCGGCGACGCTCCGCACAGAATATAGCTTAAATAATTTCCGCGTGAATAAGCGTCCGGTTTTATATTTTCGGCGGGACGTGTAGCGGCAACAATTGAAACAATGTAGCCGGTTATTTCGTTTGCACATTTTACATGTTCGGCAGCCGTTCTAAGCAAAGCCAAATGTTCCGTGTTTAAAACAGGTATATCCGTTTCTTCCGCTCGGAAATTATGTTCGGTTAAATTCGAAAATGTATCAACAATAACAGCTTCTTCTTCAAGCGAGGGATACGGAACAAAAAGTTTCAATAAAAAACGGTCAAGCTCCGCTTCGGGAAGAGGGTATGTTCCCTCCTGTTCAATCGGATTTTGAGTAGCCAACACAAAAAACGGATCGGGTAATTTATATGAATTTTCACCGATTGTAACTTGTTTTTCCGCCATCGCTTCCAAAAGCGCGGACTGAACCTTTGCGGGTGCTCTGTTTATTTCGTCCGCTAAAATAATATTTGCAAAAACAGGCCCCTTACGTACCGCAAATTTTCCGATAGTTTGCTGATAAATAAGCGTTCCGATTAGGTCGGCAGGCAAAAGGTCGGGTGTAAACTGAATGCGTTTAAAGTCCGCACCGGCAGTTTCCGCAAACGTTTTCACTATAAGTGTTTTGGCAAGACCGGGTACACCTTCAAGCAAAATATGGCCGCCGGCAATATATGCCGTTAAAATTCCGTCGATAAGATCGGCTTGTCCGACAATTTTTTTTGCCATACGGCTTCGAAAATTATCAATAATCGTTTTATACGCGTTTTTTTCCATATGGTACCCGGTCTCTTAAATTTGCCGTCCGGTTTTCAGTTTTTCATTAAAACGGTCCAGTTCTTTCCCTTGTAATCCGCTTTCTTTACCCGCAATCAAATTTCTGATCGCGTCCAATTCTTCTTTTGAAAAGCTAACACCGTCTTTTTCATATTTGCCGAAAGATTCACACGCAAGCGGTGCAACTTTTTTGCAAATATCGAATATGGTTTCCGCATAAACTCTAATTTCTTTTTGAGCATGCGCGTCAAGCCGCAACCGTAAAAAATGAAAAAGATTATGTAAGTCAATTTGCCAATACCACTCGGTGTATGCTGCGAGCGGCAGATTGATTCTCGCAAGTTCGCGAGCAATATTTTTATCGAGTAAATCCTTATAAACCGAATATGCCGCCTCTTGCTGCCGAATCAGAGCATGAATAACGCTTTTACCGAGTTCGTCCGGAACGGCTTCGCGTCGTCTGCCTTGTTTGTTGTCGGTACTTTGAAGCGCGATATCACACGGTTCCGGGACATAGAATTCGTTTGTTAAAATCGAATACCTGCCGGATATCTCATTTAAACGCGCCGTTCGGTGCCGTATCCATTGCCGTGCAACAAAAATAGGCAATTTAATATGAAACGTTAAAATAACTTGTTCAAAAGGGGACGTGTGTTTATTCCGCAATAAGTAATCGATAAGAGCAGCATCTTCGCGAGCCGTTTTTGTTCCGTTTCCGTAAGAAACACGTGCCGCCTGAACGATCCGTTCATCCGTGCCCATATAATCTACAAGTCTTACAAAGCCTTTATCAAGAACCCTGAATTCTTTATCTAAAATTTTTTCCGCTTCCGCAGCCGTACAATGTGCCATAACGGTATAGTAGCATAACGGCACACAAAAAACAAGACGAAGTGTTTTTAAAAAGGTTTCCCCATATAAGCATTCCGGTAAGCTCGTTCCGTCTCTTTCGGGTATAAAAGCGTCTCCCGTAAAATAAGACTCCGTCACGAAGCCCTGTTCATTTTTATAAAACCGGACTTTAAAGCCGGCTATTTTACTTTAGAGAAAAAAGGACTCAAAGATTGAGCGACCGCATGAATAGGCATTGTCTGTACAATTATTTTTCCGGGACCGGTAACTTTCG
>CAUUAT010000064.1:0-13131 GCA_963543195.1 uncultured Treponema sp.
TTAATGAAACGATTGCGAAAATCGGTAAGTCGATTCAAGCGGTCGGAATAAACTCAAATACGATGGAAGAAATCGGCGATGAACTTGCGTCCAATATGACCGAAACTGCCAGCGCTGTTAATCAAATCAGCGCCAATATCGACGGCGTTAAGCAGCAGGCGATGACCCAAGCGGCAAGTGTTACCGAAACGGCGGCGACTGTAGAGGAGATTGTCCGTACGATTAAGCAATTAAACAACAGCATCGAAACACAGGCGGCGAGCGTTGCCGAGTCTTCCGCGTCGGTAGAACAAATGGTTGCAAACATCACATCCGTCGGGCAAACCTTAAGCAAAACGGACGAGGTAATCAAAAAACTGACCGGCGCAACCGGCGACGGCAAAGCGACGCTCGGCACTTCAAACAGTGTAACGCAAAAGATTGCAGAAGAGTCCGGCTCACTGATGGAAGCGTCGAGCGTTATCCAGCACATCGCATCGCAAACAAACTTGCTTGCGATGAACGCTGCAATCGAAGCCGCCCACGCAGGGGAAGCCGGAAAAGGTTTTGCCGTCGTCGCCGACGAAATCCGTAAACTGGCAGAAGAATCTTCGGTGCAAGGAAAGACCATCACGGCGACCCTCAAAACCTTATCCGGCGAAATAGAAACGCTTTCCGCTTCTTCCAAAACCGTCGAAGAAAAGTTCAATGCAATTTTCACCCTTGCCGAGCAGGTAAAAGAGATGAGCGCCCGCCTTACCGAAGCGATGCGGGAACAGGAGAACGGCAGCAAGGAAGTGCTGACTGCGATTAAGAGCATCAGTACGGTAACCGTGGAAGTACAGGCGGGCTCGGAAGAAATGCTGAAAGGCGGTGAAGGCGTTGCCTCCAAAATGCAAAAGCTTGACGGGCTTACCCGCGTGATTACCGAAAGCATGAACGAAATGGCCTCAGGCGCCGTGCAGATAAATAACGCGGTACAAGAAGTCAACGAGATTACGCAGAAGAATAAGCGCAGTATTGAGAGCCTTGCCGAAGAGGTTGGCAAGTTCAAAGTGTAATTTTAGGGGTGCTTTTTTTAAGGGGGAAAGAGAGACACTTGTCAGACGCAAGTTTCCCTCTTTCCCCCTACAACCCCCTATCTCCTTTTCAACGCTGCCAAAGGGGACACCCCTTTGGAAACCCCGGTATTTAACCGTGCAATGTTTGCCGTAAGGCAAACTCGTCGCCGAAGCGAACGGTGCCATTTGCACCGAGAGCGTCGGCTGGGTTCCACCCCTAAAAACCCCGACCATAAACGATTTGGGGTTCCATACGTATGATGTTTTAGACTGACGCCTAAAACTCGCAGCTCAGCAATGTACAAGGACGTACATTTTTCAGCGGGAGGTTCACACCCATAAGTGTGAGCAGTTCACTCCGGTAATAGTGGACGGTTCACACTTATAATAGTGAAGAGCTCACACCCATAATAGTGAGCGGTTCACTCCGTCACTATGCTGACGGCCACTACGTCATTACCTTGACGTACACTCCGTCATTATAATGACGGTCAGACCGTCCAAGTCTTTAATACCGGCGCTTAAAAGCCGGTTATAAATTCTTCGTCTAAAACCCGCAGCGCCTTCTTTTCCCGCTTTACCGCCCGCCCGATAATCGCGGGCTTGCCGCAGGGCGTGTTTTCAAGCGCGGCGCAAAGTTCCGCATACAAACGCTGCGCTTCATGCCGGGGTACGGCAATGACAAGGCCGCCTGAGGTTTGCGGGTCAAACAGAACGTCCTGATAGGCGCGCGGCGTTTCGGCGAATTCGACATTCTCTCCGACGAAACTCCTGTTTGAATACGCTCCTGCGGGCACAAACCCCGTTTCGGCAGCGTCGATAACCGAATCGAAAATCGGCACCGCCTTATACGAAAGCTCAATACTGACACCGCTCCCCTTCGCCATCTCGTACAAGTGACCGAGCAGCCCAAAGCCCGTAATGTCCGTACAGGCGTGCACCTCATACCGCACCATCACGGCGCAGGCGGCGGCATTCAAAAAGGCCATCACCTCGTACGCCCTTTTAAGCGCTTCCGCATCGGCCATATCCGCCTTTGCCGCCGTCGTCAAAATCCCCGTACCGACGGGCTTTGTCAAAATAAGCACATCGCCTTCTTTACAGCCTGAGTTTTTCAGTATGTTATCGGGGTGCACAAAACCCGTTACCGCTAAACCGTATTTCGGCACCTCATCGTAAATCGTGTGCCCGCCGCAAATAACCGCGCCCGCTTCAAACACCGTGTCGGCACCGCCGCGAAGAATTTCTTTTATGATATGCTCTGGCATCTTTTCCGAAATGCAAAAAAGATTAAGCGCAAGTTTCGGGACGCCGCCCATCGCATAAATATCGCTGAGCGCATTCGCCGCCGCAATCTTTCCGAACATATACGGGTCGTCCGTAATTGCGGGGAAAAAATCCGCCGTAAAAATAAGCGCCGTTTCCTCATTGATTTTATACACCGCAGCATCGTCTGCCGTATCGAAACCGACCAGCAAATCGGGGTCGGAGCATATACGGAAACTTTTCAGTAAGCCGTCCAGTGCACCCGCACCGAGCTTTGCCCCTCAGCCGGAATGAGATGAAGATGTAATCAGTCTGAAATCTTTTTCCGGAATACTGCAGCTCATAAACGCCTCATCAATTACACGGTAAGCGGAACGTATCTTCCGTTCGCGCCGACCGTAAAAATTTCATCGTGTTCGATGCCGTCAAAAAAGCCCGTATCAAAACAGGCTCCCTCCGTAACCTCGGTTTTAACCGCCGTACCGCAGCTTGAACTCAGTTCGCGCGGTACGGGAATCAGTTTAACCGCAACCGCTCCGGTTTGCGCAGCCTCCGTTTTTTCAAGGCTGCGTTTGCAAACCAGCGCCTCATAATGCGTGTGAAAGGTGATGACGTATTCCCGCCTCATTTGGAAACGTCAATTTTCCAGCCGTCGTCCGCAGCAGCGACATCGGTTTTTGCTTTCATCTTATCGCAAAACCGGATGACGTTTTCTTTTGAGGTTTCGTTGTCGACCAGTACGCTAAAAACGCTGTTCGCTTCGAACGCTTTTTTGGTACGTATCACCGGTTCGGGGCAGGAAAGCCCGCGCGCATCAATAATAATTTCCGCCATATTTATTCTCCTCTAAATCTTTTAGCCGGCGCTTTCGCAAACCTTAAGTTGAGAAAGCGCAAAAAATAATCGACGTTTGCCTGAAAGGCAAACTCGAAATTGAAACCTTACCTATTCTTTACCGAATAATACACGCTCACCGATGCGGTTACAATCAAGCCGATGATAACGGCGATCATACCGGCGCCGGTCGGTCCCTTGCCAGATGACGCAAGCCCGAAGTTGTGCGCAAAGGCGGCGCCCGCAACTAAACCGGCTACCGTTACCGCAGAGTCGGTGTTCCCTTCGCCGGTCAAAATAAGCTGACGCAAGGGACAGCCGCCAAGCAAAACGCTTGCCCAGCCGACCAGCACCATACCGAGCGCATTCCACAAGCCGTCGGTGTGCGCTACCGGCTGTCCGGCCATACCCAATTTAAACGAACCTAAGATGAGCGAGCCGGCAAGTACGGTAACAAGAATTGCAATGCTGCCCCACAAAAGATGAAAGTCTTTGAGCATAATCGCATCGCGGATACCGCCTGCGGTACAAAGCCTGCTGCGCTGCGCAAAGGCGCCGACTGCAAGACCGATACCGAGCGAAATAAGAAGCGGCGCGTGCATCGAGCCCGGCCCCTTTTCGCTGAAAACAAGAACGGCGGGAAACGCAATCAACAAAACGAGAAAGGCGAGCATCACGATGACCGGAAAAGCGCCTTCCTGTTTGGACTGATTATACGCGCGGCTTAACGAGAAATTCTTGTTTAAGAAAACTACGCCGATCCCGATTCCTGCAACAAACCCGACAAGGCCGAAAACGGCGTTAACATCGCCTGCACCCAGCCGCAGGAACATGCGCAAAGGGCAGCCCAAAAACATTAAAGCGCCTATCATTACAAAAAAGCCGAGCGTAAAGCGCGTAAAAGCCGCAGAGCCGCCGCGCGGTTTAAATTCCTTTTTTACAAAGGCAATGATAAACGCGCCGAGCACAAGCCCGATCACTTCGGGGCGCATATACTGAACAACCGCCGCATTATGCAGCTTTAAGGTGCCCGCCATATCGCGCAAAAAACACGCAATACAAAAACCCATATTGCCCGGGTTTCCGAATTTAACCAACACGAGCGCCGCAATACCGATAAGCACGCCCGTTACAATAACCGTAAGATGTTTTTTCATACATCCCCCTTAAACACTTTAAGAAGAAGGCAAAACACAATGAGCCGTGCACCGCACTTATAAGGCCTATCCGACTCCGAAGTTTTCGAAAAAGCCTCTTTTATCGGAAAGTTATAAAAATCGTTTTCTGTTTACAATACAAACTATGGATATAACGATGAATTGTTTTAAACGGAAGGGATAACGGACAGCTCTTCGGCAGACACCATTACCCGTCGATTTTTACACAATTCCGCATTGCCGTGCAAAACGTCTTGAAGTAAAATTACCTCGCGGGTACATACTCATCTGCGCATCGCCTGTCCTCCGAAAGTATAGAATTTAAACCTTTGAAAAAAGTTATGTCCGAAATTATAATCAAAAAAAGAAAAAGGTCAAGATACGACGGTGACAGATACGATGGTGAGTTCCGCTCACCGGTTTTCCTCGATTTTAACTTGCGATGTTTTTAATAAGTCATTGATATATAACGACTCATTAAAAGCTTGACAGGCATCTCTCAAAAAACCTGTTGGATTTTTGAAAGATGCCCTAAATTCCGAGAGGTTCCTTATTTTTTTAAATACCGCTCAAACCAATTGAATATTTCAGTAAGGCGGCGAATTCTGTGTTTCGGTTTGCCGGTACGCGAAAGATCGTGATTTTCACCGTGGAATAACACGAGCTTTGCCTCGCAGCCGTGATATTTTAATGCCGTAAACATTTGGAACGCGCATGCTTCAAAACAGCGGTAATCTTCGTCGGATTGAATAAAGAGCGTCGGAGTTTTGCACTTGTCCGCATATTTGAGCGGGCTTTTTTCCCACAGCGTTTCCTGTCCGCTCCACGGCGTAACGCCGCCGTTTTGGTCGGAATTAAAATAATACCCGATATCGGTAATTCCGAATTTTGAAACCCAGTTCGCAATGGAACGCTGAGAACACGCTGCAGTAAAACGGTTTGTGTGTCCGATAATCCAGTTTGTCATAAAGCCGCCGTACGAGCCGCCCATAACACCGACTTTGTTTTTGTCGATGTTCTTATAACGTTTTAAAACTTCATCGGTGAAATTCATCAAGTCTTCGTAGTCGACCGAACCGTATTTCCCGCGTATATCCGCAAACTCTCGCCCGTATCCGTCCGCACCGTGCGGATTTGTGTAAAAAATAAAATAACCCTGTTGTGCGAGGAACTGCATTTCGTGATAGAAAATAGAGCCGTACACGGTTTTAGGACCGCCGTGAATCGAAAGAATGGCAGGATATTTTTTCTCTGTCTTAACGTGAAGCGGTTTTAAAATAAAGCCGTGCAGTTCTCGTCCGTTGCTCTCAAACCGGAATTCTTCGGGAACAATTTTCTCCAATTTTTTCCCATAGGTATTATGCTGCGTTATACATTCTTCTTTTCCGTTTTCAAATAAATAAATTTCCTGCAAGTCCTGTTTTCTAAAACCGATAAAAAGAACCGTATCCCCGTACACGTCGAAACAATCAACGGAACCGTTTTCACCGATAACTTTCCGCATCTTGCCGGTTTTATCGATTGCATTGACGTATGAAGAATCGTCTTCAGTCGTAATAAAATAATATGTGCCGTTTTTACAAACCGAATTAAAACCGCCGCCTAAACGCGAATCGGAACCGACCGAATTCCAAAGACTTTTGTCGTAATCGTTAGGTGAAATTTGTGTTATATTTTTGCCGCTTTTGTCCGTAATATAAATGTCGGCATCCTGATTTACACCGTATTTTTTACCGTCCGCACCGGTAAAAATAATTTTATCATCTAAAAACTTAGCATCACTGTACATAAAATCGTGCTGCGGATTTAATTGTTTCGTCTTTTTCGTTTTTAAATTCATCAGTATAAGCTCGTTGTAAATCGATTTTTTGCCGGTATATGTCGATTTTGTAAAAAGAATATCCTGCGAAGATTTATCGAAATCGAAATCATCCACTTGAGTAAATTCGTCGGTCAATGCCGTGCCCTTCATCGACGAAAGATTGTAAATGAATAAGCGATCTCTTTTCCGCGAAGTAAATCCGCCGCCGTTTTGCCAAAACGGTATTTCTTCAAAAGTTTCATAATCGGCTTCATCTTTTTTAGCGGCGTCCGCTTTTTCTTTCGGTAATTTTGCAAACGGGTCATTTTTCCAATTGTGTAAAACGAGTGCGCTTTTTTTATCGACCATTTTAATCTTTAAAACGGGAAAGGGGAACGTATAAACGGCTCGTGCTTCACCGCCGTCAAGCGGAAGAGAATAAACGAAGGTTTTTTCTTTTTCCTCTTTTTCTTTTTTTGTTCGTCGTGCGGAAAACAACAGCTCGTTCCCGTTAAAGCCGAAAAACGATTCGGTGTCTTTACCGGTCATTTGTTTGGTTTTCTTTGTCTGCATATCTAAAAGAAACAGAGCCTTTTTATAATTGTTGTCTTCTATGTCTGCTTCCGCACAAATATAAGCCGCATATTTTCCGTCTTCCGAAAACTGTAACCCGCTTAAAAACTTATAGTTTTTAAAATCGTCCAATTTAATTTGTTTCATCCTAAACAAAACTCCTTATACTGTTATTTAGCAATAACTATAGCAATATCGGTGAGATTTAACAAGAGCTTTTAAAAAAAGCGAACCCTGCCGATACAACAGCGGGGCTCGCTTTAAAAAATCTTTTCCGTTTTTTCTTTTTAGATTTATTTGACTTCCAATAATTCCAGCTCAAATACAAGATAGGCGTTGGGAGGAATAACGCCGCCCGCTCCGGCAGCACCGTAAGCAAGTTCGGGCGGAATAATTATAATGCGCTTTTCGCCTGCACGCATTTTTACGGCTTGACTGTCAAAGCCGCTGATTACTTGCCCGGCTCCCGCAACAAATTCCAATGGTTTGTGCATATCGGAATCGTCAAATACTTTTCCATTTATTAAAAGCGAGCCCTTGTATTTCATTTTCAGATTTTTGCCTTTTTCGGCTTGCAAGCCCTTTCCTTCTTTCGTAATAAAAAAGTAAACACCGTCGTCATCTTTCACTGCAGGCGGATATTTGCCGCTTATCAATGTTTCCATTTTTTTGACGAATTCTTCGTGTCGTTTTAATTCTTTTTCTTTGGCATCCGAAAGATACGCATAGAAAGCTTTTTGGTCGGTTTTAAATGCCTTCGCTTCTTCACCTTTTCGCACTATCGTAACGGTTTTGATTTTATCGCCTTGCTTTATCGCATTGACAACATTCTGTCCTTCGGTAACTCTGCCGAAAACAGTATGTTTTCCATCGAGCCAAGGGGTTTCAACATGTGTGATAAAAAACTGAGAGCCGTTTGTTCCCGCTCCTGCATTTGCCATTGACAAAACGCCCGGTCCGTCATGCCGCAAATTATCGACAATTTCGTCGGGGAATTGATAGCCCGGCCCGCCTTCACCGGTACCTTTCGGACAGCCTCCTTGAATCATAAAATCGGCAATTACGCGGTGAAAAGTCAGACCGTTATAAAAAGGCTTTCCTTTCGCGGCATCAAGTGTACCTTCCGCCAAACCGGCGAAATTGCAAACGGTAAGCGGCGTTTCTTTGTAATACAGTTTTACAATGATGGAGCCTTTATCGGTATCAATGACGGCGTATAAACCGTCTTCTTTAATAGCCTCACTTTTGTTCAATTGTTTTGTATTCATTTTTCCGTCTCCTTGTTCGGTGTTATTTGTTATTATAATAGCTGCTGCAGTTGTCGCAGCCATAACCATAAAAATTACTGAGATGACAATTATCCATGATTTTTTCATTTTCATTCTCCTAAACTCCTTACATAGGGCATCTTCGAAAAACTAAAGTTTTTTGAAGATGCTCAGTACTAAAAACGCTCATCTCGCCTGAAGGCGCTTTTTTTATACTCGCCGATAAACCATGTATACAGAGCCTCTGCCCGTGATGAAAAAGAATTTTTAAGCTTTTTTTCAAGCCCGGGCAATTTTGTAAAATCGGCCTCCGTCCGGCAATATACCGCCAAAAATCCTTCCATGTCATGCACGGCAAAAATAATTCGCAAATTTTCCGGTGAAATAACTTTGATATTGAAAACGGAATACAGCACCGTTTCTTTGTTACGGCAAACCATACCGCATGAAGCGCCGTCCGTAAAATATTCATAGCCGTAAACATAGCCGCCGAACGTTAGATCTTCCTGCCATGCCGAAATTTTAAGCCCATCGGCTTCGCCTTCAAGCGCATCGGGAATTTTTTCGTAAACCGTTTTATTCCCGTTTCCCGTTTCTTTTACGGTAAATGATTTTGTATACAAGGTACGCATTTTGCCCCGTGTATGTGAATAGTATGTAAGCCCTTCAAGCCCGGAAATGTTCCGTAAAATTTTGGAAACATCAACCGGTTTATCATTTTCTTTTTTATAAAGATATAGACCTTCCATCAAAAAAACAGGAGCCAAATCCGATTCGGAAAAAGAATCGGTAATTTTTTTCATTAAGAGAGAAGAAGGGGTAAGTTCGTTTTTCATATCGGCATTTTTATATTTGTATAAAAAAACCGAACCTACGCTTGCCAGCTCTTTTGCCGTTTTTGCATCCAAAATATGCGACAGAACTTTCACGGCATTTTCGACTTCATCCTCTCCAAGCGCCGAAGTTGCGGCTGCAGTTGCTTTGCCGTCTGCAGAATTGGTTTCGGTAAAGGCAAAAAATGCAAAAAGAAAAAAGAATAAAGCACATTTACGTTTCATATAAATCCTTTTTGCAGGGCGCTAAAATCTAAATACCTTTGTAAAGCACCCGTACTTGTTTATATAAACCGTCGCCTTCGCTTTTTGTTTCAATATCGTGAATGGCGTTTAGTGTTGCATGAATAATCCGCCTTTCATACGGATTAAGCGGTTCCAACAATTGTGAGCGTTTTAAAAGTCGAACCTTGTCGGCGGTATCATACGCCATGCGCACAAGCAATTCTTCACGGCGGACACGGTAATTTTCACAATCAACCGAAATCCGCGCGGAAGAACAACCGATTGAACCGGCATACACATTTGCCAAAAGCTGGATAGAATCCAAATTTCTTCCTTTTTTCCCGATTAAAACAGAGGCATCCTTAGATTCAATTCTGTACGCGAAATGTTTTTTATCGGCGGATAGTGTTGCGACTTTGCAATCATATCCCATTTTTTGCACAACGGTTTCAATAAAAGAACGTACCTTTTCGGAGCCGGCTGTAATATCTTCAATATTTGACGGTAAAGGAGCGGGTTTCCCTTTGTTTTCGGAATCGGCTCCGTCCGACTGCAGCCGTATATCGGCGGTTGTGCGCAAATTCTCATCTACGTGAACGCGGATTTTTGCGTGCCCTTTTTTGAACAGCGAATTCTTTTGAATTTCCAAAATTTCAACATCAAACTGGTCTTTTTCAAGCCCTAATTCGGATACGGCACGGTCAATAGCCTCCCGTTCCGTCTTTGCTTCAAATTCGTATACCATATATAAACGTCCTACTATAAAAATTTATTTTGATTGCAATTTATTTGTAATAATCTGCTGCAAAAGCATCAGTATATTGTTAAAAATCCAAAACACCATCAATCCCGACGGCACGTTATACAATATAAAGAAAAAGAGTAACGGCATAAAATAAAGCATCAGTTTCATTGAAGTATTTTGCTGCGTTTGACCCGGCGTTTGCGTTAGTTTTCCGTATAAGATCTGCGAAGCGACATAAATGACAGGCAAAAGGCGCAAATCCGTCCAGCCTAAAATCGGCACGGAAAAACTTAATTTTAAAACGCTGTCGCCCAGCGACAAGTCGGGAATCCAGCCCGGAATAAAGCTCGCCCCGCGGAATTCAAAATAATTATTGAACAGCCGGTACATAGCGAACAAAAACGGTAATTGGATAAGCATCGGCAAGCAGCCCGAAAGCGGATTGTGCCCTGCTTCTTTATATAATTTTGCCATTTCCGCATTCATTCGCTGAGGATTATTTTTGTATTTGCTTTGAATTTCGGCGATTTGCGGCTGCATTTCCTGCATTTTTTTAGTTGCCTCGGAACTTTTTTTTGTAAGCGGGAAAAATATTATGCGGATTAGTATTGTAAGCAGAATAACCGCGACACCCCAATTCGGAATAAGTTTATACAATAGTTCCATCGCTTTTTTTAAAAGCCATTCCAGCGGATATAAAAAACCGCCTGAGACGGCGATTGCGTCAATCCGTAAATTCTCGAAGCCGTAGTTGTTGGATAATTTCGAATTATATGTATTCAGCACTTTTTCGGAACACGGTCCGATATAAATTCGATATAAATCATAAGTGGAACTTCCGGTAATAGGCTGGCGCGAAATAAATATTTGCGAATTTTGAACGGCATTTTGCTCCGCCTTAAAACCGGAAAAAGTCATTTTTTTAATCGGATCGTTCGGAATAACAATAAAAGCGAAATATTTACCCGAAACGGCAGTCCAAACAGCCAAATCTGTAATTGTTTTTTGTTTTCCTGCAGAAATGCCGCGTTCTTCTTTTTTCTTGCCGTTTGCAAAATACGAAAAATAGCGGTACTCATATTTGTCCTGTGACTGTTTCCATTCAGGACCGATTTGCGGCGCAGTTCTCAGCGTATATGCTTCATTGCCGAACGAAAGCCCCCTCATTCCGTCCTTCCCCTCAACCGTTATCTCAAGCGTAAACATATAATCGCCGGGAATAAACGTATATCGCTTTGCCAGCGTAAAAACCGAAGAAGTTCCGTCCTGCGCGTTTTTTACCGAAATAGTACGGAAAAAACCGATTTGTTTTTTCCCGTCGGAAAGCGTTTCAGTCTTTACGTTAAAAAGTAAATCGACGGGGGATGCTTCCGCTCCGCCGAAAGCTAAAGAGAGCGCCCTATCGGCGCTACTTGTATTTTCGATCATTTCTACCCGTTCGTCGCCGCCTGCGGAAGCGTGTTCTTTTAATTTATACGAAATAACATCGCCGCCTTTATTTGTAAAGACGGCACGGATTAAGTCGGTTTCTATAACATACGTCTCTTCATGTTCAGGTGCATCCGCATCGTCCGCAGCAAATACGGTCATGGCAACGCTGTTTGAGCTTTGCCCAAACGTATTTTGCGAAACTTCCGCTTGCTGTGTTGCTGCGGGATTAGGTTGAGCGGCGTTTTCCGCCGGAAAATATTTTTGCTGAATGTACATCCAAATGCCGAAAACAAGCATCGACAAAACAACCGCTAAAACAGTATTTTTTTTCAATTGAAACTCCTTCATTTTTTCCGGAATTACACGGAAAAACGGGGTAAACCGGCTAGGGAACGGGGTCGTACCCGCCCTTATGAAAAGGATTACACCGTAAAATTCTGGCAAGCGCCATAACGCTGCCTTTAAACGGACCGTATTTTTTTATGCTTATAAGAGCATACTCGGAACAGGTAGGATAATATCTGCAGCACGGAGGAAAATGCGGAGAAACCGCCCGCCTATAAAAAGTTATACAGGCGCATAAAAATCTTTCCAAAAATTTTTCCGTGCATTTCATCTATACATTTCTGCCTTAGTAAAAAGAAAAACAAACTGCCGAAAACGCTCAAAATAATCGTCTTGCGCCGAAAAAACAAGTAAAACAATATCCGAGCCCGTTTTCAGCTGCGGTTTTATTTTTCTATATGCTTCTTTGGAAATTCTGCGTGCCCTATTCCGCTCAACGGCGGTGCCGAACCCGCGTTTAAAGGTACACAAAAATCTGTTATGGCTTAATCCGTTCGGCAAAATAAACATACGCGCTCCGCGGCACGTTATTTTTACACCGCTATTAAAAACAGCTTTAATATCGGCTTCGGAGCTGAGACGCTCCTCTTTTGGAAAAGCAAAATCACCCAAACCGGAAAATTAAAACGGTTTCTTTTCGTCGGAAGCCGAAAGTTTTTGCCTTCCTTTTGCTCTGCGGCTGCTGAGAATAGCTCTGCCGCCCTTTGTTTTCATAAGTGCACGGAATCCGAAGCGTCTGACGCGCTTCATTTTGCTTGGTTGATATGTCCGTTTCATAAACTAGACTCCTTATATTATTATTTACGGAATAAACCGTATTTTCTTCTTGCGGTTTATTCTAAAGATTTACGATTAAACATACGGGAGTTTCGCCGTACAGTACAAGAAAGGCGAGTATACAATTAAATAAAATAAAAGTCAAGCGTAGATACAAGAAGCACGCGGAAATCAATTTTTCAAAAGTTGATTTCCGTGATGATTCACCACGTTATCTTGTAATATTTTCTCTTTGCAGTTATAATAGCTCGTGCCGGAAAATAATTATGTTTAATGTGCACAAAAAAACAAAATACGACGGTTTTCTTACCGTTTTAAAAAGCTCCGAAAATATCCACAGTTTTAATTTTGCCGAATTGGAATTTAACGGTATTGATTTTTCTCAAAAAAAAATGGTCGGCTGTAGTTTTTCTCACGCAAAATTTAAAAATTGCAATTTTAAAAATGTAACGCTCAGAATGTGTTTTTTCGATTTTTGCGAAATTGAACGTTGCGATTTTAAAAATTCTAACATCCAATTTTCCGTTTTTGCAGGCTCCGTTATACGGGATACAAGTTTTAAAAATTCGGAATTGCTGCAAAATAATTTTAACGGAATAAGAACCGACAAGGTTTGCTTTAACGATTCGGATTTGTACAATTCCTGTTTTATGTTTTCGCATTTAAATTATACGGATTTTCAAAACTGCAACGTAAAAAAAACCGTTTTTTTATATTCGGAACAAAATGAAGTCTCTTTTAAATTTTCAAATACGCGTGAGGCGACCTTTATTGAAGGAAAAATAAAAGAATGAAAATCTATTTCCATTTTGCCCCTTCCGTTTTTGCAAACAGTT
>CAUUAT010000065.1:0-12750 GCA_963543195.1 uncultured Treponema sp.
GCGGTCGGTTCGTCTAAAATAACTATCGGGGCATTTTTATATGCGGCTCTGGCTAAGGTAAATTTTCGCATAAAAAGACTTCGCCAACTCCTTTAGTTGATTTTATTTCAATCAACTGATAATAGCTTACCATACATTATTCAAAAAGTATTGACAGAATTATTGACGGAAATTTCCGTACGATACTCATTTCGCATACTCTTTACTTTGCCAAATTAGCGATTAACGCGGGCACCGTAATAAATGTTCCGACAGCGCTTCCAAGCGAAGATAAAATAAAAACGAGTAAGACTTTGGTAATCCGGTTTTTGTACCACCCTTTTAAACTTGCCGCATCGGAAATTAAATTTTCCATATCACGCACTTGCGGTTTTTTCACCCATGCTTGCACCAGACCGGAAAGCATTCCGATACCCAAAAAAGGGTTTATCGTCGTAACCGGCGCGCCTAAAAACGAGGTTAAAACCGAAACAGGATGCCCCAGCGCAATGACGGCACCGACTGCGGCAAGACCGCCGTTCCAAAGAATAAACGAAACAAGCATTTGCCCCGTTTTTGTGCCGCCGCCTTTATAAAAACCGAAAGCAATAAGCGCGATAATGGCAATGGGAAAAATCCACGAAGCGATTTTCCTTACAGCGCTTTTCGGAGGAATGATGCTAATATCCGAAACATTTGTCGTTTTTGTTCCGGCTTCAAGTTCTTTTATAAACCGTTCCGTTCCGGGAAGATGTCCGGCACCCAAAACGGCAACCGTTTTTTTGCCCCCGCTTTCCCAAATTTTTGAAGCTAAATAGCGGTCCCGTTCGTCAATCAAAACCTCTTTTACGCTTGGAAGGTATTCTGCAACCGACTCCATCATATTATCCATCGCACTCTGTGACTTCAGCTTTTCTATTTCTTCGGCATCAAGCTTTTTGCTGAAAAATGCCGCATCCAAAAGGGCAGCCAGCAGTTTTGACCTACCCAAGCCTTTACTTTTTGCCCATGCCCGTTTCAGTGTAGTGTGAATAGGACGGTCTACCATTTCTGTTCTTATTCCAAGTTCTTCCGACACTTCAATTGCGGCTTTCATTTCAAAGCCGGGCTTCACTCCCGCATCCGCACCTAACTTCTTTTGAAACGAAGCCAAAACGAGATTTGCAAGAAGAAGAAATCCTTTTCCCTCTTTCAGTATTTTTGAAATATCTATTTCTTGCCATGCGGAATTAGAGGTAAGCGATTTATACCGGGCTTCATCCAGTTCGACACAGACGCAATCGGGGTTTTCTTTCCTAATTACGACTTCAACTTCTTTTATACTCTCTTTTGAAACGTGAGCCGTTCCGACAAGTATAATTTCTCTGTCTTTCAATTGAATTTTTTTTACGTTTTTCGTATCGGTTTCTTCCATATCTATTCCTTTTTATATTGAATGAGCTTTTTTAACGATTAATTCCAAAAGCGCTTTTTTACCGGGATATTTTTCCGCTTTTACGACGCCGCCTGCCATGTGTGCATGCCCGCCGCCTTTGCCGATTTCTTTCAGTGCATTTTGAATGATATACCCTGCATCAAGCATTTTATCACGACTGCGGGCGGAAAGCTTAAATTCTTCGCCGTATGTTTCAATTACAACGACAAATACAATATCTTTTAGCCATAACAAAAAATCCGCAACGGCGGAAAGCAAAGCACGCGAATAATCTTTTTCCAATTCGATAAGCAGAAAATTATTGATACGGACACTGTTCATAAACGCCCGTCCGATCTCTTCAAGTTCATTTGCGGTAATCGTCGTTTTCAACATTTGCTGCGTAATTTGCACATCGGTTTTAAAATACAATTCGTAATACGCATCCATATCAGTGCGGCTTACGTGGCGGGAAAGGAAGTTCGTATCAAGCTGGATGCCTGCAAGCATCGCCGTGGCGGTTATTTTGTCGTACTCTTTTACCGCCTCTTTCCAATACAACCAAATAATGGAACAGCAGGCACCCGTTTCGGGACGAATATCGGTAAACGGAGCCGTCGATTTTGCTCGGGGCGGATGGTGATCAATGACGGCTTTTAAAATACCGCCGACTTTTTTTACCGTACCTTTAAACGGTGAACCGTCAACAATAATGACTTGAAACTTTGTCGGTTCGTCAAGCAGATCTACGAGCAGTAATTCCGAATTTAAAAATTTTACAAATTCCATTAACGGCAAACTTTGAATTAAGCCGCCATACCCTATTTTTACTTTATAGCCGCAGGTTTCCAATAATTTACCGAGCGCATATGCCGCGCCGATTGCATCATGGTCGGGAAAATCGTGAGTTTGAATAAGGACGGGTTGTTTTTTTTCGAGAACGCTGCATAATTTTTCAAAATATTTTTCCATACGTTACCTCATTACGGCATTCAAATCAAAGCCGTTTCTTGCAATAATGTCCGCTTTTACGACAGAGCCTGCGCATACGGGATTTCCCGATACGTCTTTTTTATCTTTTGTAAAATTTAATACGACTGCGCCGTCCACCTCAGGTGCTTGAAACCACGCTCTGCCTAAAGCAAGACCGGAACCTTCAGCCGTCCCATCAAACGGAATAATTTCTTCGATGAAGATTGTAAGAGTCTTTCCGATAAACGCTTCCAGTTTTTTTTCGGTTATTCCGGTTTGAAGATTTTTTATATACGCCAAACGTTTTTCCGCCGTTTTTTTCGGAACACGATTTTTTAAAGAATAAGCGGGTGTATTTTCTTCGCGGGAATACACAAAACCGCCCGACCAGAGCGGCTTTAATTCTTTTAAAAATGCTGCCGTTGCGGTAAAATCTTCTTCCGTTTCACCCGGAAATCCGAGTAAAAACGTCGTACGCAACGCAGGTTCTCCGTAAGGGTTATTTGTATATTTAAAGGCGGTACGAATTTTATCCGAAAGCCGTAAATACATTTCGGGAGACCCCGTCCGGTTCATTGCTTTAATTATTTTTTCCGATCCCGATTGAAAAGGAATATCGAAGTACGGTAAAAAGCGTGTATCACGGGTCATAACCGGCAAAATATCAAACGGAAAATGGTCGGGATGAATATATAAAAGTCTTATTATAAATTTTCCCTGCAATGCCGAAATTGCCGTTAAAAGCTCCGCAAGCCCTGAAAGCGATCCGGTTTTTGATTTTTCCGTTTGAAAAACGGCTAAATCCTGTCCGATAAGATTAAACTCGTAAAAACCTTTTTCTATAAATTCTTTTATTTCGGAAATTATTTCGGAGATGGGGCGGCTTCTTAGTCTGCCGCGTATTGCAGGAATTGCACAAAAACTGCAAAAATTATTACAGCCTTCGGTAATTTTTATATATGCCGAACGCGGAAAATTAAGAATTGTAGGGCGCGCTCCGCCGCAAACGCCTTTTTGAGGCGGCGTTAAAACCCGTTTTTCAGATTTCCGTTTTTTAAAAAGAGCATCGATAACATCAGACAGCTGCGATAAATCACCGTTTCCGAAAATTGCATCGGCTTCAGGTAAATCGGTTTTTAAAATTTCGGCGTACCGTTGCGCAAGGCAGCCTGCCAATATTATTTTTGCTTTCGGATTTTCATTCTTTGCTTTGATGACGGCATTTATCGACTCTTTTTTTGCAGGTTCAATAAAACCGCACGAGTTTACGATAATTAAGTCCGCGTTTTCGGCTGAGTCCGAATTGTTCCAGCCGAGATGTTTCATAATTCCTATGATAATTTCGGCATCAACTTGATTTTTTGCGCATCCGTGCAAATCTATAAAGAAATTTTTAGTCGACATCGGTTATTATAAATTTAAAACGTTTGCTTGCGTCGTCTTTTACCCATTTTAAATCTTTTACGATAACTTCGCCGGGACGGCTTACTTCCAAATCGATTGTTTTGCCGCCCGCAACAAGCTGTAATTTTACGGCGTTTCCATTGGATGCCCAAATTCTAAAGCCGTTATTCGCTTGTACCGTAAGCTGCTCGGCTTTTTGATAATAACGCTCTTCACGGGCCGATTTGTCCGATTCATAGCGAAATAAACAATATCCGCGGAACGTCGCGTTTAAAGTTACCGGATAGGCGGAGCCGCCTTCAAACAAAACTTTAATCGAATCGGCGGTGAGTGCATTTGAATTTTCCGAAACCGCAATTTCCGAAGGATACAAGACTGTCCCTTCCGCCAGTTCCGTTCCTGTTTTGATTAGCACCAAAGACCCTGCATCGGCATTGTTTTTATCTATATCTTCAACAAGAATTTCGGCGTCGTTTACCGTGTCTCCGTCCAAATCAAGCTTAAGTGTTTCGGCAAGATTTATAATTTGGTTGCCGCTGCCGGTCTGCAGTACTAAAGCAGGGCTTACCTTTTCTACCGTCAGTGTGTATTCTTTTTCTCCTACCGCAATTTTTACCGAATCGCCTGCAAAAAGTCGTTTTTCAAATCTGGATTCGGTTATTTCATAAGCAGCGGCTTCCCGTGTATCTATTATCTGAGCTTGCGGAATTTCCGTTTGTTCCCTATTTTTTAAAGCGGGTATCCATTTTGTAAAAAGAAAATAACCGGTAACGGTAAAAAGTGCGATAATAATAACCGCGATAGACGCGATAAAAACCGAACGCGAACCGATTGCACTTTTTTTCGGCAGCAGTGCTTCCGTCGGTAAATCCGTCTCCTGTATTTTTATTTGTTTGTAAAGCGCAATAATTTCTTCGGGATTAAGCCCTAAATATTCACTATAATTTCTTAAAAATCCTATGACGTACGGTTCTGCAGGAAAAACACGGTAATCATCTGTTTCAAGCGCTTCCAGATACCGCTTTGCTATATTGGTTTCTCTGGCAACTTGTTCAAGCTCAAGACCGTGCTGCATCCTCGTTTCGGTAAGAAGTTTTCCTATTTCGTTCATTTATTTCTCCGGTTTTAATGTAGCGTGCCGATGTTTTACGCTAATCCATAAAAAGAAAATTATCTAAAACTTTAGCGGTCGACGGTGCATCAAATATAAAATTATTACTTCCGATACCGGCATCTATTCTATAATTATAAAAATCAAACACGATTTTCCCGCCTGAAACCGGAACCGCTTCAATTCTGCGGATCAATTTTGATGAAGGTGAAATCATTACACGCAAGGTTTTAAACGTTTCGGTCGCACTTTTTCTATTCATTATTAAAACGACAACCGACTCGGAGGTGCCTTCTTCAAGCTGTACCGGTGCGGCAGACGTTTCGTATTGTATTGTGTAAGAGCGTTTTATTAAAGAAAGTCCTTGCGGGGTTGCCAGCGATGTGCCGCCTGCATTACTTTGATCGACTTCTTGTCTCAAAATAGTTCTGTATTCAGGCAAATAAATTGAAAGTGTGTTGCCGCTGAAAATAATACATTGCTCTGCAGGGGATTTAAAATCCAGTCGAAGCATATCGGGACGTTTAAACAGAGCGGTTACGGATTGAACGGATGACCCCGATTTTATGGTCATATCGACAATATAATTTGAAATTTGAGCGTATTTATCGGAAACGGACGAAAAAAAAGCCGCCGCCGTTGTAATATTCTGAGAAAAACCGAATACTCCGATAAAAAATAATAAAAAGATGGTAAGAATATTTTTTTTCATTTATGCGCGAGTATACCTTTTTTTTTAGCCGACGTCAAGCCGTCGCATTGGCTCACGTTAAATTCTTGGAAACCTCGAAAAACTGAGGGTTTTAGAGGTTCCTTATAGAAACCGTTTATCTCTCGTTATAGATTTACCTTGAAAGTATTACGCTTTTATTGTATCATCGCTTTTCGCACCGCGTTAGGAGGGGGTATGGCAGGCAAGCAGCTGATAAAAGAAAACAGCGAGTATATCCAAAAATTACCGGCATGGGCACAGGAGCTTTCGGTAAAATATTGTTCAAAAACGGCTAACCTTTATTTTGTCTATGGAAATATCAGAGATTTTTTGCCTCATCAGGCGGCGGGTTTTTCCGAAAGCTTCCTATTTGTTAAAATTCGCGATTACATCTCGGAAGTTATTTTCGGCAATCAGCATATTATTGTCTATTACGATAAATCGGGAGGCGTTTCTTTTTGTACCGAAGCGATGCTGCATGCGTATCTTGAAAAAATGCATGAAGTTTTTCCCGACACGCCTTTGGAAGATTTTGTTTCTACCGATCCTCATCTTGCGTTCTTCTATTTGGAACGCTACTTTGTTTTCAATTTCGGAAAAAATTTGAGGATTGTCCTTATAATCGACTATGCTGAAACAATTATTCCTTCAGATGATATCGGAAATTTAAGTGAAATCGACCGTTACTGTTTTGTAACGCTTAACCGTTGGTCGCACGAGCCTTCTTTCACGCGCGAAGATATTTCCATAATAATGATGACCGAAAACCTTGCAGATTTAAACCTGCGTCTTACCGCTGCGCCTTCTACGATAAAAGTATGTATTCCCTTGCCGGACACCGATACTCGGATTAAATTTTTGGAATACCTGCGTGATCGGGAAGAAATTCTTTTGACCGAACGGGCATTAACTGCACAGCGGATGGGTGCATTAACTTCGGGCTTAAATTTAATGAATATAAATCAAATTGCCGCCGAATCTTTTCAAGACGACCGCCCCATTACCTTTGAACACTTGGCAAAACGTAAAAGAGAAATAATACGAAATGAAGCGATGGGACTTTTGGAATTCATAGATACCGATTACGATTTATCTTTGGTTTCGGGACACAGCTTTGTGAAAAAACGGTTTAAAATTGCGGCAAAGGCGCTGCAAAGCGCGAGAACCGATGTCCTTCCGATGGGGTATTTAATTTCCGGACCTATCGGAACGGGAAAAACCTTTATCGTCTCGGCATTCGCCGGCGAAATCGGGATCCCGATGGTACGTCTTTTAAATTTCCGCTCGCAGTGGCAGGGTACAACGGAATCAAATCTGGAAAAAGTATTAAACATTTTACGCGCAATGGCCCCGGTTGCCGTAATGATTGACGAAGCCGATGTTGTTTTGGGCGGCAGAATCTCTAACGATGTTTCGGGAACTTCCGCACGAGTCTTTGCGCAGATAGCGAATTTTATGGGTAACACGGAATACCGCGGCAAAATAATTTGGTTTTTAATTACGTGCCGTCCCGATTTAATTCCCGTCGATTTAAAACGACAAGGTCGTGCGGAAGAGCACCTCGCTTTGTTTTATCCTGAAACCGATGCGGAAAAACTGGACTTGTTTATAACGCTCCAGCGCAAACTGCAAATAAAAACGCATGAAGTTAATTTTGCCTCTGTGATAAAAAAAATCAAATTCGACGTTTCAGGGGCGGATATTGAAGCTATGTTAGTGAGAGCCAAAATGACGGCAACGGTTGACGGACGTGTAATGCTGCTTCAAAAAGATTTGGAAGAAACCATAGCGGATTTTATTCCGCCGTCGTATCCGAATGAAATTGAACTTCAAAATTTGGTTGCCGCAATCGAGAGCACCAGCAAAGAAATGATTCCGCGAAAGTATCAATCTATGCAGCGCTCTGCAATGGCGGCAGGAATTCTTGAGCTGAAACAATTATTGGGTGAAAGGAATTAGGCGATGAAAAAAAGCAAATGTATATTTGTTTTTTTGTTTTTGAGCTTTCCGTGTTTTGCGGAATTCGTTTTTAATTTAACCGTTCAGCCGTATGACGGTTCCGAATTTTTTGCAGACGGAAAAAAAGTGCAAGCCGTTTTCGTTGAACGCGATAATAGCGTCGCTAAGGTGAAGCTGACGCTTGCCGATACGGTCTCAGCACTTGAAATAAGGAACAGCGGATTCCGCTCCGTTACTCTGCATAAAGATGCACTTCTTTTAAAAAAAGGCTTTGCCGTTTTATCCCGTGAAAATTCAAAATACGATACCGTAAAAATTTTTTCGACGGGCAGGCAGCCTAAAAGCGTTACGTTTATAGACGCTCAAACCGTTGCCATAACGCTTCTTGACGGGAACGGATGCGATATAATCAATATTAAAACGGGAGAGAAAAAACGTATTTCGCCGCCGGAAGAATATGCGGATATGCGCGGTTTTGTCGAGTCTCTTGTGCTTAAAAATAAAAATGAATTATGGATAAGTCAAATGCCCGCAGCGGCTATTCACGTATTTGATCTTTCGTCGTTTGAATATAAAACCGTCATTAAAACGACGGGGAAATGGAGCAAGGTTATGGCGTATAATCCGGTAAATAACCGCGTATATTTAAGCCATTGGCAAACCTGCGATATAAGCGTTATAAATCCGGATACTCATAAAGAGGTACAAAAGATTAAAACGAAAACCGTGCCGAGAGGTTTGGCTTTTTCCGAAGACGGAAAATATATGTATTGTGCTCAGTTTGAAGATGCCGAAGGGAATTCGAATTGTCGCCTTATAAAAAAAGACCTTGCATCATTTAAAACGGTTTTGGAAGCGGGAATAAAGGGTGCAAAACGGCACATTGTTGCCGATTATAAAAACGGGCGGCTTTATGTTTCCGATATGCTGAACGCAGCCGTTGAAGTTTATTCCTTAAAAGATGATTCTCTTGTAAAACGCATTGCGGTGTTCAGCCATCCCAATACGATTCAGCTTTCACCCGACGGGAAATTTTTATATGTTTCGTGCCGGGGACCGAATAATCCCGATAAGGGATATTTGTATAAAGGCTATGTTATGGGAAGCCTTGATGTAATCGACACGGAAACTTTGATGCGCATTGAAAGTATTGAGGCGGGAAATCAACCGACCGGTTTGGATGTATCGCCCGACGGCACGGTAATCGTTCTTTCCGATTTTTTGGACCATCGCATCCGAATAATTGAACGAACCGATTAATGGTCTTAAAAGCTGCGACGTATCTTTAAAAGACACCGATAGCCGGACACTGGCAGCAAAATAAACGGCAGGATATAAATCCCGTTTTCATACCGGTCATCTTATTTCTTTTGTTCGACATCTTTGCATTTTCTCATAATTTTCTCCCGAAGTAATTTTTTTCACAAAAGGTAAGGTATGCCAACTGTACAATTTCAATTCTCCGGGCGGATTTTTTACAGCACAGAGCGGTAAAGACATTTCTTCACCCGCCCTTGAAAATGTCAAATAAGGGAAAAAACAAATTTATCTATTGAAAAATCATAAAAAAAACATTAAAATGCGGGCTATGAAAGAAACAAAAAAAACGATACCGCTTTTAAAAAAAGAGATGAAAGACGGCTTTGCCGCTCTCACGGATTCATATAAGGCTTTAGGAAATAAGCTGATGCTTGATGCCGCTAACCCTATTTCGGAAAAAAGCGCGCCTGCTCAAGCCGAATTGATTCAGTGGCAAAAGCTCCGTGACGAGCGTTCTTTTTGTACCGGTATTATTTTGGAAATAAAAAATAATACCGCAAGAATTTCGGAACTGGGAAAATTTAAAACACAAATTGAAAACAATAAAAGTGCTTCGGCAAAAAAAATGAAAGAGGTGAAAGCTTCTTTTTTATTTAAACTGTATACCGATTATTCAGCCGAGTGTCAAAATCTTTTTTCCGGCGTAATCGATACAATTCATCCGCTTGAATCGGAATTGGACGGTGCTCGTAACGAAATAATTTCTTTGGAAAAACAAAAAGCCGAAGCGAATTTTTTTTCGCGTATCGGTCTTTCGGGAAAAATTACGGCACAAAAATCGAAAATAAAAAAAACGGAAAAAAACATCGCGGCGATCCTTGCAAACAGTGTCGACGGCGTTCAATTTTTGCAGGAGATAAAAACGCTTACTCAAGCGCCGTCTTTCCCTGCAGAGTTGAAATCCCAATATGATAAATTGTGTGCGCTTTATAATTCTTTTGAAGATTCTAAAAACCGCATTACGATGATTGAAGAAGAAATCGGCTTTATACATTCCAAACTTGCCGAATCGGATGCGCAAAAAAATCCGTCAAAACGCATTAGCGCAATTACGAACCGCATAAAGGAAATAGATGCTGCGCTCGATTCGATTTTAGAAAAAACGGGATTGAATTATGCCAATGATTTTTATACGGAAGAAGGAGAACCGACTGCGGACGGAAATGGGGAAAACTATGAAGCGTATTTAAAGCGCATAAGTTTAAACAGAAAAAAAGTTACCGAAATAAAATACAATATCGAATATTGCGAAACGATGCAGCAAATTAGAACCGAAGAATTGCGAATTAAAAACCTTCATCGTGTTATAAAAAATTCCGAAGCGGCAATTGAAGAAGCGAATCGTAAAATTGCGGAATCGGAAAGCGCCGTTATAACCGCTCAAAACAAAATAGCCGAACTGACCGATTATTCACATAATCTGCTTTTAAAATTTTCGAAAGCAGATGAAACCGCCGGTGCTGCCCGCAATGGGGAGAATGAGTGATGGCTTTAAAAAAGGATGCAGGGGCGCCGCCTAAAAAAACCGGAAACAAAACCGTTTATGATGAATCAAAAATAAAAACGCTGAGTTCACTGGAACATATCCGTCTGCGCACGGGTATGTACATCGGGCGGCTCGGAGACGGATCGAATCCCGATGACGGTATTTATATTCTTGTAAAAGAAGTTATCGACAATTCGGTAGATGAGTTTATAATGGGGAACGGTTCGCGTATTGATATGCAATTGGATAAAAACAAAGTTACCGTCAGAGATTACGGACGCGGAATTCCTTTAGGCAAAATTGTAGAATGTGTTTCGGTTATCAATACGGGGGCAAAATACAACGATGAAGTTTTTCAGTTTTCGGTCGGTTTAAACGGTGTCGGGACAAAAGCCGTTAATGCGCTTTCTGAGTATTTCCGCGTTGTTGCAGTACGTGAGGAAAAATACGCCGAAGCGATTTTCGAGCGCGGTAAATTGATAAGCGAAAAAAAAGGAAAAACAAAACCGGGAATTAAGGACGGAACGCTTGTCGAATTTATTCCCGATACGAAAATTTTCGGCGGATATACGTTTAATACGGATTTTATTGAAAAGCGGATTTGGAATTATGCGTATTTAAACGCCGGTTTAATTGTAAGTTTTAACGGAAAAACTTTTAAATCGGAAAACGGTCTTTTGGATCTTCTTGAATCAAATGTCGGGAAAGATACGCTTTACGAAGTTTGCCGCTACAAAGAAAAACAATTGGAGTTTGCGTTTTCTCACACAAATAATTACGGTGAAACGTATTATTCGTTTGTTAACGGACAATATACGTCCGACGGCGGCACTCATCTTTCGGCATTTAAAGAAGGATTACTGAAAGGTATAAACGAATATTTTAGAAAAAATTATAAAAGCGAAGACGTGCGCGAAGGAACCTGCGCGGCGGTTTCGGTAAAAATTCAAGCACCCGTTTTTGAAAGCCAGACCAAAAACAAACTCGGTAACACGGAAGTGCGTGCATGGATTGTGAACGATACAAAGTCGGCGGTTGTGGAATGGCTTCAAAAAAATGCGGAAGATGCGGCAAAGCTTGAAAGCAAGATTATTGCAAATGAAAAACTCCGCACGGAGTTGAACACGGTAAAGAAAGAAGCGAAAGCGGCTGCAAAAAAAATTGCAATAAAAATACCGAAATTAAAAGATTGCAAGTTTCATTTAGGCGACGGAAAGTTCGGCGATGATACTATGATTTTTGTTACGGAAGGAGATTCCGCTACAGGGGCTATGGTTTCAAGCCGTGATGTTTTGACACAGGCGATTTTTTCTTTGCGCGGAAAACCTGAAAATATGTACGGGAAAAAAAGGGCGCTCATTTACAAAAATACGGAGCTTTACAATATGATGATGGCGCTCGGAATTGAAAACGATATTGAGGGGTTGCGCTACTCAAAAATCGTTATTGCGACGGACGCGGATAACGACGGTTTTCATATACGCAATTTGCTTTTAACTTTTTTCTTAAGCTATTTTGAAGAGCTTGTAACTTCCGGAAGAGTATATATTTTGGAGACACCGCTTTTTCGGGTGCGTACAAAAAAAGAAACCTGCTATTGCTATTCCGAAAAGGAGCGCGACGACTGCGTTCTCCGGCTTGGATCTTCTTCTGAAATTACGCGATTTAAAGGTTTGGGAGAAATAAGCCCGAACGAGTTCGGCCAGTTTATCGGTAAAGATATAAAACTTTTACCGATCGCCGTACAAACCTTAAAGAAAGTTCCGTCGATTTTGGAATTTTATATGGGTAAAAACACCCCCGACCGTCGCAAGTTTATAATGAAGAATTTATTGGCGGAAATTGATGCGTAAAAAACGTAATTTTCTTAAGGAAACCTCGAAAAATATCGGCTTTTTACAGGCGAGCTTTGCTGATGAGACATCTTTTATTCCGAAGAACGCGAAGCAAATCCGACAAGATTTTGGAAGGTGTCCGTAAATATTGCATGTACCGTTTTTTTTCGATATAATAACGGTATGAAAAAACTTACGGGATTGTCCGCTTCGGACGGATTAGCTGCGGGGCCTTTATATTGCATAACGGAGTTGCCTGAAACCGTTATTCCGTCTTATACAATTTCGGAACGGGACGTTGCAGTTCATAAAAACCGGCTCATTGAAGCGGTCGACAGTGCAAAAAATGAATTGCGCCAGCTTATTTCAAATACGCACAATGATAAAACCGGTAAAGACATTATCGACACGCACATTATGATGTTATCCGATTCGGTATTTTTGGATTCCGTAATTTATGAGTTGGAAAAATCAAAAATAAACGTAGAATATATCTTAAAGAGCAAAATAGAAGAAACTGCGGAATCCGTATTTAAAGAAGCCATGCAATATGGATTT
>CAUUAT010000066.1:0-12730 GCA_963543195.1 uncultured Treponema sp.
TATGGCGACAAACTGACCGGATGCTTTAATAAAGCGTATCTTGATGAAAACATTGCAAATTTTCTTAAAACCGGTTTTTCGCTTATTATGATGAAACCGGATAATTTTAAAATAATTAACGATACATACGGTCACGAAAAAGGTGATGCCTGCCTTACGTTTATCGGCAGCCATTTAAGCGGCTTTTTGGACACCGAATCCGTTTTAATCCGATATCAAGGAAATGAGTTCGCAGTTTTAACGCCGGGTCATCAACGTGGAAATGCTGCGGAGCTTGCCGAGCGGTTAAAAAATGAATTGGAAAATCTTGATATTTTTCCTGTCGTCGGTGCAAAGCTGAATTTACGTATGAGCTTGGGCGTTCTTGTGTATCCGGAAACGGAACGGGATGCACAATCTTTTATAAAACTGTGTGCGCAAATGCCGCTTATCGGGCGCGACAGAGGCGGCTCCCGAATTCTTTTTGTAGAGGACATAGATGAATAAATCGAAACAAAAATGGCTTAAAATCTTAAAAAAAGCACGGCTTTTTAACGGGCTCACAATGGAAGAAATCGAAGTGCTGGCATCTGCAATGTTTTATTCCGAATTTGATGAAAATCAGACGCTTGTATACGAAAAAGAACCGGGCAATGAGCTTTTTATAATCGTAAAAGGATCTGTTGCCGTCTCGGTGAAAAGCGAAGGAAAAGAAATCGAACTTATCAGGCTCGTTGCAGGAGACTTTTTCGGAGAGATGGCAATGTTGGAGCAGGAATTCCGTTCGGCAACGTGCAAAGCCGTAGAGCCGGTATCGTGTCTTGTTCTTAAGTCGCAGGATTTTTCTTCCCTCATAGTAGATCAGCCTAAAATTGCGGCATCCGTATTAAATAATATGCTTAAAATTACGAGCCACCGATTGATGAATACCGATAGTCTTCTTTCGCAAATTATTCAATGGGGTGACGGAGCTAAAAAGCGCGCCATAACGGACGAATTTACGGGGCTTTACAACCGGCGGTATCTGGACGAATCGTTTGAAACTTTAATAAAGCGCTGCATCCGCGACCGCGAAGAGGTCAGTTTTGCAATGGTAGATGTCGACCGTTTCGGAAAATTGAACAAAGATTACGGCGCCGTTTTTTGCGATAAAATTCTTTTGGCAATATGTGAAACTTTTAAACGCTGTTTTGACTCGGACGATATTTTAATTCGGTACGGCGGCGACGAATTCTGTTTTATAATACGCGGTCCCTTGGAGCGTGCAGAAATGCAGTGTACTTATGTTTGTACTGCAGTCAATGCGATTACCTTTACCGAGCATCCCGATTTAAGGGTGTCCTGTTCAATCGGGCTTGCCCACTACAATACCGGAATTACGACGGCGGATTTGTTGAAATTTTCGGATAAAGCGCTGTATGAAGCGAAGGAAGCCGGAAGAAACAGAACTGCCGTATTCAAGGCTTAAAGGTTTGTAATACCCGCAAGCTATTTAAACGGAAAGCCTTCTGTAAAATAAATAAGGGGCATCTTATAAAAAAAGAGATTGACAAGTATCTTGTCAATCTCCAATTACCGTTTTTGAAGTGTGTTCAAAACGCGTAACAATCACCCGATTAAAAACGGTGTCCGGATGTCGAAAGACACACCGTTTATATTTTCCGGCACTGTGTTTTTATTATCGGTAATACCGGCAATAACTTGAATTCCTTTTGCAGTTTTTTAATTAAAAAGATATGGTATTGATATATTTTTTTGTATACACCGGCTTTTTTGAAACACATCCCGTATCCGATGAACGGCTCTCCCGTTTTTTGTTCCCTACTTGCCAAAACGGTAAAATTATGATTATTATACGCCGCTATGACTAAATTTGGGAAACTGATTTATCTTTATATAATTTTAATGCTCGGGATACTTACAGGCGGTTCTTTTGCGCTCGGCAAAATGCTGGCATATACAAAAACGATAAAACAAAGCGAATTGTTCGTTCATTTTAATCCGGCATTACCCTCTCGTATATTGGATATACGCGGCGACCTTATCACCGAATTTTCTATGGATGAAAAAAGAGAGCTTATAAATTACGGCGACATATCTCCGTATTTAATACAAGCGCTGCTTGCACGTGAAGATAGGCTTTTTTATAAACATGGCGGCTATAATGTCAAGTCGATAATCAGAGCAGCCATCGGGCAGATTTTACATAGGTCTTGGGGGGGAGGGAGTACCATCACGCAGCAAATTGCAGGAATTTTATACTGTGACAGAACGGATAAATCCGTTAAACGTAAAGCGGTTGAATTGTGGTGGGCACTTCAAATGGAGCGTCGCTATTCAAAAGATGAAATAATGATGCTTTATCTAAACGAAGTTTATTTCGGCGGCGGTACGAGCGGCGTCAGTGCGGCTTCCAGATTTTACTTTGGGCATTCGGCGGCGGAACTGACCCCTGCAGAAGCGGCTATCTTAGTCATTCAGCTTTCAAATCCGACGGAATACAATCCGTTTGAAAATCCCAATCGTGCAAAAGAACGTCAGGAATACGTTTTGCAAGGGATGGTCTCGCTCGGCTATATTACAAAAGAAGAGGCGACCGCTTCATTTGAAGATTACTGGTCGAATTTCGACTATACCCGTATAGCTCTTTCGGCGTGGCTTACGCGCGAAGATAAAGCACGGTGGTTTTCGGAATATGTTAGGCGAGAACTTGAAAGTATGATGTACGGCACTATGAATCTGTATAAAGACGGATATACCGTGCATACGACCTGCGATTTGCGCCATCAAGAAATTGCAGAAACCGAATTTCAAAAATATTTAAAAGATGTCAACAACCGTTTGTCAAAGTCGAACTCCGGTTCGTTTAATCAAACTGAAAAATACGGTAATATTACGGCATTGCTTTCGCTGTGTTTCGGTATTGAAAAACTGCATTTGGGAGAAAAACAACTGCAAGTCAAAACCGGTTCATATTACAGAAATAACCTAAACGGCACCGTAGACGTTCTCGCTTTAATGTGCGGTATTGATAATTTAAAAACCCTTACTAAGCAGTCTACTGCAAAAACACAAGAGCTATTATCCGAGAAAGTCGTTGAAGGGACGTTTCTTTCGATGGAAACCGATACCGGCTATATTACGGCGCTTATCGGCGGGAGTCAATACAGCGAATCGAATCAGCTTATACGGGCGATGCAATCAAAATTGCCGGTAGGGAGTACCATTAAGGCTTTGATTTATTCTGCGGGAATAGATTCGCGAGTGATAACACCTGCCAGCAGAATGGAAGATACGCCGCAAGTTTTTGAAAGCGCAAACGGCGTTCAGTATGTGCCCAGTAATTACAGCGGGAAATGGAGAGGTACGGTGTTGGTATACCAAGCACTTCCTTTATCGCTGAATATTCCTGCCATTAAGATTTTGGAAATGACAGGCTTTGATGCTGCGATAAATAGAATTGCCGCACTTACGGGAATTACCGATCCTGCCGAAATAAATAAAACTTTTGAAAGAGTATATCCGATGGCATTGGGAATAAGCACAATTACACCGGTGCAATTACTGCGTGCGTTTGCCGTTTTTGGGAATCAAGGCAGAGCGGTAGAGCCTATTGCGATCCGTTCCGTAGAAAACCGTGAAGGTAATACGATTTTAGATCCGGAACTGGATTTGCGGATAGAGCAAAGAAAGCTGGGTTCCGCTGCACAAGTGATAAGCCCGCAAAATGCGTACGTAATGACTGAAATCCTTAAAAAAACTATGACGCTCGGAACTTTATACGGGGCTTCGGCAGCAGGCAGAAAGTTCGAATACAAAGACTCAAAAACGGGAAAAACTTTTCGGATGCCGATGGCCGCAAAAACCGGTACTACGCAAAACTGGTCGGATTCGTGGGCAGTGATATATTCTCCGTATTATTCGACGGTAGTTTGGTACGGTTTTGACAGGGGAGGCCTTTCGCTCGGTACCGAAAGTTCCGGAGCGGTCCTTTCCGGTTATGTCGCCGTAAATTTTATGCGCGAGATTCATAAAAATAAGCCGTTTAAAGATTTTGCAGCACCCGAATCCGGGGTTGTTACCGTTGAAGTTTGTAGAAAATCCGGTATGTTGCCTTCCGAGAATTGTACGGACGGTACTGTTTTTTTGCCTTTCCTTTCAGGCACTGCCCCCACCGAAATTTGTACCGCACACACGGCAGGGATGCGCTTGAAAAATATCGGAGTTGACCGGCTGAGGGAAAGCGGAATGCAAAACGGTGAAGAAGCAATCAATATCGATCCGTCGCTTCTTTCAATCGATCCGTCCGTATTTGCCGACCCTGCACCCAGCGGTGAAAATTCCGAAGATGACGAAGAAATCGAAGAAGAAAATGATGAATCGGAGAATGAAAAAACCGAAGAAAACGGAAATCCATGGATATAATTTGAAATAGAGCTTCCGGTTCGATATGGCAGGTTTATTTATGGGCCACGGTAAGAGCATAAAAGAAAAAATAAAACATAAATGTAAAGACGTTCTTTTTATAGTCCTCGTCGCAACCATAGCCGATGCCGACGAACGGTTTGAAATGAAAATAGTTGCTAAGCATAACGAGCAATTCTTTAAACAATACATCGATTTGGAAAACGGTATTTCGCAAAAACGTTGTTCTCGTTATGTTGACTTTTTTCATAAGATAATATATAGTGCACCCATGATTTTCCCTTTAAAAGAACTAATCGAATTTAACGATAATATTTACGAAATTACTTGCGCTTCCACAAGAAGAGCATATCAATTGGCTAAAATTCAAGAACCGGATTCTGAAAAGGGCGGCGATAAAATGGTATCGTTGGGTGCCAAACAGATTTTCACCGGTGAAGTTAATTATCAAGTCGAGTATCATCCCGAATATAACTAGCAGTCGTAGCTTTTAAAATTGCAGGAAATTCACACACCGCCGGCTCCGCCGATTATACCGGTGCTCGTTTTTTTCGGAGCAACCGCTTCGGGAAAAACCGCCATATCTTCGGATATATTTTCTTATAAGCATTCGAAAAAAGTCCCTATAGACGGAACCGTTTCCGGACTTTCCGGATGTGCCGAGATTATAAGCGCCGATTCCGTGCAAGTGTATAAGCGGTTACGGATAGGTTCCGCTCAGCCTTCGGAAGAACTTCTTGCCGATTTACCGCATCATCTAATTGCCGTCAAAGACCCGAAAGACGAATTTTCAGCCGCCGATTTCGTTCATGCGTCAGATAAACTGTGCGCTCAAATCTTTGCGCGAAAAAAACTACCGGTTTTACTTGGCGGGACGGCTTTTTTTTTAAAAAATTTTATGTACGGTTTGCCCGTAACACCGAAAGCGGAACCGGCGGTACGCGACTATTTTCAAAAACGGGCGAAAGCGGAAGGAGGGAAAGCTCTGTGGGAAGAACTCAAAAAAATCGACGCCGAATCCGCCGCGCGGATTCATCCGAACGATAAGTACCGGATTATCAGAGCATTGGAAGTGTACGCTGCAGCGGAAAAACCGTTAAGCAGTTTCCCCTTGCCGGACTCATACCGTAAAAATTACAATTTTTTCATTGTCGGTATCAGCCGTCCGCGCGAGATTCTTTATAAACGGATTGAACAACGGGTTGACGAAATGGTACGCAACGGTCTGGCGGATGAAGTGAAAAGTCTCTGTGCTGCAGGATATACGGGAGAAACGCCCGCCTTAAAAGCTATAGGTTATCGCGAGTTTTTTACTGCCGGCAATCAATTTAAAGGAGACGATGAACTTTCTCAAATTATCGGTTTGATAAAACGGAACACAAAACATTACGCTAAACGGCAGGAAACTTTTTTTAGGGCGTTGCCGAATGTGAATCATTATAATGTAGAAAAAGAAAGTGAAATTGAGCGGCTTTATGCCGATATTTTATATTTTTATAAAAAACATTTTAGCGGAGCGAATTAGAATTTTGATAACTATATCTTCGGTGATCCGCTTTTCGGTTATCGATCGACACTCGCAAGAATTCCCCGATTGACGATTTTAGGCGATTGGGGTACACTCAGAACTTCTTGAGGAAAAATTATGTCTGATGAAATAAAAATGAATTTACAGGCGGTACACAAACGGATAGAATCCGCTTGTGCAAAGTGCGGAAGGAATCCCGGCGAGGTGCGTCTTCTTATGGCGACGAAAACCGTAGAACCCGAACGGATTTTACAGGCGATGAGTTACGGCGAAATGCTAATCGGAGAAAACAAAGTTCAAGAACTGGCTGAAAAATTTGAAGCGCTCTCTTCGGTTAAACACGAAACTCACTTTATCGGTCATCTTCAAACCAATAAAATAAAAGAAGTAATAAAGTATGCCGACTGCATTGAATCCGTCGATCGGTTTGAACTTGCGGAAAAATTAAGCAAACGGCTGCAAGCCGAAAACCGTAGTATCGATATTCTTATTCAGGTAAATACATCTGCCGAAACAAGTAAATTCGGCTGCGCACCAGAACAGGCGGTGCCTCTTACTGAAAAAATTGCGGCGCTTCCCAATCTGAATATAAAAGGACTTATGACAATCGGTCTTTTTTCCGATGATAACGGTAAGGTGCGCGAGTGTTTTAAACTTTTGCAAAAAATACGAAAGGATATTGAAGCAAAACATTTGCCCGATGTTTCTATGAAGGTAATGTCAATGGGAATGACCGGCGATTTGGAAATTGCGATTGAAGAAGGCTCAACGTTAATTCGTGTCGGTACGGCGATTTTCGGTAAACGAGTCTATCCCGATTCTTATTATTGGGACGAAACTACCGGTACATCAGGCGGAAATTAGGCGGCAGGATTGAATAACGGTAAAGATTTTAGAAAGCTATTTTTTTTTCTTTTTTTATTTTTTGCAGCGGCGCTAAGCCAAGCACAAACGGCCGGAAAAACGATTACCGCCGCTGCAGACGTTGTAAACGTTGAAATTACCGTATCAGGAATCGATGTCGTTATTGCGGCTTCTGAAGAAGCGGTCATTAGCTACAAATATGAGCTGATAGCCGGTTCCGAACTGTCGGTCGTAATGCGCGACAATGCTTTGCGTTTTATAAACTTCCGCCCCTCAAGCGGAACTCTTTTTATTTATATTCCGAAAGATTTTTTGCTGAATAGCTGCCGCATTCAGGCTTTAAATTCAAACATACGAGTACACGGAATAAAATCGATTTATTTCGCCGTTTCAGGCACTTCAAACAACAGTGAAATTACGGCTTCAATGTTTAAGAATGTTCTTATCGTAGCTTCTTTTGGGAGTATAACATTTAATTCAAGAATTATTGCGGTTGCCGATTTTTGTTTCAGTTCTGCAAAGGGCGCTATTTCTATCGGAGAAAACAAAGAAGATTGCAATATTTTTATAACTCAAAGTAAAAATAAAAAATTTATTTTTGACGGTATGGCGTATGAAAAAAATACGCTTACTTCCACGCCTCAAAAGCCGAAAAAATTTATAACGGTAAGTGCAAGCTTTTCGGAATTGGAAATCGGTTTTGTTGAGCCTTCAATTGAGCCGGTAGAAAAATTCGATGCGTATGGAATAAGCGAGTTCGGTCCTAAGCCGCCTCCTCGTCTTGAAAACGAATTATCTAATTTTTTGCCAAAAAATTAAAAGAATAATCTTACACCCTTCAGTTTTTGAAGGTGTGTTTTGTTCGCAAAGTGAGCTTCGCTTACCGGACATCTCTGGTTCCGAAAAATGCGAAGCAAATCCTACAAGGGCTTTGAAAGATGCTCTTGTATGCATTCGCTAAAGTGAATTGTGAATAAAAGTTACGGCGGTTTCGACCGGTAGTTTTTTAGGAGTACCCTCTTATATCGTCTACGCTTTCCCTGTATATTTTTTAACCGCTCTAGCGGAAAAAGGAAGAATATGCTACTATCCGTTCCGTTATGACCGGCAATTTTGTTCATCTTCATGTTCATTCTGATTTTTCGCTTTTGGACGGAGCCGCTTCCGTAAAAAAACTGGTTGCAAAGGCGGCGGAATTCGGACAGAGCGCATTGGCATTGACCGACCACGGTAATATGTTCGGTGCCGTAACTTTTTATAAAGCATGCAACGAAAAAGGAATAAAGCCTATAATCGGTTGTGAAGTGTATGTTGCGGTAGGAAGTCGCTTTGAAAAAAAAGAAGCCGCCGACGGGAAAAAATATTATCATCTTGTTCTTCTTGCAAAAAATGAAACGGGCTACAGAAATTTAATGCTTCTTTGTTCTAAGGGCTATACCGAGGGTATGTATTATAAACCGCGTATTGATGAAGACCTTTTAAGTCGGCACTCGGACGGCCTTGTCTGCCTTTCAGGCTGCATTTCGGGAGAACTGCCGGCGCTTTTGCTGCGCGGTGAGATTGAAAAGGCTGAAGACCTCGCCCGCAGATACCGAAATATGTTCGGTAACGGAAATTATTTTATAGAACTTCAGCATCATGGTATAGAGGATGAAAAAAAAGCAAGTAAACTGCTGGTTGAAATTGCTCGTAAAACCGGTATTCCGCTTGTCGTAACAAATGACATTCATTACATCGAAAAAAAAGACTCGGAAGCTCAAGATGTCCTTTTGTGCATAGGAACAAAAAAGCTGTTAGCCGATGAAAAGCGAATGAAATTTACAAGCGATGAATTTTATTTTAAATCGGAAGAAGAAATGGCAAAGCTGTTTCCCGACTATCCTGAGGCAATGCTGAATACCGAAAGAATAGCCGATATGTGCAATTTAAAAATTCCACAGCCGGGAGCCATTCTCCCTATTTATGAAATTCCTGAAGGGTTTAATTCTAAAGAAGAGTATATCCGAAACCTTGCGGAAGAAGGAATAAAAAAACGCTATGCGGTCATTACTCCGGAAATACGGGAACGACTGGAATACGAATTAGGCATCGTAATAAAAATGGATTTTGTTGGCTATTTTTTGATTGTTTGGGACTTTATTAACTGGGCTAAAAACAACAAAATTCCCGTCGGTCCTGGGAGAGGATCGGGAGCAGGTTCCATTTTAGCATATGCAATGCGCATCACCGATATTGATCCTTTAAAGTATAATTTGCTTTTCGAGCGTTTTTTAAATCCGGAACGGATTTCGATGCCCGACTTTGACGTCGATTTTTGTTTCGAGAGAAGAGAGGAAGTAATACAATATGTCAGACAAAGGTACGGTGATGAAAATGTCGGACAAATTATTACATTCGGTACGCTGAAAGCCAAAGCCGTCGTAAAAGACGTCGGGAGGGTTTTAAATGTTCCGCTTGCCGACGTAAATGCAATTACCAAATTAATTCCCGATAAACCGTTAACCGAAGGGGTAAAGGCCGTTTCGTTAAAATACGCTCTTGACGTAATACCCGAATTAAAAGCGATGGCGGAAGATCCGTCGTATAAAGAACTTTTTGAAAAATCACTTGCACTTGAAGGTTTAAACAGAAACACGGGACTCCATGCTGCAGGTATTGTTATCGGAAAAACGGCGTTAACCGATTATGTTCCGCTTTATAAAGATTCCAAAACGGGAAAAATTGCAACACAATTTACTATGGATTTAATCGAAGATTGCGGTCTTGTAAAAATGGATTTTTTAGGTTTAAAAACGTTAACACTTATAAAGCACACTGAAGACTTAATTCACAAACGGGGCGGTTCGTGGCGCAATTTTTCGATACACGATATCGATTATTCAGACAAAAAAACCTTCGATATGCTCTGCGAAGGAAAAGCCGCCGCCGTGTTTCAGTTTGAAAGTCAAGGGATGCAAAATATTTTAAAACGTGCAAAACCGTCTAAAATGGAAGACCTCATTGCATTAAATGCATTATACCGACCCGGTCCGATGGATTATATAAACCAATTTATAGAATCGAAGTTCGATCATTCAAAGATAAAATATCCCGACCCCTGCCTTGAAGATATTCTTTCGGAAACATACGGCGTCATCGTGTATCAAGAACAGGTTATGCAGGTTGCACAGCGGATTGCAGGCTACACGCTCGGGCAAGCCGATATTCTTCGGCGTGCAATGGGAAAGAAAAAACTGGAAGTTATGAAAACCGAAAAAGAAAAGTTTATTGCAGGTGCCGTAAAAAAAGGTTTTTCAAAAGCCGATGCCGACAGAATATTCGAAATTCTTATTCCGTTTGCAGGATACGGGTTTAACAAAAGTCATGCTGCGGCATATTCCGTGCTGGCTTTTCAAACGGCATATTTAAAGGCTCATTTTCCTTCGGAATTTATGGCCGCGAACTTAACCAATGAAATTACTTCTACCGATAAACTGCCCGAATACATTGCCGAAGCGGAAAAGATGGGGCTTAAAATTCTTCCGCCCGATATAAACCTATCCGACCCGTATTTCAGCGTGTCGGCAGACGGTAATATCGTTTTCGGCTTAATGGGAATAAAAGGCGTAGGCTTTCAGGCCGCATCGGAGCTCGCCGAAGAAAGAGAAAAAAACGGAAAATACAAATCATTTTTGGATTTTTTGGAAAGGAGCGATTTGCACACTCAAAATAAGCGCAGCCTTGAAGTAATGATAAAAACCGGCTGTTTCGACAGTTTAGGGCAGCCGCGTTCTATGCTTGCGCTTAATATGGAGCGAGCCGTCGGGTATGCGGCACAAAAAAAAGCGGGTACCGCTTTAGGACAGGCAAGTTTATTTGAGGATTCGGGCATTAAAGAATTTTCAGATTTTGTTTTTGAATATGTAGAAGAATTCCCGCAAAAAGAGAAACTCAGGCTCGAAAAAGAGCTAATGGGTTTTTATATGTCCGGTCATCCTTTGGATGAATACCGCAAAGCAATCAATAATTCCGAAACGCTTAATATTGCCCATCTTGCACGGGCGGTCTCAAAAAAGAAATACGTGCTGGTTGGAATGCTTACCGGTGTGCGACCGTATCAAACGAAAAAGGGACAAACTATGGGGTTCGGTTCTTTTGAAGACTTGAACGGAACGATCGACCTTGTATTTTTTCCCGAAACATGGGAAAAATACCGAACAAAACTGTTGCCGGAAACGGTTTGCGGCTTTTCGGGTATTGTCGATAATTCCAGAGAGGGCTCCGCCTCGTTTTTGGTCGATGAGGTAACGGATATAAGCCGGTTACAGCAAAAAGCTCTCACCGAAATACATATAGAACTTGATGAAAATCTCGCATCGGAGCCGGAACTTATCCGCTTAAAAGATTTTTTGTATGAGCGCAGCGGTCCGTGCGACGTATTTATTCATACAAAAACGGAGGGTTTTGATTATATAATCAAAGCCTCGCCGCAGCTCAAAGTTCCGTCAACGCAGGACTTTACCGAAGAATTGAAAATACAAGCCGGCGTTACTCAGATTTGGCTGGAATAATCCGCAATAAATTAAGGAGGGCACCGATATGGAATGGTGGCATAAAAAAGTTATATACCAAATTTATCCGCGCAGTTTTTGTGATTCGAATAATGACGGAATCGGCGATATAAAAGGGATTATATCTAAATTACCGTATTTAAATGATTTGGGAGTCGGAGCGCTTTGGCTTTCTCCGGTAATGCCGTCGCCGGACTGCGATAACGGGTACGACGTTTCGGATTATTGCAACATAGATCCTCAATTCGGCACGCTTACGGACTTTAAAAATCTTGTAAAAGAAGCGTCAAAACACGATATAAAAATTATTATGGATATGGTGTTCAATCACACGAGCGATAAACATAAATGGTTTATCGAAGCGAAAAATACCGACTCTCCGTATCATAATTATTATATTTGGAAAAAACCGAAAATAATAAACGGGAAAAATATGCCGCCTAATAATTGGGAAAGCGTTTTTTTAGGTTCCGCATGGAAGTATTGTGAAGAAAACGGCTTATATTATCTTCATCTTTTTACGGAAAACCAACCCGATTTAAATTTCCATAATCCCGATGTTATTGCAGAAATAAAAAAGATTTTAAAATTTTGGCTTGACACAGGTATTGCGGGTTTCCGGCTTGATGTTATAAACTGTATTTATAAAACATCATATGCGGACGGAAAAAGACGAAGCGGCAAAACCGGGCAGGAATTTTATTTGTCGCAGAAAGGCTGTCATGATATTTTAAAAGAGCTTAACCGAGATGTTTTTAAACCGTATAAGGCCTTTACCGTAGGCGAAACGATGGATGTTTCTTTAGAAGATGCAAAATTATTTATTGATGGAGAACTTGATACGGTTTTCCCGTTTGAGCATATGTATGTTGATAAATTGCCGAGCGTTCCGATTATAAAACGCAAATATAAGCCTCAGCGGATGATACGAATTTTAAAAAAGTGGCAAACAAAAATACAGTGGACCCCGCTTTATTTTGAAAACCATGATCAAACTCGTTCCGTATCGCGTTTCGGCGATGAAAATCGCTACTACAAAGAAAGCGTGAAAATGCTTGCGACCGTTTTATTGACTCAAAAAGGGACGCCCTTTATTTATCAAGGCGAAGAAATAGGAATGCCGAATACCGCGTTTACCGGTATGGAAGAAATAAATGATATAGTAACAAAAAATATTTATCATACACTGCGCACTATGCATATAAGAAAAAAGACCGCATTTAAATTGGCTATGAATTACGGCAGAGATAATTCCCGCACGCCGATACCATGGGATGACTCCTTAAACGGCGGTTTTTCCACCGCAAAACCGTGGCTGCGCGTAAGCGATACATATAAAACAATCAACATAAAAAATAATTTGGAAAAGACCGATTCGTGCTTT
>CAUUAT010000067.1:0-12311 GCA_963543195.1 uncultured Treponema sp.
AAAATAAAGCCGCCGCTTTCGGCAAAGTTTTTTACGGCATTACGCATTTCGCTGTTTGCCGAAAGTGTTTCGGCAAATAGTCTTATATTTCCGCTGCCGAAATATAAGAAATCGCAAGGCGGTAATTTTCTGTCATTCAACGGCGAAAAGTATTTTACACTTCCTGCGGACGTAAGCAAAAAAATATTTTCCGCATAATATAAATTGACCGATTCATCCGAAGCAATCGCCGTGCAAATTTTTCTTGCGGCGGGCTTCATAAAATGTACGGGCTGAAATTTTATTTCTTTAAAAAACGGAAGCATACTGTCGATGTTGATATTTTCGTTGACAACAGTATCAAGCGAATTTAAAAATGAACTATCTTTAAGTTTACCGTTGAGGCTGAGGCCGAGTCCCGAATCTTCTATTTTTAATTTTTCTTCATTGGGGAAAAAGCCTAAGACTTGTAAACTTAAATTCTCTTCAATCATTTTTTTATAAAAAGGAAATATCTTAGGCGATATTTTATTTAAAATTATTCCGCAGATTCTCCCCTCCGAATAATCCAGCAGCCCTTTCAGCTTGGGTATCATTGTAAACATTTCACCCGATGGAGCGTACACTAAGATTATATTAATATCCAGCTCTTTTGCAATAGCATATGAAGAATTCTCCGCCGTAGTGCCGATACCGTCAAAACAGCCCATGGCGCCTTCGATAATTGCATATTCCGAATTTGAAAAACTCAGCGCTTGCCGGATTCCTTGTTTACCCATCATAAATATATCGATATTCCCTGCAGACTTTCCTGAAACCGTCTCTAAGATTTTACGGTCGACTTGGTCAGGACCGGTTTTAAAACCGCTTATATTAAAACCATTGGTTTTAAAAAATCGAAGCAAGGCGGCACACACAATCGTTTTTCCCGAATTGCTGTTCGGCGCGGAAATCATTACGGCTTTCATTTTATATCCGCTCCTTTTTTTCTTGCGAGCATAAGCGACATATAATCATCATCTGAAATTATCCGTTCATCGCCGGCGGTTAAAACCGTCTCGCCTCTCAATGAAACGCGTTTTACATAAACATAGCGGAAATTATTTTTTTCAAACTCACCGATTGCGGTATTTTTTGTATCAAACATTTTTAAAAGTACGATGGAGTCGGAGTTTTTGACAATTGAAGAATTCAAATGATCGGTAACCGTTAAACATTCTCCTTTTTTTGCAAGAGGTATTTGTGCAACTGCGGCTGCAGCGGTGTAAGATGGAATGCCGGGAATTATTTTTAAATTGATTCCGGGTCGTTTTAAATAAGGAAGAAGATACACAGATGTGCTGTAAAGCATCGGATCTCCGATTGTTAAAAATACGGAAGAGGTTCCGTTTTCCGTTTCCGTTATTATTGTTTCAGAAGCGTTACGATATGTTTCTTTTGTTACGGATCCCATTGGAAAATCCAAAAGAATTATCCGTTTTTTTGTTATGAATTCGCTTACCGTATTTAATGCTGTTTGTTTTCCTTTATTGTTCGGTGCAAAAATTAAATGTGCGTTTTTAAGTACGGTTACGGCTTGCAAAGTAAGATATTCCGATGCACCGGGTCCTGTCCCTACGACGAAAATATTTTTCATATTTTATTTACGCCTGTCGTTTTCGTTGATTATATTTTCCAGTGATTGTAAAATAAGTTCCCGTATTTTCGGATATTCACCCAAGCCTTTTAACACGGGATAAACGGTATACCCGCTATTTTGTAGAACTGATTTCCAACTGTCTTTATCATCGCCTGCCATATCATTTTGAATATGATCTCCTGCAACAATCATTAGCGGATAAAGATAAACCGTTTTTATTTTTCTATTTGAAAGAATAGGTAAAATGTCATTAAGCGTTTTAGAACCTTCTACCGTTGCTATAAAAATATTTCCGCTGTGTCGCGCATTTATTTTTTCTTCCAGAATACCGTAAAATTTATCGGCACTGTGCGGTGAACCGTGCCCCATAAAAATGAGTGCGGAATCTTCGGAAACGGCAGGAAGTTCGAGAGCCAAAATAAATTTTTCAAAATTTGCAGTATCGTTTAAAAGTGTTTTCGCTAAAATACATCCGGTAATTTTTAGTTTATCGTATTCTTTGCCGGGGATTATGTGCGTAGGCTGAATATAAATTTGCGTAAATTTTTCCGCTTTTAGTTTATCCGCGGCTTGTTCAGGAGAAAGTATTGAAATAGAATCGCGCTTTTTCAAAATAGAGCGGACAATATTTGAAGTATAAGCCGTAACAATTTCCGTATCTTTAAAACGAGTTCTGACTTCTTTTTCGATAACGTCAATAGTTTTGTTTTTAGTTTCGGTATATGTTGTTCCGAAACTTGCCAGTATAATTGCTTTTTTCATAAACGCATTATACGATATTGTAGCGGGAAAAACAAGATTTATTTATGGCATTAGCAAAGCTGATTACGAGTTTTTCATAAGTCCTATAGGACGGTCCTATAGGACGGTCTTTATATATCAATGACTTATAAAAAACATCGCAAATAAATCTAAGAAAACCGGTAAGCAAATCTTACCTTCTAAAAACTGAAGTTTTTAGCTGTCCCATTTAATTTTATACTTCGGTTTGCATCGGGGGCGATACTATATTTTTAGCAACTTCAGGATTGATTACAATATTTCCATAAACCGCTATTTTAATTCCGATATAGATAACATCGGGAGAACTGTCGTTTAAAAGATAACCGGATGTTTTGTCTTTAGTCTCTGCAGGATATACTCCGTGTTATTAAATATGGTCAGTATTAAAATTTTTATATCCGGATTATATTCTTTTATTTTTTATCGGTGTTGCAATAATAATGGTGCATCTTTTTTGTATGATATTTATGACGGTTTTATAATTTTAAAAACAAAACGAATTTTTTTTACGGATGCTCATATAAAAAATGAGCTGCGAGCGGCAAGGCTTTGCGGAAAATGTTTTGTAATAGCACGGCAAGTAAAACCGCTATTACTCCCCATGCAAAAAGGGCTGCGGTATTTAACTGAACACGTGCAATTTGAAATGCGGTACCTATTCCATACTTCGGCTGGCTTAAAACTTCCGCACTGATTAAAACTTTTACACAAAAGCCTGAAGCATTATCATAGGCGTTTTTTATAAAGGGTGTTATACAGGGGATATATAAAAATTTTAAACGGCATTTAAGCGGAACACTAAAATCTTCCGACATAATTATTAGATTCTTGTCTATATTTTTTACACCGTCCCTGATGTTTCCATATAAGATGGGCAACACAATTAAACTTGAAACAAAAAGCGGCGTTACTTCCGACTTAAACCAAATTAACGCAAGTAATAACACCGTCATCGTCGGAACCGATTTCAAAATATTTTCTGCAGTAGAAAAAAAGGCTTCACACTTTTTGCTTAAGCCTGAGATAATACCGAGAGGAAAGGCAATACAAGAATCCAGCAAAAGCGTAAGTATAATTCTCATTGCCGAACATCCGATAAAATAATAGGAATTTTTATCATAAATCAGTAAAAAAAAGCTTTTTGTAATATCTTCAAGCGCAGGAATAATTATCGGTTGTTTTAAAATACGGGCTGCCGTTTCCCACAAGGCGAGGCAAAAAAATACCCCGCCCAGTTTATACAAAAATAATTTATTTTGTTTGATAGTAAAAACCTTCATCGGGCAGTTTCCCTCCGATAAATTTCGGATCACTTGCAGCCAACACCGTAAAGTATCTTTCTATTGCGGTTTTTGCTTTTTGCATATCGACAAAATAGAGATGCAAACGAGGAATTGCTTTTGCTAAAACAGGAACCGGAGGCAGTACCGTAATTTTTGAAGCGTACTCCGCTGCCATTTCATTATGTGCATTTACCCATTCAACCGAATCTTCGGCGGCTTTAATGAAAGCCCTTACATATTCCGGATGCTTTTTTAAAAATTCGGTTTTAACGATTAAAGACGCTTGCGGATACGAAAAACCGCCGAACTTTTCTTCCCATTCTTTTTGAATATCTATTAAAATTTTCGTATCGGGTTTTTTAGCAAGTATCGCACTTAAAGCAGGTTCCGCCGCAATCGCAATGCTTGCCTTTCCGCTTAAAAATGCAGGAGGAATATCGGCTGCTGAGGATACATATTGAAACGTCACATCCCTGTCGGGGTTTAATCCGTTTTTGCTTAAAATTTCTCTTACCGTTAAATCGGGGGTTACGCCTCTTCCGAATGAATAAACGGTTTTGCCTTTTAATTCGGCAATTGAAGCGATATTTTCAGACGTGATGCAGTATAAATTTCCCCAAACAATCGGTGCAAGTAAGGTTACCGATTTATTTTTTGCATAAACGATCGAGGCAAAATTTGTTGCGGTAACGGCAATATCCGCTTCCCCTGAAAGAACACGGGCTTGCAATATATCGGGACCCGCTACTACTTCATATTCGGTAACGGAACGCGCAAATTGTTTTTTTTCATAAACAATTTTTGAAAGGGCAACTGCAGGACCGCCTGACGGCAGAATTACTTTAACATTGAAATTATCTGCCTGAACATTTTCTTTACTTCCGTTTGCAAAAATAAAAACGGATACAATACAAAACAATAAAACAAATACTATTCTTCGTTTCATACATTAACTCCTTATAGGTAATGATACCCAATATACAAAATTCTTTATAAAGCACCTCTAAAAAACTGAAGTTTTAGAGGTTTTCCATAATAAAATCAAAGTAAAAAGCGGGGTAGGGCTACCGCTGTTGACCCCCTTGTGTTTTCATACCGCTCAATCGCACGCCCAGAGAACAATTCCTTCTGTTCGAGAAAATACGCTTTTAAAGTTGAAAGAAAAAGCTTTTCCAAACCAGCCGCAGCCGGTTTAAAAAATAAACACGATTTGTTGAAATCAATCGCGTGATAAATTCGATTTTATCAATGTAAAGATAGTTGTCATTCTGCAAAACTTTAAAACTGTGAGCACCTATCGGCAATTTTCGGGTATACGGGAAATCGCTCATAGTTATATTGTACCATGTCGCCGGTGTTATGTCAACGCTGACACGCTGAAATTACAGGAGACCGGATATAAAAGAAGTAGAGGAAATCACCTACGGCTATCCGTGTAAGACAGAGATCTTCCGGATCAGATAGACTCATCCGAGCGAGTGGGTATGTCACACTAAGGTGGGTGTGCCTATCGTGTTCGGACGAGCGGATAGGATATAAGTTTTTGGGAGGGAGTCATAGGAAGAGGTTTAATTTGAAGCGCCTCTTAAAAAAAGTGCAAAAGATGCTTTGTAAAATCGCAGTATCGGTTTTACCTTACTCGGATTCTTCCCAAAAGTAGCTAAAAAAATAGCTTGTAATGTCGTTCGGGTCGGCATCGTTCGGTGCCAAATAAAGACAATTTGTCCGATAAAGATTCGTTACCTTTGTTTTCGGTGAAGCAAGGTTTGAAAAGGCGTAAATTGCAGGCATATTGTCGCAAGTTACTTTTTGCCAACTTGCAGTAGTAGGAGCTGAAAAAAATAGTGCGGTGTTTTCATCTTGAGCAAGAGCGGTTTTTAAATCCGTACCATGAGTAAAATCAGATGAAATCAATAAAAAGTTTCCGCTTTCCGCTTGAAAATTTCGGTATATACCGTCGGCATACTTTTTAACCGTGACGCCGCTATAATGCTCTAAAACCTCATATAAAACCGCGGCAACTTTCGCTTTAGGAAAGTATTTTTTTATAAACGGCATAAGTGTTGAAACTCCATGTTCACCGTAAAAGGCCGCGTCGTCATAACTGACGCCGAAAGATGCCGCAAGATTTTCGGTGAGTTCCGTATTGCTTTCAACAAACCCGAAAGGCGTTTTCCAGCTGCCGCCGGTTACAGAAACATAGGTTTTGGAGAGCTTAAAATGTCCCGGACTGAGTAAAATAAAGGTATCAACTTTTCGTTTTTTACTCAGTCCGGAAAAAAACTCATCAATCAGCTTTCCTGTGAGCGCATGATGACTGACTACGCCGCCCCATGGAACGGCATTTTCAGGGAGGGAATCCCATTTTTTTATCGCTTCGATTTTAGGGACCCGTTTTCCAAGCTCAAGATCGGTTGGGAAAACCGGTACTTTCGCAGCGGCAGTCTCAGTTTTAAAGCCTTGAGCGGCTTGAGGGGAAGCGTTTTTTGCCGTACAACACGGCAAAAGAAGAACTGCCCAAGAAGCAAAGCAGGCGAGCACACAATATTTATTTTTTCCCATATTAGTTGCCGAATAATTCCTTATCCAGCCAATACGGTTTATATTCAAGCATTTGAGCATCTGTTTGACTGTACACTTTTTCCTGCCATTGCTCATCGGTTAGCCGATTATCAACAGATTGTGTAAATTCATATCCGTTAAAGCAATAACCGACTGCAATCCTTTTTCCGCCCTGCCCATCATTGAGGGCAATATATATTCGATAGGGAATACCGGTTGCCAATTCAAGCACTTGTCCCGTTTCCGCATTGGTAAACACATCCGCCGCAATCGCCGTATTTTTAGCGTGATTATAAGCTTCGTCATATGTTCGGAATTGCATACACGAAGCAAGAGTAGAGGGAGTGCTTTTTATTTCCGCGAGGAGTTCTTTATGAACAGGCTTATCTTGAATTTCCAGTTCTACAATTTCCAAAAGCTTTTTACAGTGTTCGATAAATTCTTTTATATAGTTCAAAGTGTTTTCATCGGCAAGCCCGTATGCTTCATAAATTTCATGTAAAAAAGAAAGCGACATAATAACACTTTCAAAATACGGTAAATTCGGTTCGACATAATCAACCAATTTCGGGACCTCTTTTGTCCGCGTCGTACAGGCCGCTCCACCGCCCAATTCCGCATACGCTTGTTTTGTGTATAAAATAGTGTCGTGTTTTAGTTCAGCATACACGCCAAGCCCCGTGTTGAGTTGTTTTAAATCCCAGTAGGGCGTTTCGGTAAAATAAAAACCTGCACCGCTTTCAAATTGTGCAATGCTTGCAAGTTCTTGCAGCACGCTTCCGTAATAGGTGTTACCGAAAGCTTTTGCCGTTCCTCTCTTTTCAATAGTATTTTTGAAAGCATCTAAAACAAGCGGCAGTTTTTCAAAAGTGCTATAGCTTGGGCCGAGCATGAGGTTCGCCCTTTTACTGCCCAAACAAGTAAGCACATCTAAAGCCGAAACCATATGCCTCCCGATGGTTTCACCTCGTTCGTCAACACCGAGCATACGGGGTGCACTCGTTTCATGAAAGATAAAAGAGTCGATTGTGTACCGCTGACCGAAAAGCCTAAAGCCCATCGGCGGTTTTCTTTCTTCGCTGCTACCCGCACTGGCTGCTTGAAAAAGCGAACTTCCTGAAATAGCCGGCGGGCTTAATTTTTCGGCTGCTAGCTTTACAAATGCTTTTTTATTCTTTTTATCGGCGCTCCATGCTGCAAAATCTGTAACGCCTAAATTTTCCCAAAGAGGTAAACACTCATAAAAAGAAAGGTCATCGGAAGCTCCTATCAAAGCCGTCAATGGGTCAAAAATATTTTTCCAATGCTGCAGTAAATTCCGGTCTTGGCTGACAACTTCGTTAATGAGTAAAGCGATGGGAAGCATATTTTGGGTAAGCGCATCGGCAGTAGAAACTTCGACGGCACCTTTGTTGCTGCCTTCCGAAATAATAAAATTCGTACGGCCGAACCACATCATTGTTTTGAAGTATGCTCCTAGAATCGGGTTTTTTGTGTAATGTCCCCGCACCTTGTACTGAGTGTAATCTTCCTTGTTTGAGCTTCCGTCCGCAAATGAAAAAAGCGGAGAATCTATAGTTCCGGTTGCCGCCTCAATAAGGGCAATTTCTTTTTTTACGGTTTCGCTGTACGGAGCCAAGACTGAGGTCTTGTTTTTTTCTATGTATTCAACTTCTCCATACCCATACTCTTCTTTTTTTTCCGTTGGGGCTAAGGCAATTAAGGCTTTTGCCACATTGAAGTAATCGCGGGCTTTTTGCAAGGTCTCTTCACCGGCTGTAATTTTGCTTGCAGAAGTATTTATTTTTTCCAGTGCCGCTAAAAAACCGTTAATGAATTTATCCAGCTTCGGTATAAAATAGTTTTGCTCCGCGTTTTGTAAGCTTTTATCGAAAACGGCATGCTTCGCATGAGAAACAAAATCGGTAGTAATAAAGATAGGCGGGAGGGTCGCAATATGATCGCTCGGCATCCAATAGTGTATATCCTGAATGTAAAGATTTACCATATCATCAAAATCGTAGAGTTTTTTAGGAGAAATAGCTTCAAAAGCAATCCGGTATTTCTCTAATGAAGTTTTAATCTCCGGAGAAAGCGGTTTGTCTCGATATGAAGGCAAAAATTTTTTAGGAACGCCGCCGTTTTTATAAAGCTCGCCGATTATCCGGTTCTCAAATTCAACGTAGTCTTCACCCCGTAAATCCGCACCGAAGACTAAACCTGTTTTCCCATTGTATTCCGTTGCGTAAAAATAATTCCACTCATCTTCAAATTCAATCGGTTCACCCGACGAAGCGGTTATATAGCCGTACTCGGATTTATAAAATTCACTGCCGGCTATTTTTTTGCCGGAATCCTCTTCTTGAACACCAAAGCAGTAAGTAAGTTTAAGAACCGTGCCGATAGGAATAAGAATTTCACTTTTTAGCTTTTCTACATCTTCAAGTGAATTCAAGAATGCCCCTGCGTAAAATTTACATACATCGCTTCCGACAACGGCAGTTACATTGTCAGGCGTAAGATCTGTGGGAAAATCGAACAGGTCAAAATTCGTCGGTTCTTTGAGATATTTTGCATGAGCTTGAGCAGGTACCTGCTTTGAGAAGTTTTTAAATTCGGTTTTGAGCGTAATAGTGCTTGCGCTCTCCAGTTGGTACGACTTTTCGTTATTTGCAGCAACGGCAGAATTAACTTCATCGCTAATTTTTTCAACCTCAGCATTAGAAGCACCGGGTTCTTGCTTTATTTCATTTTTTTTACAGGTAAAAAATAAAGAAATAAAAATAAAAAAAACAGCCATTCTTAAAACATATTTTTTCATAATATCCTCCATAAAACTACACTACAAGGGGGCTTACTTTGTTCACCTTTTTCCACCTTAATCTTGCTGCAAGATACGGTACAAAGGTAACCGGTTTTTGAGACAGCCCCATCTTCCGGTTCTTCTCAACCTCATGCGGGCAATGTATCATTTTGTGGATTTTTTGAATAGAGGGAGTAAAAATTGGTTTTTATGAATATCTTTTGCCTTGAAATTTCCAAAAAATTCATTATATTTATTGTCTGTAAGATTACCTGTAAGAAGCTGTGTGATATTGAATATAAACCGAAGACTTAAACAGAGGCAAACAAAGAGATGAAGCATACAACAAAACCGATACTGCCGGCAGTCCTGATTTTTGCACTCGTACTGACCGGCTGCCCGCAAGCAGGCAAACATTCCGGTACGGGAACAAATCCTGCCGTTTCCTCAAACCCGAACGAATTGACCGAAGCCGATGTGCTTGCGGCATTCGGCTTAACAAAAGGAAATATTACCGCTTCGGCGGCGGCGAAAAAGATTGCAACTGCCGCACCTGTTGCTGTAAGCGGTATTACCTTTACTTCAAAGACGGCGGTAAGCTACGACGATCAGGCGGGAACGTTTACCGTCAGAATGACAGGTACAAAAAACGGAAAATCTTTCAATAAAACCGTCACTTTTACGGGCTTTACGCACCCGCTTGCAGACAAATGGATACAATCGGTTGACAGCTGCGAGCTTAATTTGGACGAAGGTATTGAACACAATTATAAGCTTGAAAAGTATATTGAAGAAGTAAACAAAGACCCGAGCGGGAAAAAGCTCGTAAAAAAGCTGTCGTTTATGCTAAGCGATTCCGTAACAACGATAGAGCTCGGTGAGCATGATGCGTATACGTTGACGGCAGAGGCAAAAAAGTCGGGCACAAAGGTGCAGGTTCAGCCGCGCGTCGTATTCCGAAAACTTGCCGAAGGCGGTACGGAAACGCTTGTCGCCAATACGGATTTTGGGTTTTCGCATTTAAAAACACAGTTGACAAAAGACTATTTTACCGATGAAGATGTGTTCAAATATGTTTTGGCTAAAACCGTTGACGCTGACGCTATAAAAGCAGACGGTTCAAAGTTTATGAAGGTACACGTAAAACTCAAAGGTTCCGAAAAAATCCTAACGGTAACCGCCGATCCGGGGTATTGATACATTCGCCTGCCGGCGAGATAAAGTTAAAATTATAACAAAAACGGTGCCTTGAATATGCCGCCGTTTTTATAGGAGAAGAAAATGAAAAAATTCAAAATGCAAAAGGCCGAGCCGGAGCTTTTAGACAAGCTCATTAAACCGATAACTTCAATTACGGGTGAAAAAGGCGAAGGTTTTTTAGTAACTGCCGGTTCCGACGTTGAAAGAGAAAAATGGAACACAATGACTGCAGGCTGGGGCGGTTTCGGGTTCCTTTGGAATAAGCTTACGGCATGTATTGTTATACGTCCCACTCGTTATACTTATGAGTTCGCCGAAAGAGAAGATTACATAACGCTTTCTTTTTTTGACCCGAAAAATAAGAAAATGAAAGACGCGCTTATGGTTTGCGGTACCGTTTCGGGGCGCGATGTCGATAAAGCGGAAAAAACGGGGTTAAAACCCGTCCTATTGGAAGACGGAGCGGTAGGTTTTGAGCAAGCCGAAGTAACGCTTGTCTGCCGAAAACTGTATCGCAGCCGTTTCGATCCCGATTTATTTTCGGATCCGCAGATTATAATCAACTCATATCCGAAAAGAGATTTCCACTACGTGTACATTTGCGAGATTCTTTCGGTGTACACAAAAGAATGATTTTTTGCCTGCTAAAGAATCTTAAAACGAATCGAATCTATCGGTCTATTTCCGCTAAAACGGATTACGAATCGGAAAATCATAAAGCCCTATAGCAATTGTTTCCGTCTTTACGGTATAATATGCGCTATGAGTATAAACCATGCCGACAGAATAAAACTCGTCAGAATCGCCTCACTAACGGCGCTTATCGGAAACATCGTTATTTGCACTGCAAAAATCATTATAGGAATTTATGCAAAAAGTCTTTCCGTTTTAGGAGACGGGCTTGACTCGGCAACGGACGTTGCAATTTCGATAATGACTTTAATCGTCAGTTTTATCATTGCCGTTCCTTCCGATAAAGAGCATCCTTGGGGACATCAGCGCGCAGAAACGGTCGCCTCGGTGGTTTTGACGTTTATCATTTTAACTGCCGGTATGCAACTTTTTATTGCTTCTTTAAAAAAATTTATTACCGTTTATCGAGATTCTGCCGTAATAGAAATGCCTCATATCCTTGCCGTCATTGTAACGGGAGCTTCAATTGCCGTAAAACTTCTTTTAGCATTAAATCAGCACATTATCGGGAAAAAAGCGGACAGTGTTATGATTCAGGCGAATGCAAAAAATATGGCAAATGACGTTATGTTATCCGTTTCGGTTTTAGCAGGTTTAGGCATTTCATATTTTTTTTATGTACCGGTTTTCGATATAATTACGGCGTTTTTGATCAGCTTATGGATTATAAAATCAGGCATAAAACTTTTTATGGAGCTCAACGTTGAACTTATGGACGGAAATACGAATAAACTGTTATACCGCCAACTGTTTGAAGCCGTCAATTCCGTTAAAGGAGCTTTTAACCCGCATCGTGCACGCATCCGCAAAATGGCAAATCTTTTGGATATTGATTTGGATATAGAAGTTGCCGCCGATATCACCGTATACGAAGCCCATAAAATCGCCGAAAAAGTTACCGCTGCCGTAAAGGAAAAAATGGAAAACGTGTACGACATAATGGTGCATGTTGAACCGTATGGTATAGAAAATACCGAAGACGAAGGGTACGGCTTAAGCGAAAAAGATGTGAGTGAATAGTCAATCCTTTATAAAAGGCATCTTATAAAAAACGTGCCGAAGTTGCTTCGCTGTTCTTCGTAAATAGAGATGCTCCATCAGCAAATTGTGCTTTCCGATTTTGTGTATCCGTGCAAAAATTACGGTATACAAAAAAAATAGAGCTACGGTTGAAATACATTACGGAACGTTTTCGCATGAGAGATCCTTTAGGCGGAAAGTTTACAAAACTTCTTTATCACAGTGATGTTAAAACCACTATGATTTATACCTACGCCTGTCTTTATTTGACAAGGGATCGCAAAAAGAAAGGCAGGGAAAGGGTATGAAATAGGCTAAAATGTTCCTGTAATGAATTCTTTCGTTCTGG
>CAUUAT010000068.1:0-12188 GCA_963543195.1 uncultured Treponema sp.
CTTATACGATTTTTGCTTAAATAGGCAAATTCTCATTTTAGATGGACAAGGACAAACGTGCTTCCCTCTGCCGCCTGCTTTTTAAAACCGCTAAACATATACAAAACATATAGAATTTGCTATACTGACCGACCTACGGGAGAATATAAAAATGGATATACATACCACTGTAAAGAATTTACATCCCTTGGAAATAAAGGTTTTAAAGAACTTTAAGGTAGGAGAAACTATTGACGGCGAAAAACTTGCCATAAAACTTGGGTATAAAGAAGGTCATGCAAATCAGGTTTTTTCGTGGCTGCAATTAAAAGGCTTTGTAAAAGAAACGGACCGCGTAACTCATACTTTTTTTGAACTTACCGAAACGGGTATCGACTTTGCCGAAAATGGAACACCCGAACGCCGCATTCTTAATTTATTAAAAGAAAAAGGTAAATTGAGCCTTCCGGAAATAGCTGTTGCACTTACGCTTGAAAATAAAGACGTCGGCTCCGCCTTCGGGTCTCTTTCCAAAGAAGGCGCGGTAAGAATGGATCCCGAAAAAAAAGCGGAATTCCTTGCGGAACCCACTTCAGAGCGACTCGCTCTAATCCATTCGCTCTTGCAAAAAGCGCTTAACAAAAAAAACAAAACACTTCCCGAAGCGGATTTAACGCCTCAAGAGCTTACCGTCGTAAGCATGATTGCAAAAAAGCGGGGAGCATCGGACAGTGCATTTAAAATAGTAGAGCGGGATACCGTACATTACACTCTTACTCAAGCGGCCGAAGCCGTTAAAACAGCACTCGATAACGCGGGTATTACCGGCGAAGAGACGGGACAGCTTACCGCCGAAAGTCTAAAAACCGGTAGCTGGAAAAACGAAGTATTCCGGAACTATAATATAAACCTTCCGCCTGCCCGCATCATTTCGGGACGCACAAATCCTTATTGCGATTTTTTAGAAAGCGTAAAAGATAAACTTGTCGGTTTAGGATTTGAAGAATTCGACGGACCGCTTGTAGAAACGGATTTTTGGAATTCGGACGCTCTTTTTATGCCGCAATTCCATGCTGCCCGCGATATTCACGATGTATACTATATTAAAAACCCTACTCATGCAAAAAGCATAGAAGAACCTTTTTTATCGCGCGTTGCCGAAGCTCACGAAACGGGCGGAACCACCGGAAGCCGCGGCTGGAATTACTCCTTTGATAGAAATTTTACGCGAAGGCTTTTATTAAGAAGCCAGGGCACCGTCCTTTCGGCACATCAGCTGGCAAAGGCAAAAATACCTGGAAAATATTTCGGTATTGTACGCTGTTTCCGTTACGATAAGGTTGACGCGACGCACTTATCCGACTTTTATCAAACCGAAGGGATTGTTTTAGGCAAAGATGTAAATTTGCGTACGTTACTGGGTATGCTTAAAATGTTTGCCGTCGAAATAGCGGGTGCTTCGGAGGTTAAATATGTGGGCGGATATTTCCCCTTTACCGAGCCTTCAATTGAAGTCCATATTAAGCACCCCGTGTTAGGCTGGTTTGAGTTAGGCGGCTCGGGTATTCTTCGCCCCGAAGTTTCTCGAACTATGGGCGTAGAAACGCCTGTTTTAGCGTGGGGTATAGGAATAGACCGAATGGCACTGATGGCGCTCGGCTTAAGCGACTTGCGGGAATTATTCAGTGTGGACATCGAAAGTGTACGATTAAGAAAATAGCAGTCCGCCGCAGTACGCATTGCATAACGAGCTATAGGTTCCCATAGGCGTGCAGCGCCGAAGCGTAATTTAAACCTCTCCGGCGATTTTTGCAGGTTCTATTTTTGTTCAGCGTCAATTTTATTTTGAGAACGGCTCCGCATTGTAAAATAAATACCGGCAGCGAGGTATAACGCAAAAAACAAAAGCTGCGCCGTTTCGTTGCGCCAATCGACTTTTAAAAAAGTATAGGCGAATTCGTTTGCCTGTACAAAATAGTATGTCGGAAATAATTGTGAAATTTTTAAAATAACCGGCGAAATATATTCGGCAGGTACAAAAACGCCCGAAATAAACGCTAAGCTCAATGGTAAAACCGTACCTAAAATACCGAGCACGGTGCCTTTTTTTAAAACGGCATTCAGCAAAAATGTTATGCTCAGCACAACCGCTGCATAAATACAGCAGTTTAAAATATAAGCGCTAAGAGGAACACCCGCCAAATGGTTTATTCTTAAAACAACCGCCGCACCGATAACAAAAAACAAAAGTACGAGCACAACGGTAAGCTGCGCCGCAAAAGCTTCAAGCGAAAAACGCACCGTCGAAACGGGAGAAACGTCATTTCGTAATTTGATAATGGGTTTTTTGAGTAAAAATATCGCCCATCCGATTACATTGAAAATCATCGAAAAAGAAAACCACGCAAAAATATTGAAAAAATATTTAAACCAGACGGTTACGCCCGTATTTGCCCGCGCGGTAATTTTATATACGGCGGTTTCTTCTTTTAAGGCTTTCTGAATTTTTTCAAAATTAAATGATCCTTCCGCTTTTTTTACCGATTCTGCAAACAGTAAAAACTTTTGAATTTGCATATCGGCGTAAACGGATGCCGGCTTGCGGTTGTCGGTTAAACTCGTTATGCAGTCCGTTCCGATTGCCATATTTTCTTCCAAGCCTTTATTGATGATAATGCCCGCATCGGCATTCCCTAATGAAATCTCTTTTTTTATTTTCCGCAAAACTTCTTCACTGTCTTCGTTTTGAGCGTCTTTGATAACGGAAACGGTATGCTTTGTTTTTAAATACTCAATCAAAGCCTTTGAAAGGTCGGAGTTATCGTTATCTACAACATCAAGGGTAAGAGTATTTTCTTTAAAGTCGGAAATACCTCCGCTCGTCCGTACGGAAAACATAAAACTTGTTACCAAAAAAACGGCAGAATAAAGAATAACCGTTATTTTTTTTGTCCGTACAATCCGTAAAAAATTTTTATAAACTATCATACTGTACCTTCCGCGAATTTATAAAAACCGCAACCAGTAATAAAACGGTTATGCTTACAAAAATGCCCGTAAAAAGTCCCAATAAAGTACGCTCCTGCAATACATTTATATTGTAAAGGTTGTCGGTTAAAAGACCGAGCGGATTTATTTTATTCAGTAGCGGAATATGTTTATCAAGTGAGAGCTTGATGTCGGGGCTCGCCATTCCGGACAAAAACGCAAGAAGCAAAGAAGAGAAAATGCAAAACATTGTTTTCATAGTTTCATCGCCGAGCGGCAACGAGCCGATAAAGGTGCCGTATGCTGCGCCGAAAATATTTGCAATAACAAGCAGTAAAAGCGTTGTGCTCACGTTCGTAATAAAAGGAATTTTCAAAACGTATACGGTAAACAAAAGATATAGAATGTTTGAGGCGAGATTAAACACCGTGTAAAAAATAAGCCCTGAGACATATGAAGCGAATCGGTTTACGGGCGTTATGGAAATGCGTGCACCGAGCAAAGAAATATTTGCCTGCATCATGAGAGGAATTGAAATTCCGCCGAACATTCCGTACAGCGACACCATAGCCAAAAGCGAGTAAAACAAAATCAGTGCGGAATTATTTTTTTCGTTTATGTTTTTTACGTACGATTTACCGTAATCGAACGGGTTAATGGGCACGCCCAATGCTTCGGTTTGTTTAAGCTGGTCTAGCACGCTTTTTATAATCGTCTGGTCGATACCGTCTTGCAAAACGCGCAGTGAAAAGTCCTTTTGGATAAATCCGTCAATTTTTTTATTGCGTAAAGCGGCGTCCGCTTCCTTTTCCTCAAGCTCGACGGTATTGAATATCGGTATAAATGCAATAACGTTTTGCTGCGGATTGCCCTTTTCGATACCGACATTTATCCGGTTTTGCGAAAAGTTAAAAAACGAAGAGAATGCCGCCATATAAAGCGATGCCAAAAGTATCGGATAAAGCACTGTCCAAAAAAGACCGTCCTTTGAACGGAGCATCAAAATCGAGTTGTATTTTAATAAACGGAAAAACATCATTCGTCTCGAAGCTCCTTTCCGGTCAGTTCCAAAAACGTATCGTTTAAGCTGGGGCGTTCGGAATACAGTTTTGTATAATGCAAGTTTTCAGAATTGATAAACGAAATGAATTCATTTAAATTATTAACGGAATGTTCAAAAGAGATTAAATAGCCGTCTTGCCGTTTTGTAACATCTAAAACATGCGGGATGGTTTTTAGTTTGAGGCTGAGATTTTCCGGTTCATCGATAAATTCCGCAATGATTTTTTCGCGGGCTTTACTTAAATTTTTTAATTCGTCAAGCGTACCGTTCGCAATTGCGCGCCCGTTATCCATAATAACGATTCTGTCGCACAGTTCTTCCGCTTCTTCAAGATAGTGCGTAGTATACACAATCGTGCTGCCCGCTTTTGCAAGCTCTTTAATTCCTGAAAGAATAAAGGCTCGGCTTTGTGCATCAACGGCGACAGTCGGCTCATCCATAAAAATGAGCTGCGGCTTATGTGCAATACCGCATGCAATATTAAGCCTGCGCAAAAGTCCGCCCGACAGTTTTTTTGCCCGATAATTTGTATAATTGGTTAAACCCACAAAGTCAATTGCCTCATGTACAAGCGTTTTCCGTTTTAAAGAATCGGCTACATACAGTCCGCAAAAATAATCCAGATTTTCATACACGGAAAAATCGTAAAAAAGTGAAACTTCCTGCGGCACAAGCCCGATGCGCTTTTTAATATGAAGCGCATTTTGTTTCATCGATTCGCCGAAAATTGTAATTTCTCCCGAATCGAATTTTAAAAGCGAAAGAATGCAATTGATTGCCGTCGTCTTTCCGCAACCGTTCGGACCTAAAAGTCCAAGCACTTCGCCTTCTTTTACTTCCAGATTAAAATTATCAAGCGCCGTTTTTTCTTTATACCGTTTAATTACATTTTTTACCGTCAAAATCATTTGAGTAACCGCCTTTTTATATTACACGCAGGGAACAATATTACGATTTTTCGGAAAAAAGTCAATCGATTTTCTAAGGCTATCTTATATTTTTACGTATTTCATAAAAAAGAATTCCCGCTGCAACCGACACATTTAAACTGTCCAATCTGCCTTGAGTAGGAATTGAAATGATTTCGTCGCATTTATTTTTTAAAAGGCGGCTTATACCGGCTCCCTCGCTTCCCATAACCAGTGCCGTTTTTTTCGGAAAGTTTATAAGAGAAACCGAGGTGCCGCCCGCATCGGCTCCGAAAATCCAAAAGCCGTCCTTTTTAAGTTTTTCTACGATTCGGACAAGATTGGAAACAGTCATGATCGGAACCCATGCGGATGCCCCTGCGCTGGTTTTTGCAATAATTTCAAAGCCGCCTGCGGTTTTGTTTTCCGGAATAATTATACCGTCTATTCCGAATTGATCTGCACTCCGCACAATTGAACCTACGTTATGCGGATCGGTAATTGAATCAAGAATGACAATAAAGGCGTGTTCTTTTTGAAAAAGAGTCGCGGTAAATTCTTCTATCGTGACGGGCGCGATTTCTTTTTCCGATTTTAAAATTAAAATAATTCCACGGTGGTCGCGAAGCTGTTTCGGTAAATGTGCGGAACATTCGTTTAAGAATTGTTCATCCTTTTGCGCTATAGATATTCCTAAACTTTCGGCACGTTCCAAAATTCTTTTTACACGAGGACCTGTTTTTGAATATATAATTTCAAAACCGGAAAAGTTTTTCTCATTTTTTCCCCGCTTTATTTTTTCAGCTTTTAAAATTTCGTCTATTGAATGAAAGCCGGTAATTATTTTTTTCATAATTAAAATTTAAAGCTCATACGTTTCATTGTATTTAATAATTTGCACACTTTTAAAATTGTTATCGTTTAAGTAACCGGAAAAATATTTTTGTGCATCAGGCTCCCCATGAACTAAAAATATTTTTTTTAATTTGGAGCTGTCTAAGGATTTCAACCATTCGGTCGCTTCAAAATAATCGGCATGCGCACTGAAAGCATTTATTTGAAGAATTTCCGCACGTACTTGATATTTATCGCCGAAAATCTTTACTTCCGGTTCATGATTTTGCAATCTCCTTCCCAATGTATTTTCAGCCATAAATCCGACAAGCAATATTTTTGTAGAAGGATTTTCGATATTATTTGCCAAATGATGTGTAACACGTCCGAATTCACACATTCCGTCCGCACTTATGATAATCATCGGACCGTTTATTTCGTTCAGCTGCTTTGACTCCGAAACACTTGTAATAAATTTAAGTGAATTAAATCCGAACGGATTTTTATGATGTATCAAAAAAGCTTTATGCGTCTCCGCGTCATAACATTCAGGATGCACTTGAAAAATACTGGTGGCATTTACCGCCATCGGTGAATCGACATAAATAGGAATATCGGGAATAATATGTCGGTCAACTAAAAGATGAAAATAATAAACAATTTCCTGTGTTCTTTCAACCGCAAAAGCAGGGATAATCATTTTTCCTTTTTGTGTTACCAATTCTTTTGTTTTTTCGGCAAGTATATAAAATGCATTATCGGTTCCTTCATGACGGCGGTTCCCGTATGTACTTTCCAAAACGATATAATCAACTTGCGGAATGATATCGGGGTCTCGTATGATGGGCTTACCTTTCCTGCCTAAGTCACCGGTAAAAGCGATTTTCAGTTCTTTGCCGGTAGAATCTTTTACGGTTATAACCGCCATTGCAGAACCCAAAATGTGTCCCGCATCAAAAAATTCCAGTTTTACGTTTTCTCCGATCCATACCGGTTTGTAATATGAAACCGTTATAAATTGATTTACCGTGTTTATAACATCGGTTTCATCAAACAATGGCTGCCAATTAAAAGTTTCGCCGTGTTTAGCGGCTTGCTTGGAAAGATATTCTTTATCGCGTGCCTGTATCCGTGCGGAATCCATCATTACAATGTTTGCGATATCTCTGGTTGCCGGAGTAGAATAAATGCTTCCGGTGAATCCGCGTATGTTCAAAAGCGGTAAAAGCCCGCAATGATCATAATGTCCGTGAGTTAAAATTACGGCTTCCAATTCGCTTGCGGGAACATTGAAATCTCTATTTTTTTTGTCCGCTTCTGTCCGCTTACCCTGAAACGCTCCGCAGTCGATTAAATATTTCCGTCCGTCTATTTCTAAAATGTGTTTTGAACCCGTTACTTCTTCGGCGGCACCGAGTGAATAAATTTTGATTGCCATGATAAAAGCATACACTATAATCATGAAAAAATCAACGGTATGGGGAAATCTCTCACGGGAATCAATTTTTACATATCATTCTTAAGAATATTTTACAAAAAACCTTGTCGGATTTTGAAAGCCGCCCCATCGGTAAAGCCGATGAACAAAACTCCCCTCCTTACCAGTGACTACTTTATCGCTCGTTGCCAATATTTTGCGGTAAGCCTATTGCTTAAATTTAAATATTGGTTTAATCTTACCGGGTAAAATATGTTTGTTTTTATATAAATTTTTTAGGAGAAATTATGGCAACTCTTTTTTATTCGGAAACGTTTCTTATTTTTGTATTTTCGTTTTTTTTGATTATAAATAATGCGGGACTCTTATCAAGTATCGCTTTTGCTTTAGGTGCCCTTTTTGTAACGGGACTTTTTTTTGCCGTCCGTTCTTTTTTAAGCGGAAAAACGGAAAAGCGAATGCGAACGGTGCGCAAAATGCTTGAATACGTGCCGTTCTTTTTTATTGGCATTTTTATACTGTCTCGCGCAAAGACGGCAAACGGAAGAGACCTTATGGACACGGTTTTGGTGCTGTATTGGCTTTGTCTGATTATATATAACCGGTTTATCCTTTTCAGATTAAACGATAAACGTGTGCACAGGTATTTCCCCGAACTTTCCGAACCGCCGGTAAAACCGAAACGCTCCATACTCGGCGAAATCCTTGATTGGACGGATGCAATTATACAGGCGGCATGTTTGGTATTATTATTCAATGTTTTTATATTTCAACTATATGTCATACCTTCCGAGTCAATGGTTCCGCAATTTATGATAGGAGATAGGGTCGCCGGAGTAAAACTTCTTGCAGGACCGACGTTTCCGCTTTCGTCATTCCGTTTTCCCCAAGCATATACATATAAACGCGGCGATGTCGTTATTCTTAGAAATCCGCATTATGCGGACGAACCGAATAATGAGCTTAAATTTTTCACATCACAGCTTATTCAGCTTTTTACGCTGACTACAGTAAATATTAATAAAGACGAGAACGGTAATGCGAAACCAGACCCGCTTGTAAAGCGCATTGTCGGGGTTGCAGGTGAAAAAATTATGCTGGTAGACGGCGTTTTGTACATTAAAAAAGCGGGCGAAAAAGAGTTTAAGAGTTTCGACGAGTCGGCGTATGCAACGTGGGATTTATCCGCGCTTCCGAAGTCGCAACTTCAATATGTAAAAGATGTACAAAAAATGACGACCGATAAATTAAATCGGTTACAGTCTGTGGAATCTTGGCGTAAGAAAGTTGATTTTACCGAAGCGGAAAAAGAAGCCGAAGAACTGGTTGCAAGAATGAAAAAAATAAAAGGGAAACCCGATACGGTTTTTTCCGCAAATGATTTTTTACCGAAAAGCCAATATCTTATTAATTACATGGCACGGGATAATGAAACAATTGCTTCAAAAATATTGACAACGGACGGCGGACTTACATGGTTTGAAAATTTTTTAAAAAACTGGAAACCGGAGGTTGATAAAAATTTTGTTCGGTACAACTTATACGAAAAAAGGAATGCGCAGCTAAATATTTTAATTAAACTCGCTTTCGGTAAATTATTTGTAAGAAATGCGGAGCTTTATAAAGAAAATGCGGCGGCTGAACGATTCATTTCTGACGAACAGCGACTGAATATTATCGGAGAGCTTGAAGAATATCTTTTTTATCTTTCGCTGTCGGGTCAGCGTAATATGGACGAATTCCCGAAGGGTGAAGAAGAATATATTCCTGAAGGAAATTATTTTATGATGGGTGATAACCGGTTTAATTCTATAGATATGCGGCATGAGTATTCATATCATCTTGAACAATTAAATGCTGATGACGCTTTTTCCGTTTTATTTATTACGAATGTAAAGCCGCGCTATATTCCGTCATCAAAAATGCTGGGCACCGTCAATCTTATTTTATATCCGTTTGCACACTTCGGTTCCGTAAAATAAAAACCGGTTTTGTTTAAACGTAAAAAACAAAGCCGATTATAAAATCAAAAAATTTTAATCGGCTTTGTCGATGGAATACCTTTATTCCAGAAGTAGGTGAACCAAATTCTTCGGCTCAAGTTTTTTAAAGATATTCCAGCTCTAATTTCTGTTTTTGTTTTTAACGGCAATAATTGCGCCCAATATCATTAAATGCCGTGAAAGTTGCGAAAGATAATTTAGCACCGTTGCCGTATTTTTGAATATGTTTCCTTTTGCTGCTCCGAGTGCATCGATTAAAATAATATTGACTATCCAAAGAATCATAAAGATAATCAATATTATGTTTGTCAGTCGGATTTCTCCGCTGAAAAATTCTACAATTAAGAAAACACCTGCAATGAGTTCTGCAATTGCAATCGTAATTATAATAACCGTAGTAATTACCGAACTTTTAAAAAGACTGTTCAAAAACGCAACGACTTCGCCGAGTTCTCCACCGCTGGAACGCATCAGCCCTAAGATACCTGCAACAATTAAAAAGAAAGCCAACGCAATTTGCAGCGTTACAAGCCCTGCCGTTCTTTTCATAAGAACCTCCGTTGTTAAAATTAAAGTGCGGCAATGTAAAATTGCCGATAATACAGTATCGGAAGAAAAGAAATAAAAATAAAATTTTTTATAAATTGTATTGACATTTATTTTTAAATAGTGTACATTAGCGGCACACAGAAAATACACACTATTATTCTATTCACACAAGCTGCCCTTTCTCCTCCTTTTCGGGCAGCTTTCTTTTTTTATCGTTTATTTACCGAATCGGCAAATAAATAATAGTTCCGAGCGTCGGTTTTCGTTTTTGCTATTCTTCGCAAATTAAATACAAAAAACTTCGAAAAAACTGAAATTTTTTGAGAGGTGTTCAATAGTAAAATCGGCAGCTCCGTTAAAATATCGAAGTTGCCGATTTTGTATGCAGAAAATAATTCGGGCAGGCAAAAGCCTTGCCGAAACGTAAAGCCGGAATCCGTTTTCGACTTTTAGCGGGTTTCCCCTTTTGCAGGCTGTGCAGCCAATTGTTTATACCGCGCATACCGCTCTTTTGCATCTTCTTCCGCACAGGCAAAAAGTTGTTCCGCAACGGCAGGGAAGGTCTTTTTCAGAGAGGTATAGCGTACCTCGGAATTGATAAAGTCTTGGAAAGAAGCTGTCGGTTCTTTGCTGTCAAGCTGGAAGGGATTTTTCCCCTGCTCTTTTAAGCGCGGATCAAAGCGGTATAAATGCCAATAGCCCGCCTCGACTGCTTTCTTTTCCTGTTCTACGCTGTGTTCCATACCCGAGCGCAGTCCATGATTGATACACGGTGCATAGCAAATGACAATTGACGGCCCGTCATAGCTTTCGGCTTCTTTGAGGGCTTTTACCAACTGATTCATATTTGAGCCGAGTGCAGTTTGAGCGACGTATACGTATCCGTATGTCATAAGCATCGCGCCTAAATCTTTTTTCCGCATCCTTTTTCCGCCCGCTGCAAACTTCGCAACTGCAGCCGTCGGCGTCGATTTGGAAGATTGCCCGCCGGTATTGGAATACACTTCGGTGTCGAAAACAAGAATATTAAAGTCTTCACCGGACGCCATTGTGTGGTCCAAGCCGCCGTAGCCGATGTCGTACGCCCAGCCGTCGCCGCCGAAAGACCATACGCTTTTCTTAACGAGGAAGTCTTTCAATTTGTAGATGTATTCGAGCAGCCGGTCGGCTTCGGTATTGCCCGTACCGTACTTAAATACATGGTTTTCCGGTTTGGGAAGATAGTCTGCAGAACCCGAATTGGAAACGGCGGTGTTTACCGGCTTCAGACGCGCATCAAAAAGCGTTTTTATTTTATCACAGACGGCACAGTTGGCTTCCACATTCTTTTTTGTTTCAATCCATTCTTTAAAAAGAGGAGTGAATTCCGTACCGGCATTAAGCTCAATAAATTTTTTCATATAATCTTCGGCCTGTTCCCGCAGTTTGCGTGTGCCCAGTGCCATACCGTATCCGTAGTTTGCATTATCTTCAAAAAGGGAGCTTGCCCATGTCGGACCTTTTCCCTTTTCGTTATACGTAAAGCCGGCAGTGGGATACGAGCCGCCCCAAATTGAAGAACAGCCTGATGCGTTGGCGATCATCATACGGTCGCCGAAAAGTCGGGTAACAAGGGTTGCATACGCCGTTTCGCCGCAGCCCGCACATGCTCCGTGGAATTCCAAGAGGGGTTGTTTAAATTGGCTTCCCTTAACGGTAAATTGATCCGTAATACCGTGTTTGTTGGAAACCGTATCGACGGCAAAATTCCAGTTTCCGGCTTGTTCCTGTTCTTCCGCAAGCGGCTTCATTACGAGCGCTTTATTTTTAGCGGGACAAATATTGGCACAATTATAGCAGCCGGTACAATCCAAGACGGAAACCTGTATTCGGTATTCCATATTTTCCAGTCCCTTGCCGGCAGCCTTCAACGTTTCAAAGCCGGAAGGTTTTTTCCCCGCTTCTGTTTCATTGAGAAGGAAGGGGCGGATTGCCGCATGCGGACAAACAAAGGAACACTGATTGCACTGAATACAGTTTTCTTTTATCCAGTGCGGCACTTCCACTGCAATGCCGCGTTTTTCGTACCGGCTGGTGCAGTTGGGCATTCTGCCGTCTTCAACACCTTTAAAGGCACTTACTTTCAGCAGGTCTCCTTCCAACCTGTTAATCGGGAACAGTATGTTTCGCACATACGGCGGCAAATGGGAGTTGTCTACGGCGGTGTCTGCCGCTTTCGCCCACTGTGAAGGAACGGCTACTTTATGAAGCGATTCAATGCCTTTATCTACCGCAGCATAATTCATATTGACGACATCTTCGCCTTTTTTACCGTAGTCGCGGACAATCGATTTTTTTAAACTTTCGACCGCCTGTTCAATCGGAATAATTTCGGCAAGTTTAAAAAAAGCCGATTGCATAATCATATTGATTCGGTGGGCAAGCCC
>CAUUAT010000069.1:0-11258 GCA_963543195.1 uncultured Treponema sp.
ATTGATTCGGATTCCCTGCCGCTTTCATAAATGCCCGTGCGCTCGCAAAAATTGTCATAACTTTCGGAATGTCTTCAGGTTTTGCGAGACGAATGCGTAAAAACTCAGTCATTTTAAACTCCAGTAAACTAAATAATGATAATACGAACCGTGCAGTATGATGCAGTCGAGCAGTTCCTTTGTAAGGATGCGCAGCACATCATCCGACGACATAAAATTGTACAAATCGGAAGTGCGACGGTCTACGATAAAGCACTAAAATCTCCGGCATTACCGACAAATCCGATTCACAGTAAGAATCGGCATAAAATAATCAAGTTTGCAAACAAAACCTCGATGTTAAAGGGGAACCGTCCAACTTCATTCATGCACTGCGATAGTTTTCGCTGCCAATGGTAGAATACAAATTATTCCGCAAGTTTTCCGTATTCTTCATCGCTTACCGGCTCGCACCATTCGGTGCTTGTCCCCTCTCCGGGAATTGAAATTGCCAAATGTGAAAGCCAGCTGCCGGCTGCGGCGCCGTGCCAGTGCTTTACGTTTGCAGGAATCGTAATAACCGTACACGGCGTCATCGGTAGTGCTGATGAATAAGGCGGTTCAGCGGTGGATAACGGTGCCATCTGAGCCGCATTTTTTATTGTTCCTCCTTATTTTAATATACAGGTTAAAGGCCCCTTTGAGTCAAGAGGGTCTCTCTGTATTTATCGACTCTCGGGGCTTTTCCTGCTCTACTTTTATCATAACGGTTCACTTTTCCAATTCGTGCAGGAGGATTTAATACCCTATTGCTGTACAACGTACGCTAGGCTATAACACTGGTAGCTAAGGAATTGCCTCTTTAAAAATTTGCGGGAAATATTTTATTCGCTCTTGTTTTTTTCTTGCAGAAGTGATATATTGTGCAACGGAAATTTACAATAAGGAGTATGCAAATGGCTTATAAAATTTCTAATGCGTGCACGAACTGTGCCTCGTGCGAGAGCGAATGCCCCGTAAGCGCTATCAGCGAAAACGGCGGCAAGCGCGTAATTGATGCGGATGCTTGCATCAGCTGCGGTGCTTGTGCGGGAGTTTGTCCTGTAGAAGCAATATCGGAAGAATAATGTTTTTATAAAAAAACATTATGTAACTAAGATTGAGTCTCGGGGGAACGATGAACTTCGAAAAAATTCTAAAAGGTTATTATGCCGTGTTTTCAGGACTTTTAACCTTTGCGACAATTGCCGGAATAAGCGTGCTTATCGGTTTTATTGTAGTATACCCGCTTTGGGAACTTGCAACAAAAAATGCCGCTTTGTATACGGTAATTTCCATAAGTTTTTTCGGCTGCGGTATTCTTTTTCTTATGGGGAAAAAAATTGTAACCGCATACAGAAAAAGCCCCCGCAGACTCTTTATTTCGTTGGCAAAAAAAATAACCGTTATCGGCGGTTTATCATTAGCGGTGATTTTAGTCTTTAACTATTATAAAATTACAGCTCTTATAACGGTATTGACCATATTTGCGGTTTACGGATTTTTAGCATTTGCACTGCCGCAGGAAAAAGCATAATCTTGACATTTCGCAGTTTAAAATACGGCATCGCTCTTCTCCTATTTTTACTTTATTTTCAAAACAGTTTTTCTCAAATATATCCTGAAATTAAAACACTGCAAGTAACGGATGAGCTTTTTGTTCAATATTGCGATGATGTCGCCAATGCAAGAAAAGCGATCGCTGCAGGGAAAGAAGGGAAAGCACTGCCATGCAGTTTTTATGTGTATACCGCAACAGAAACGGACAGCATTATAAAAATAGCTGCTCGCTGCTCCATTCCATATGATGCCATTGTAACGCTTAATCGAATAGAATCGATTGAAACCGAAATTGCGGGGAAGCGACTTATTTTACCGAGCTTGCCGGCAGTTTATTTGCCTGACGTTCCCGTTTCGAATATTGAAAAACTAAATATCGCTCTTTTTGAAAAATATAAAGAGAAACCTTTGGAACTCACCGTTTACGAGAATTCAAAAAAGCGAAAAGTATTATGTTTTGCAAATGAAATTTTCGACGGGACAGTGCGGGCGTTTTTCTTTCAACCGTTTTACCGATTTCCTTTAAAAAAAGGTATTTTAACTTCAGGATTCGGAGAAAGACCAAATCCTTTTAACGGAGCAAAAAGTTATCATCCCGGTATCGACTTAGCAGCTCCTACCGGTTCTCCGGTTATGGCGTGTGCATCGGGCAAAGTAAAAAGCATCTCTTACAGCAATGTATACGGAAAACACATTATTTTGTTGCATGCGGACGGACGCGAAAGCCTTTACGGGCACTTAAGCGAGGTCAGTGTCTCCTTGAATGAAACCGTAAAATCGGGTACAGTCATCGGCGCGGTAGGATCTACGGGGCTATCTACGGGACCGCACCTTCATTTTGAAATACGCGAACACGGAGTCCCGAAAAATCCGGCGCATTATATTGAAAAAGGAAAAAAATAATGCAGAAAATTGTTATTTTAACTGAAAAAGATAAAGAAGAATTCGATAAAACCGTCAAACATCCCATGCAAGCGTGGGACTGGGGCGAATTTAAAAAAAGTATCGGGGCAGCACCTGAACGTGTCGGTTTTTTTTCAGACGGAAAAATGATTGACGGTTTTCAAGTTATATTTTCTAAAGTACCTAAAACGAAATACACCGTAGGATATTCGGCAAAATGCCCTCTTTTTAATGAATATCAAACCGACATTTTAAATGAATTGGCAAAAAAACATAATGCGTTGTTTATAAAAACGGAACCGGATTTTTACTTTCCGGTACAAAATGATAACACGGAAGAAATAAAACAAAAATTTGCCGAAAGAGAAAAAAAAATTCTTTTAAAAAATATCGTTCCGGGGAAGCCCCTTTTTACCCGCTATGATTTTCACTTGGATTTAACGAAATCGGAAGAAGAATTGCTTAAATCATTTCATTCCAAAACACGGTATAATATCCGTCTCGCCGAAAAAAAAGGTGTAACGATAATCGATAAAAGCTGCGAAGAAGGTGTCGAAGATTATATAAAACTTATGGAAGAGACGACACGACGACAGGGATTTTTTAATCATAATGCGGAATATTTTAAAAACCTTTTTAAGGCTTTTCCGAAAGATAGACTTCGGATTTTTGAAGCGATTTATAACGGTGAAGTTTTAACGGCATGGATTCTTTTTAATTTTAACGGAAAATTGTATTATCCGTACGGTGCGTCTTCAAATAGTCATCGTGAAGTAATGCCGAATAATTTAATAATGTGGAAGGCAATTCAATATGGAAAAAACTCAGGCTGCACACTGTTTGATTTATGGGGATGTTTGGGACCGAATCCCGACGGTAATGATCCTTGGATGGGATTTCATAAATTTAAAGCGGGTTACAGTCCTCAGCTCGTAGAATATATCGGAACATACGATTTTGTTTACAAGCCGGTTTTATATAAAATGTTTAATGCCGCCGATAAACTCAGATGGAAAATTCTACGCAGAAAAAAGAAATAAAAACCGGCTAAAAGAAAACGGGAAACATGCGATTAAAACACGGTTCCCGTTTTGTGCAATGCCGCCCTTATTTATACAGGACGTTTTTTAATACTATGATACTCTTACAATGAGAGCATTTGTCTTATCGTTTAACTCCTTCATTCCATAATTTCGACATCATTGTATCGGCGGCTTGTATTGTTTTTTGATTTGCTTCATAAGCCCTGTTAACTTCAATCATATTTACCATTTCATTTACGACATTAACATTTGATGCTTCTATAAAACCTTGAATAACGGCGGGGCGTGCGGGACCTTCAGCCGCAACGGCATCGCCTGAAAGCAGCGTGCTCAAATAAAAACTTGAACCGTTTTTTGTAAGAAATCTGTCATTTTCAAATTCGACTATTTTCAATCTGTCTAAAAATATCGCATCACTGTCCGGTTCCGTAACCGGACGCGAATAAATTTGACCGTCTCGGTCGACGGTATATGTTTTGTCTTGAAGAAAAATTCTGCCGTTTTCACCCATGACGGGATAGCCTTCTTTTGTCATAAGATAGCCTTCAACACCGACAATGAAATTTCCGTTGCGAGTATACTTTTCTCCGTAAGGAGTTTCGATTGCGAAAAAGCCTTTTCCTTCCAACGCTAAATCCGAAGGTGACTGGGTTTGCTTTAAAGAGCCTTGCTCAAATTCGGTAAAGATTTCATTCGTTTCAACGCCCAAGCCGAGCTTTCCGATAATCGGAGCTATATCGGATGAGCCGAACGGATTTTTCATTACACCATCGTCGTTCAAACGGCGCAGCAATAATTCAGGGAAACTTTTTTGAACCGTTACATCCCGTTTAAAGCTCGTCGTGTCCACGTTTGCCAAATTATTTGAAATAACATCCAATCGTCTTTGTTGTGCAAGCATTCCGCTCGCTGCCGTATACCAGCCTCGTACCATTTGACACCTCTTTTTCATATATCGGAATTATATTTTTTTCCTTTAGGAAGTGCCTTTGATTATCGGAACAAATGGCAGGGAGCTTCCACTGCGAAGGTTGCGGAAAAAATTCAATAATTTTTTTACAAGCGTCCGGTAATTGAACACGCAGGCGATTTTTATGGGACTGATTAAAAAAAATATCCTTCAAAACCGCTGCTGCCTGTAAACGGTTGTACTGCAGCCGGAGCCGTCATTGACGATAAAGCCATAAAGCTGGGATTCGGTTTCCTTCTTTTCTTTAACCTAAAACAATTGCGGATTATCAAGATAAGCGGTAAGCATCATAAAACCGTCCACATAGCCCGCTTTTATTTTTTTTGCATATAGTCTGATATGCACAATTTCTTCATTGTCCTCATCCCATTTTTTTCCGTTTAGTTCTATGTAATCATTTACGGTAAAACCCGCTTTGTCGGCAACGCTGCCGGGCACAACTCCCGAAACCCTGTAAGAATTACGTCTACCCGAGGACTCCAAATAAAATCCCAACAGCGGAAGCATAGCCCGCCAATCACTGTCTTCTTTAAAAATCAGCTTGCCGGGAAGTATCGGGCGGGCTTTGCATAAAACAGGCGTTTCCTTTATGGCGTACAAACCGTCTTCCCCTTTCTCTTTTATTTTAATTTTAATGATGGTATCGGGCGCCGCCGATAGAAGCTGGGCTTGCATCTCTTCTATCGAATCTACCGGCATTCCGTTAAATTCGGTTATAACCGCCCCTTCTTGAATGCCCGAAACCGATAACGGCCCGCCGGGAAGAATATACTCGATTTTTATACCGCCGGTTTTTGATTCCGTTTTTTCGATTTTTCCATAACCGCCCAACCAGCTATGCTTTACTTCTCCGCCCGCATACAAATCCGGTAGGATTATCTTTAAAAATTCGACAGGAATTGCAAAATTTATTCCCTCGTTACTTTCAAGCCCTGCAAATACAATTCCCTGCACATGCCCGTCTTCATTTACAATCGGACCGCCTGAGTTGCCGTGATTTATCGCCGCATCAATTTGCATAACATCCACCATAGAAAAAAGTCTGCGATACTTTGCGGAGACAATACCCGACGTCAGCGTTTTATCCAGTCCTGCGGGGGAACCGATTGCGTAAATTGTACTGCCGACATTTAAATTTTTTGAAGACCCCAAACTGAAAACCGTTTCGGGAGAAAATTCGGTTTTAACCAACGCCAAGTCAAAAAGAGGATCCCAGCCGATTACCTTTGCGGAAATTTTTATATCCGGATCATCAGGCGATTTTATGTACAATTTAGAATATCCTTCGTATGTGGGATCTACTTCACTTTGAATCACGTGATAATTTGTAATGAAATAGCCGCGTTTATCAACAAAAAATCCGGAGCCGATAGCAGCTTCAGCAATCCCCCAACCTTTTTCAATCCGGGTACCTTTATCGACCCAAACCGTAACGGTCCCTTTAAGCATATCCGCAATTTTACGGGGTGTACCGGTATGTTTTTCCGTATTTTTTTCGGTAAGGTTTAAAAGCGGAATATCTCCACTTGTTTTCCAAAACGCCGCTCGTTCATTCAAAATGCGCTCTTCCGTCCATCCGGAGGGTTTTCCGTCTAAAGCGGTCAGCGATCGAAAATAGTTTAAAGCGGTGTCCCAATTTTTTTCTTCTATGTTTTTATAAAAAATATCTTCAGCTTTTTTAAATGATTCGTTTTTTATACCGTTTACTTCCGGTATATCGTTTGTATTCAGATACAGAATGTAAGAGCGAATCAGCGCGTCCGGAATTTTACCTTCATTTAAAAGGCGCTTTGCGTATTCAGCTTGATATAAAACGCTTGACCTATCTGAATAATCGGTGTAAGAGTGAGGTTTGTTCAACGTTGAACAGGAAAACAAAAAAATACAAATGGTAAAACAGAAATAAAATTTTTTCATAAAACAAAACCGTTTTTATTCATTTAAGATTTCGGCAAAGATCAAGCCGCCCGATCTTACCGCAAAAATTTCAAATTCGTTGACGGCAAACATATACGAAACAACCGGCAATTCGTTTTGGTTAAAAATTTCGGAAATTTTTTTATTTATGCTTTCGGGAATATCGGGTAACTGCCTAAGCCAATACACGGGCTCAGCGCCTGAAGCGGCAATTTTACGTTTTATATTCCCGTCGATAAGTTCGACGGGAATATTTTTTTCAAAACGCACCGAAACCGTTTTCTTTAATTTCGGATGTATCCATTCGGTAATACTCGTCCCGTTTTTATATTGCGTATATGAAATTTCCGTTTTTCCGTCTTCATCACTATCCCATGTTTTTACAACGGAACCGTCTTCGTTATAAATTTCAGCATATTCATAAAATTTGTTTTTATTTAAATCGGCGGAAATCTTTTTTAATTCTCCGTTAAAATCATATTCGATAACCGTTTCAAAATAACCGTCTCCGTTTTTGTCTATGCGCTTGAGCACCGGCAAACCGCTTTTATAATTCGTTTTGGAATAGATATTTCCATTTACCGTCGTTTCACTGCTAATCGGTTCACCTTTATCAAAAAAAATTTGATGTATTCCCCCTTCAATTTCATCAGCAGGTTCTTGCGAATAAGCCGCCGAGTATGTTAAATACCGTTCGTGCAGCTTTTCCATTCTTTCATTCACTTTTAATGAAAAAAAGCTGTCCTGTTTTTCATTTTGATTGTACAGTTGCAAATTCAATTCGTTTAGCTGAATAGGGGGCCATTTTAAAGTGAGCGGGCGCATTGCATACGTTTTTTTGCGGGCACTATATGTTTTTACTACAGGATATTCGTCATACATAACAGAGAATGCATCCCGTTTGCCGTAAATTTTTACAGGAATGCCGAAGCTGCATTCGACACGGTATTCGGGATAACCGTCTTGCGTTTCATCAAACTCGGCGTAAAAAGGCCTACCGTTTCTGTAATAAATCTTTGAATTCGCTATTAAATCCCCGTTCGTATCATCTAAAAGAAGTCCCTCATACGACGCTAGATTTTCACGTATTGTTTCGCGCAGACGCGGAGAACCGATAATACGTAAAAATTCTATTAAGTGGCTTTCATACATTGTATGCAACTCCATATTCAATTGCAAAACGGGATTATAGTATTCGGATTTTAAATTAAAAAATTCGGCAACAGCGGTTTGTTCGTCAATTATTCCATAGCGGAGACACAGAAGAATTGAATATGAATGATTATAAAGCTCTTCTTCACCGTATTGTTCGGTAAACGGTAAATACATATTGCGATATATTTTTAAGCGGCGGATATTTTCTTCCGATTTGACTTCAAACGGACTTGCAAAAATTAAAAGACTCGGATCCTGTTCCTGTACGGCATAGAGGCGGTCGATGATATCCCGGGCAAGTTGTTTTGCTTGAGGCGTGATTTTTTTGCCGCGCTCCATCGTAAAAAATAATTTTGCAAATTCAGGCGAAAAAGGCCATTTGGTTAGGGCACTATTTATAACTTCGCGCGCATTTTCATCTTTGCCCAAACCGTAAAAAGAGGCGGCAAGAATGTAATCGCTTTCGGCGGACGGGAAAGGCAAAAGGCGTACAAACGCGAACGCTTCGGCATAGCGCATCATATTCAGATTTATTTTCGCACATAAAAGCCGTGCCGCACTTAAATCGTAAAACCGCCATGTCATTCCTTCTGCACAAGCAGCTTCCGCTTTTTCTAAAACATCCGCATTGGGATAGCGTAATTTTAAAGAACAGAGGGCTTCAATATATAAAAAGTCGGCGGTTTTCGGATCGTAAATTTCTCCAAGCTGCGCTTCAAATAAGGCTTCTTTCCATTTTTGTTCCGCATATAAATTTGAAGAATTGGTAAGACATGCAATTGCCGCCGAAATATTTACCGATTCGGCTGCCGAAGTTTCAACGGAATGGGCATACATCTGAAATATATAACACCCCAAAAATAAGCTGAAAACTGCGGTCAATTTTACCGATTTTACTTTACCGAAACAAATCATTTTTACCTCACTTTACCGTAAAGACGGAATACACTATCGAGAACCTCAAAGTTTTTAGGGGTGTATATCTTTTATCAAGGAACGTACCGGTTCCTTTCTCCGATAACGGCGCCGTATATTCCTTTAACAATACCCCGCTCTTCAATTATCGGCACAAGGTCCCGTTTTTCGTAGCTGACACCCCATTCGTTAAGAATTTTTTTTATGTGTTTTTCGGCGCCGTCTTTCATTTTGATAACGTCGCCCACTTCTCGCGAACGGATGCAAAAAGGCACGGCAAAAGGTCCTATCCCCTTGCCGGTATCGGAAGCACATTTTACAAAAAAGCCGTTTTCTTCTACAAAAGCCGTAAATTCTATTTTCGGCAGTATCGGCAGAAAAAAAGTACACGGTTTTTCTATCCAAATCATATATGAAACCGATGTGCCGGGTTTACGAAATGAAGTCTTTTTGGATAACCGGATTTTTCTGCCGTTTTTTTCAATGTAAAATCCTCCCGAATATATGTTTTTTTTTGTTTCGCTTATCGCCGATAAGTCCTTAATAACCGAATAAGAAATACGTCCCGCATCTTTTATCGGTAAAAGACCTTCTGCGATAAATTTAATTTTAAAAATAGATTCCCAATTTTGAAAACCGGCACAATCTTCAAATTCGGCAATAAAACCGTCCGCTTCTTTTTTTAATTCCCAACGAAGCTGAGCCGCCGCTTTTTTTTGGGAATAAAGCGATTGGATAAAACGGTTCGCTTCATTTATTTTTTTTAAGGTAGAATCAAGTCCCGTTTGCCATCCCGAAAAATGAGCATTCAAAGCGGGAATGAAAATATGCCGTATTTTATTGCGGAGAAATGTTTTCTCAAAGTTGGAGGCATCTTCTCTCCAAGGGATTTTTTCGGATTTCAGATACTCTTCTATTTCACTCCGGCTTATATTCAGCATCGGGCGGATAAATTTACCCCGTATTTCCCGAATTCCCGTAACGGATTGCGAATCCGATCCTTGAAAAAGCCGCATTAACACAGTTTCGTAATAGTCGTTTTGATTGTGTGCCGTTAAAATATAGTCCGCATTCACTTTTTCGGCGGCTTTTTCAAATTCTCGATAGCGTAAAAACCGTGCGGCGTCTTCCGTTCCGCCTTTACGGATCTGTGCGGTATTTTTTACTTCGTTCTCTTCCAGACGTGCGATGATGCATTCGGTTTTCGGATTAAGAGTTTTACAAAAATTGAAAACAAAACGTGCATCACCTGCGCTTTCTTTTTCCGGCCGTATGTTATGATTTACCGTTATAACATAAAGATTATATATTGAATTTTTATTTAATTGCGAGATTGCAGAAAGCATCGCCATAGAATCCGCCCCGCCCGATACGGCAAGCAGCAGCGTAACAGGGATGCCGCCCGTATTTTTAGGAAGGATGCGCAAAAGATTTGCTTTTATTTTTGTTAAAACGGGACGCTTCATAATCCGATTATAATAAAAGGCATACGAAATGGCAAGAAGAGCTTCTTGGGAACCTATAAAAACCTCAGTTTTTAGAGATGCCCTCTTGTATGTTTTGCCGAAATATTCCGTCACAAATTTCTTCCGCCTATTGAAAAATTACGGCAAACACATTAAAATCCTCTTCTATAAAAACGGAGCGTTAAAGCTATGGGAAAACGATATACATACAAGGATTTTAAACCGGTTTGGGAACAGGTTCCGCCGCCTGCGGGCACTTTCCGTTCTATTTTTAAATGGGGCAATCCGAATGAGTTTAAGGAGCCGAACGAACGGCTGTATAAATATATGAAAACCGTATTCGGTATCGGCGATGAGCGGTTTAAACAAAAAAAACACGAGGGGCTTGAATTGCTGCCGGCCGAATATCCGGTGAAACTTGAAGCGCGGCATATTGAAAAACTGAAAGATATTTTCGGGGCGGAAAACGTCAGTACGCTCGTAAAAGACAGGGCAGCCGTCGCTTACGGAAAGACGATGTACGATGCCTACCGCCTGCGAGAAGGCATTTTGGAAAATCTTCCCGACGTTGTCGTTTTTCCGTCGGAACATACCGAGATTGTTCTTTTGACTGAGTACTGCAACACGAACACCATTCCCCTATATGTATATGGGGGAGGCTCTTCGGTTACGCGCGGAGTAGAAGCCGTAAAAGGCGGGATTACATTGGATATGCGTAAACACTTTAATAAGGTATTGGAGTTTAATGAAATAAATCAGACAATAACCGTACAGGCAGGAATGTCCGGCCCCGATCTGGAAGCGCATCTTAATAATGCAGTAAAAGAATTCAGCGCCCGGCGTGCTTATACTTGCGGGCATTTTCCGCAATCTTTTGAATATTCTTCCGTCGGCGGCTGGGTTGTAACGCGTGGTGCAGGACAAAATTCGACATATTACGGCAACATAAAAGATATTGTGTTTCGGCAAACGTATGTTACACCTGCGGGAATTGTAAAAAGTTACGGTCTTCCGGCGCATGCCGTGGGACCCGATATTGATGAGATAATGATGGGCAGCGAAGGCTCTTTCGGAATTTTGACTGAAGTAACCTTGCGTTTTTTCCGTTTTATGCCGCAAAACCGCAAAAAATTCAGCTTTATTTTTAAAACGTGGCAAGACGGAATGAATGCTTGCCGTGAAATTATGCAGCATGAAGCGGGTTTCCCCTCGGTTTTTCGTCTTTCCGATGCGGAGGAAACCGATATGGCTTTAAAACTGTACGGCGTTGAAGGTACGGTTATAGAAAGCACTATGAACCTTATGGGATAT
>CAUUAT010000070.1:0-10865 GCA_963543195.1 uncultured Treponema sp.
ACCTGAGACCCACGCCTTAAAAGGGCGTTGCTCTACCTACTGAGCTAATAGCCCGTTTTATAACGGAGCGTATACTACTATACTTTCAAATAAATGTCAAGAGACTATAAAAAAAGTTCAGACGAAATATGATATTTTCCGAGCAAACTCGGTAAGTTTTTCCATATTCCGGATTGTTCCGCCAAAATGCTGTGATTACATACTTTCCTTGAAAACTTATAAAATAAAACCGCTTTCCCCGATTATTTTTATTCATACAAAGAATAGTTATGAATTCGGCACCGTAGCCATATCCTGCCGTCCCGTGTTTGAACGTTAGTTTGCAGAACATATACTTTGCACTTGATATTTTCCCTATTGTCTCGGATTCTTTATTGCGACAAATTATCGGTATATAATGAGTTCCGAAATGACGGTTTTCGGACATTTTTTGATGAAACCAACGGAATTTGAATATTGCTTTTGGAGCAAAAAATATTAAAGCGCTTTGTTTTAGCGATGAATTTCCCTTTAATTTTTAACTCGCATGGGGTTCTTTTGGGAACCTCTCGAAACTTCAATTTTTTTTGAAGGTGAGCTCCGCTCTCCGGTTTTCCTTAAGCTTTACGGGAATACCGAATAATCCCGTCCGCCGAAAATTTCTGCCGGTTTTCTTCGGTTGCAACTTATAAAATCAGCCGCGACCCGCTTTATTGATAAAACCTTTCTAAATTAAATTCCGAAGGTCGTAAAGCAAATACGGCTCAAATTTTTTACAAGACATCCGTTAAATAGTACGGCGCTCTCGATGCCCTATTGACGGAATTTAATTTTCGATATTTAATGTTGTCGGTAAAATATTTTCAGTAATTTTTTTTCTAAAGGATTAAGATATGAAAGAAAAAGTAACGAGCGGGCTTTATATTATTGCAGGCGTTTTAATGATTGCAGTAAGTATTCACTTTTTTTTACTGCCTTCAAAACTTTCTTTGGGCGGTGCTACGGGAATGGCGTTGGTGCTTTCGCATTATATTCCGCTTTCCACAGGGGCTTTATTAGTCGCCGTAAATATTATTTTGTTCGCTTTAGGCTTTTTAATTATCGGTAATAAATTCGGCATTAAAACCGTGTGCGCAAGTTTGGGTTTATCGGGAGCCGTCTGGCTTTTGGAAATCTTTCTTCCGATTAGCGAGCCGATAGTCAATGATATTTTTTTGCAGCTTATCATTGCGGTATTGCTGTATGGCAGCGGGGTCGGTATTGTGCTGAACCGATATGCATCCACCGGCGGCAGCGACATTGCTGCAATGATTTTGCAAAAATACACCGGATTGGATTTAGGCAAAGGCTGCCTTCTCACTGATTTTACAATCACGCTTTTTGCAGCATTCGCTTACGGAAAAGAAATCGCGCTTTTTTCGCTTGTCGGCGTTATCATAAACGGAATTGTTATCGACTCCACAATTAACGGTATGAATTCAAGTAAATACTGTATTATAAATACCGATAAACCGAAAGAACTTTGCGCTTTCCTCGTTCAGATGGGACGTTCCGCAAATGTATATAAAGCAACCGGAGCGTATACAAATGTAGAACGTTCCGTTATTCAAACCGTAATGTCACGCCGCGATTTCGTAAGATTAAAAAGTTTTTTAAACCAAAACGATGAAAAAGCATTTATGGTTGTAACCGATGCGCATTCGGTGTTCGGATGGCATTGGCGGAGAATCGGAGAATAATTTTTAGGGAACCGCTAAAAACTTTGGTTTTTTAAAGGTGAGTTTCACTCACCGGTTTCCCTTAAGCTTTATTTGTAACGTTTTTCATAAGTCATTGATATATAAAAACCGTCCTATAGGATCGTCCTAATAGGACTTATGGAAAACTCGCTATCAGCTTTGCTGATTGATCAGCTTTGCTGATGGGCATCTCTATTCCGGAGGATGCGAAGCAAATCCGACTGAGATGCCGGAGGCATTTTTATCTTGAAATTACAAACGGCTTTATGGAGGATATGCAGTGAATAAAACAAATGACACAAAAATAATAGGAATTTTCGGAGCTGAAGCGCAGGAAATAAAACTTTTAAAGCGGAACTTAAAAGGTGAAAATAGAAAGATCGCTGGCATACAGTTTTATGCGGGAACTATTGCCGGACGGCAAACCGTTCTTGCATGCAGCGGAATTGGAAAAGTGAATGCGGCGTTGTGCTGCCAAATTCTTATCAGCGAATTTAACGTTGCCGTAATTATTAACACGGGAACCGCCGGAGGTCTTGACGATAACTTAAATATATTCGATATTGTCGTTTCTTCCGATGCGGTGCAGCATGATGTCAATGCCGTAGACTTCGGCTATTCTGCAGGGCAAGTGCCGGGAACAAAATCCGCGTATTGGCCGGCGGATAACAAGCTTAAAAATATTGCGGTAAATGCATTTAATAAACTTAAATCCGGCACGGAATATGCGGATAAAGATTTTCAAAACATAAAATTGGTCGAAGGAAGGATCGCTTCGGGAGACGTTTTTGTTTCGAATAAAAAATTGCGTAGCAGCATAATTAAAACGTTTTCTCCTTCCTGTGTAGAAATGGAAGGCGCAGCGGCAGCGCAAGTATGTGTTTTAAACAACATACCGTATTTAATTTTGCGCAGCATCTCCGATACTGCGGGGCAACAAAACATCGCAAAAATTTCTTACGAAGAATTTTCAAAACAAGCTGCTAAAATTTCCTCACGGCTCGTTCTTGAAATGATTCGACTCATTTAAAAATTACAATGAAAGATAAGTTTTCTTTTACGACCGTTCAAGGCACAACCGATATTTTTTATTGCGATGAAATTAAATTACCCGTCTTATACAATACCGACGCGATATATATTATCGATATACATATTGTTGATATTATAAAAAACGCAAAAAATTTTTCTTCAAAGATTCCGCTTGTTGTAATTAAAAGCGGTGAGGAGAATAAAAATTTTGCATCTCTTGAACTCATTTTAAAAACGGCACTTGATGCGGGGCTTTCCAGAAACTCCGTATTTATCGGAATAGGCGGCGGCGTTGTATGCGACTTAACGGCCTTTGCCGCATCAATTTATATGCGCGGCGCAAAATGCACATTGATTCCGACGACATTACTTGCAATGGCGGATGCTGCAATCGGAGGGAAAACCGCCGTTAATTTTTTAAACTATAAAAATATGATCGGCAGTTTTTTTAAAGCCGATGAAATTTATATTTCGACCCTATTTTTAAAAACACTGAACGATAAAGAATATTTTTCTGGGGTTGCGGAAGTTTTTAAAACGGCGCTTTTATATCCGTATGAACTATATCGCATTTTTTTTAATAGACGTGAAAAAATTTTACACCGCGACGAAAAGGTTATTACGGAAATGCTTAAATATACGGTAAGTGCAAAAGCAAATGTCGTTGCACGCGATTTTTATGAAAAAAATGAAAGAGCGTATTTAAATTTCGGGCACAGTTTTGCTCATGCCCTTGAAGCCGCCGCCGAATTTAAAAATGTTTTACACGGAGAAGCCGTTGCATGGGGGATCGGTAGAGCGTTGCGGCTAGGCGAAAAATTAAAAATGACCGATTCAGCTTATGCGGATGAAGTATGCAGTATTATAAAAAGTTTCGGGTGGTGCGCCGAACCTATACCGCAAAACGCGGTGCACTTTAAAACGGATTTTCCCGATGCAATTATTTCTGCAATGAAAAAAGATAAAAAAAATATTCACGGCAGAATAAGACTTATTTTGCAAAAAAATATCGGACAAACTTTCATTTATGAAGCAGAAGAAAAAAACATTAAAGAGGTATTGCTATGATTTATTTGGATTGGGCTGCTTCCGCAATTCCGCAAGAAAAAGTGTGCATGGAAGCTCTACAAAAGGCTATATATAATTTTGCAAATCCTTCCGCAAAACACAGTATGGGCGAGATATCGCGCCTATTACTGGAGCAAGCGCGCAGCGAAATAAGCGCAGTTTTAGGAATAGATGTTCAAAAGAATTCGATACAAAACGAAAAAAAAATTCTTTTTACATCCGGCGGAACGGAAGCAAATCACATTCCGCTTTTAGCGCTGATGGCGAATCCTATGCCGTGTTCCATTTGTATGAGCAGCATCGAACATTCCGCAAATATTGAGCAAGCCAAAATTATGCAGACGCGCGGATTTAAAATGCTCACAATTCCCGCAGGAACGGACGGAATAATTACTCCTGAAGCCGTTTTAAAAACAATTCAGCCTGATACGGGTTTTGTATCGGTAATGGCAGTCAACAATGAAACGGGCGCGATTCAACCCATCGCGGATATCGGCCACGCTCTTGCGGAATATTCAAAAGGAAAACGGAAAATTCATTTTCATACCGATGCAGTGCAAGCAATAGGAAAAATTCCTTTTAACCTTTCAATGCTGCCTATTCATTCCGCTTCATTCAGCGGGCACAAAATAGGCGCACCGCGCGGAATCGGTTTTTTGTATATGTCAAAAGATTTCGAACCTTTTATACGCGGCGGCGGGCAGGAAAGCGGAATGCGACCGGGAACGGAAAATCTTGCAGGGATTTTAGCGCTTGCGCAATGTTTAAAAAATTATTCCGCCGGAGAAAAAGAATATTTTTTACATGCACAAACGCTGATGAAATATTTAATTGAAGAATTAAGCCGCATTGACGGCATTACGGTAATTCCGAAAGCGCGTCTTTCAGCGCCGCATAATTATTCGCCGTGGATTATCCAATTTGCAGTAAAACAATTAACCGGCGAAGTGCTTGTCCGTTGCTTTTCGGAACGGGGAATTTGTATTTCAACCGGTTCTGCGTGTTCCTCAAAAAAACCGTCACGTCGCATTCTTGCAGCTATGAAAATAGCACCTTCCGTCCAGATGAACGCAGTACGCGTTTCAATAGGAAGAACAACAACTACAGACGAGCTTGCCGAATTCGTCTTAGCGCTAAAAGAAATAATAAAAGAATTTTAATCATACCGGTTACGACCGCCGTTTTTGTTCCGCTGCGGCAATATCCTTAAAGCAGTTTTTATCATAAAAATTGTCTTCGTCTTTGCTATGGTCGTTGTACCAAATTTGCGCGTAGAATTCACTCATTCTGGCATATTTATCAAAATGCCACGGAGGGACGGCGCATTCGGGGCACCAATGTCCCGCCTTTAAAATCAAAAAAGGCGTTGCTTTAAATGTATGTCCGTCCGCACATTCCCATTCAATCGGTGTATACAAATCGCCTTTTTGCATTTTTTCGCTTGTACATTTACCGCCCCGAAAAGCCGCCGCTTGTTTCATATCTTCAATATCAAGAAGTTCTTGAGGCTTTTTTTCGTCGTATCCGTGTTTTAAAAGAAGCGCTCCGGCGTTGTTTTCATCTTTTAGCGAATTATAATCCGTATATTCTCCGGTTTCAGGATTTTTATTTTCACATAAAAGATTATAAGCGTCCCATTGCGTAGGAATTGCATTAAAATCTTCAAGCGAGTTGAAAAAAGCCTTTATCCGCATTTTAAAATTGTGTGTTATCCAATACATCGGCGCATTGCAGGTTTTCAAAAGCGGTTCAATTGCAAACTTACGTATCAAAGCGGGAAACGGTTTGCCGAGTTTAAAATACCAAAATTTTTTGTCAAGTTTTTTAAAAAAGTCTTCAAAGCTTTCATATTGAAAATCGAGGTATTCGTTTAGGATTTTTGAATCGTAAAACCATCCGCAATGAAAATTACGCTGTGCATTCCAGCACGGTTTAAACACGTCCTTAACGCTTCTACCCATCAATTTAAAACCCCTGTCAAGAGTTTCGTAACCGGTTACGCGCGCCGCACTCCCGTTTCCGATATTATAAACGCGCCTCCAAAATTCTTTCGGCAGTTCACCTTGTTCGCTTTTTTGTAAAAGATTTTTTAAAAGAAGTCCGGAAGTATAGGCTGTCGCCCATTCAATCGGGGTATTCCAGCACGTATGAAACATTAAGCCGTCATTCATATTTTTCAGCATAATGTCGTTGTACAATATCCCCGACTGTCGAAGTGAAACCCAAAAATTTAACCCCGATTCTATTACCTCACGCTCCGCCATTACTTTAGTTGCCCCATAAAAATCGACTTCGGAAGTTACCAGCGGGTAGCCCGTACGTATCCACGTCGCTTTAAAAGTTCTGTTACCGTATTCTGCAACCGTTCCGATATAAATGAATTTTACGTCACTGCATTTAGCCGATATTTTTACGGCATTAAGCAAATTGAGCGTACCCAAATAATTTGATTTATAGACTTCATCCGAATTATGGTCTGCCGCCGGCGGAATAATTGCCGCACAGTGAATAATGTAATCGACATTTTTAACGCTTTTTTCGCAATCGGCAAAAACGGATATATCACCGAAAATAATATTTATAAGCGCTCCGTATTGCTTCTTTAATTTTTTTGCAAGTTTTACATTTTTCTTTTTTTCTCTAAGAATTACCGTAACGGTATAATTTCCCGTTTCGGCAATTTGTTTTACGGCTTCAGAACCCATCGTACCTGAAGCTCCTGTGATAAGAACATTTGTTTTCATCCCGCTATAATAAATAGCTTTTATAATTTGTTCAATAGCATGCATAATAAAATGCGTAACGCAGGATATGCCGAAGATTTAATTTCGGCAATCGCAAACGGAGCCGCTTAACATGCTCCCCTACCCTATGCTATACTTATTCTTATGGATAGTTTAACAGTTTTTATGCAAACGATTACGGCTTTTTTTCGCGAAATAGATACTAAAGTTACAGCAGATAAGATCCGGACGGTATTGAATTTTATTTTGATATTGCTTGCCGTTTATATCTTTTTTAAAATACTCAATTCCGCAGTAAAAAGAATTACCGTAAAAAAATGCTCACCGCAAATGCAGCACATCATAGATAAAATAATTAAATACACTTCTACAGCCGTAATTATATTGACGGCTTTTAACCGGCTCGGAATAAACGCAAGCGCAATATTGGGAGCTGCCGGTATCGCAGGTATAGCCGTCGGTTTTGCAGCGCAGGCATCTATCTCAAACATTATTTCAGGACTTTTTATCATCACCGAAAGGGCTTTTAAAATAAATGACATTATTGAAATAAACGGAACGATCGGCACGGTTCAATCTATAAATTTACTGTCCGTCGTTTTAAAAACGTTCGACAACCAATACGTACGGATACCGAATGAAACAATTGTAAAAGCCAATCTCATAAATTATTCGCACTTTCCATACAGAAGAATAAAAACCGATTTGTCGGTTCCTCACGGCACCGATTTGCGGAAACTTGAAAGCATTTTGTCACTAGCCGCGCGCAGAAACGAATTTACGCTGGCGGACCCGGCGCCGTCCGTACTGTGGACATCGTATTCCGATTCGGGGATAAACCTTACGTTGAATACCTGGACAAAAAATGAAAATTTCGTAAATGCACGTAATTCAATTTTTATCGAAATTAGCGAACTTTTTAAACAAGAAGGAATTAAAATACCGTTCAAACAAGTAGATATTCATATAAAAGAAAGCTCTAAAAATCCGGGCTCATTTTTAGGGACGCCCGCCGAGTAAACGCGCATTTTATTTTAGGGAATCTCGAAAAACATCGGTTTTTCGAGGTGAAATCCGCCCACCGGGTATGCAAAGCTTACCGGTTTCCCTTAATTTTTATGTGCAAAGGATACGAAGCAAATCAGACAGAGCCTTTAGAGGTGCCCTTTAAACGGTTATGCGTTTAAATCAAAGACATCGCCTAAAAACTGAAATGCCATAAAGTTTCACGACTGTAAAGCTCTCCCGCTTTAATAACCGTATTCGGGAATTCATTGTGATGAACTGCATCGGGAAATGACTGACTTTCAAGGCACAGACCTGCAAAGGTATTATAAACATCGCCGTTCCGTCCAAGTTCGTTATTTAAAAAATTTCCGGTATATAGTATAAGAGCCGGCTGCGAAGAATAAACACGCAATGTCCGTTTTGTTACCGGCTCCCGAATAATTGCCGCAAGCGCTTTTTGCTCGTCGATTTCTCGTCTTATCACAAAAGCGGTATCAAAACCTGCACCCGACTCTTTTATACCGGCTGATAAAAGAGTCGGGTGCCGAAAATCGTACGGTGAATTTTTCACCGGCAACAGTTTTCCCGTCGGGATCCGATCCGCATCCGTTTCCACGTAGTGCTCGGCATAGAGCTGCACCTCATGATTTAATATCGAAACATACGAGCCCGCCGCCTGCATTCCCGCAGGATTTAAATTAAAATATGTATGATTTGTAAAATTTACGGGTGTGGTTTTATCAGAAACAGCTTTATACCGCAAAATAATTTCATTATCGGGCGTAAGCGAATAACTTATTTGAATTTTTAAATTACCGGGAAATCCTTGTTCTCCGTTCGGTGAAATACGTGAAAACGTTATGCCCGCTTCATGCTTGTTTTTAAACGGAGCGGCTTTATAAAGCATTTTATCATAAGACGGATAGCCGCCGTGCAGACAATGTCTTCCGCCGTCGTTCGGGGTTAAAAGATAGCGCTGATTTCCCAGCGAAAACTCAGCATTTGCAATTCTTCCGGCATATCTGCCGATAAATGAACCGAAATGAGGGAGATTATTTACATAGCCCGGAAAACTTGAATAACCGAGCACAATATCGTCGAAGCCTCCGTTTTTTGAAGGTAAAAGGATACTGGTAATACAGCAGCCGTAATCGGTTGCGGAAAAATACATTTGCCCGTTAAAAACCGTGAACAGCGAAATCTTTTTACCGTTTGCAAGAACGCCGAAATCGTTCGATAGTATTTTCATATCCTAATTCCTTTACAGCACTATTTTTATAGCACAATTTTTAAGTTTATGATAGAATGCCGCTTTAGGAGATGATCGTATGAATCAAAAATATGTAAATACTATCGCGGCCGTTTTATTTTGCGCTATGCCGCTCGGAATTTTATCGTGTACGAAGGAAGCGGAGACGAAACCGATACGGTTTATTTTTTTACCCAATGAATCAAGCGATTCACGCAAGGATGCGCGGAACGCCTTCAAGGAAATTATTGAAGAGGCGACCGGCAAACCCGTCGAAATAAAAACGACAACGGATTATAACATCGCGCTGGAAGCTCTTGTTGCAGGAAAAGCGGATATGGCGTATATCGGCGCTGAAGGATACCTTGCCGCACATCAAAAAAATCCGGCAATTGTACCGCTGGTCACCAACTCAGGACCAAGCGGCACATTAGCAGATGCACTCTATTATAGTTTTATTGCAGTGCGTACCGAAGATGCCGAGCAGTACCGAACCAATTCCGGTTACGATTTGACAAAATTAAAAGGTAAAATAATTTCATTTGTCTCTACCAGTTCAACTTCGGGTTTTATAATTCCCGCAACAGTTTTAGCTTCAAAGTTCGGTGCAAAGAATACCGATGAACTCATTCAAAATAAAGATTTTTTTTCAAGTGTTCTTTTTGCCGGCTCGCATCAAGGCGCCGAAGTAAATCTTTTTAGAAAAGATGCCGATGCTGCGGCGTTTGCCATTCCGGGTACGACCGGTTTTTATGAACTGATTGCAGGCGAAGATTTTCAAACCGGAGCCGTGTATAAAGTTGTTGAAGGAGCGGTTGAACCGTTCGGCGAGTTTGCCGGAAACGAGATTACGGTGATTCAGTCGATTCCTGTCTTAAATGCCCCGATTGCAATAAACACACAAACAGTCCCCGCCGCCGATTTGCAGAAAATAAAAGCCGCACTCACTTCGGATAAAACGGCGGATAATGTTCATATTTTTCAACCGATGAATTCGGATAAAAAAGGAATGTACCCAAAATACAGCGAAAAAACACGGCTTGTCGAAACCGACGACGGCTGGTACGATAAAATTAGAAAGCTGAAAGAATAAGCAAAGTAAAAAAACGATAACGGATAATATTCATCCGGTAATAGAGCATTATCCGGTTCGATCAATTCGGCGATTAAGAGAATATCCATTCTCGAAGACAGACGAATTGGTGCGCGAAAAGTGCGCACATATAAAATGCGTTTAACGAGGCCGCACTATTTTAGCGGCCGAAGTTAAACATTCCGTTTCATTAACCGTAAAAAAGCGGCAAATAAAAAACGCCGAACCGCAAGGTTTCATATGTTCCTACCCGCATCGTTTACATATCTTCGGTTTTTAAAAACAAACATAATGAAATAATAAAAAATAAAATCGGCAAGGTCTCAAAAAAAAGGTCTCCTACGGGGATTACGCCTGCATTTAAAACATCCGTCGCTATAAAACCGAAATATCTCGCAGCTTGCAGCAATATCGAAATATACATCGAAAAAATTCCGAATATAAAAAAGACCATACACGATTTACGCGTTTTCCGCCATGTTAATATTCCGAAAAAAACCGCGACCGCACCGAATATCAGCTTACCAAACAATAATATACCGTATCCATTCGCCGAAAATGCCGCCAAATTATTCATCCCGCCTCCTTAATTTATTTTTGTCTGAAGAAAATTTATAAGTTCCGAATATACTTTTATATTCGGGAAAATAGACGGAATATCAAAATACGGTGAAATTACAATACGAGCGTCTAATGCTCCTTTAAAAAAATATTCGTATTCCGTTTTTTTTATTTTAGGAAAAAGATATATGTTTTCGATATTCCAAAAATGTGCACACAAATCTTTCGCTTGCCCGTATTGTGCAACCGCATTGGTGTTTTTTTCTTTTTTACTTAATTCGATGAATTTAATAATATCAAAAATTTAAATTTAAAAAGAATTTTTTTGGAATTGATTTTTTTTTGTTAATTGTGTATTTTTCTGTGTAGATATTTTTTTTTTAAGTTTAATT
>CAUUAT010000071.1:0-10827 GCA_963543195.1 uncultured Treponema sp.
GAACAAACTCGCTGTTCCATCTGTTTTGAATTTCGATGTCGATAATTGTGTTGTTCTTTAGGCGTAATTTTACATCTAAAACTCCTGTTTTATCGCTTATCGAATCCTTATGAAACTCCTTATCCAGAAGCTCCAAATCGGCGATGGTCTCAGGAGGAATATCCAAGATACATTCCAATAAATCCTGTAGTATGTCCTTGTTTTCCTCAGTGCCGAACACTCTTTTAAATGCATAGTCGTTTTGTAGAGTAATTTTGAATAGTTTTTTCATACTTTAATCTCTCTAATAATTTTTTAAAGAAGAAAAATTTTCCCTCTTTCATAATTATTATAGAAATTGTTTGCAGCAAATAGTAAAATTTGAAAAATAAGTCGGGGGTTCCAAAGGAATTGCAAAGTCCCGAGGTGAAACCCTGCTCCGAACGGGGGCACCCTCCCCTAATCAATTACAGTTTTTCAATTTCTTCGCGGGTTAAACCGGTTCCTTCGGCTATTTTGTCGATATCAAAGCCGAAACGTTTAAAAGCCGCCGCCGTTTCAAGGGCTTTTTGGTGCGAGCCGTCGGAAAAGCCTTGGGCTATTCCAATCCTTAGACTTTCTTCACGCTGTACTGCGATATCCGTATCGTAGTCATATTCTGCTACTAACATATTTATCACTGCTCATTTAGAAAGCTTTTCAATCTCTTCACCGGAGAGACCTGTCATCTGCTGAATAAAAGACGGTTCGCAATTAGCTTGTTTCATTAACTTTGCCGTTTCAAGTTTCGCTTGACGGGAACCGTCGAAAATACCTTGTTCGATGCCTTCGGCAAAGGCGATTTCCCGTTCTTCGGCACGTTGTACGGCTATATCGGTTTCATAATCATATTCTGCTAGTAACATATTAATTACCTCCCGTGATTTTCTCTGTAAGTATTCTCTTAATATTCCTTTTTCTATGCATATCTTTACCGCATTGGTAAAGCCTTTTTCAGGGTCGAGCTGTGTTTGCTTTCTTACCTCTTCTACAAAGAGGCTGTATTCTTCAAGCGGTTTGCAGCGGTCCAATACTTCTGCACCCTTGTTCTTGTTTATGTTATACACTTTTACTTCAAGTTCCAGCGGTGCCGGTTCGGGTTTTGTGATAAACGCATCGGACAACTTTAATGTTGCCGTTTCAGGGTAGTCTTCCTTCCCGTTATAAAAGACATAAAATTCAGGCGTGGGTATTTTTGAGAGCTTTCTTAAATACCTGTCGGTCGGTGCTTGCAGTTTTTCATAGAGCCTCGCGATATATTCTAAAAAACGCAAGGGCATATTTTCGTTTATAGTGGACTGATGTTCAGCCAACACAATAATCTTATTGTCGACAAGGCAGGAAACATCGTTGATTATGTTCATATACATAACGTTTTCGAACCTTATATTTTCTACGGGACACGAAAGCTGTAGGTTCGTTCCGTGCAGGGCGTTATAGAGCGATAGAAAGTTTTCTTTCGCTTTTTCGTCTTCGCTGAAAAGGTCGACAAAAACCGAGTCTTTATATTTTCTGTTTGAAGTGCTCATATCACGCCTCCTCGCCCTTTATTATAGCACAGTTTCTTTTAATTTGTAATCGGTCATGCTTTTTTAATGGGAAATGGGTAATTATGCTTGCTGCAAAATCAATTAACAATTATCCATAGTATAGATAGCCCGACTATCATTATCGGGATAGACACTCCCCCATTATGCCGGTCAGGGCGATTACGCGGTCGGGCAGACCGTAATTACCTTTACGTTTACTACGTAATTATGCTTACGGTCGGTGCGTAATTATGCTTACGCACACTGCGTAATTACCTTTACGGTCGGTGCGTAATTACCTTTACGCTCACTGCGTAATTACGCTTACGCCCCGACCTTACGCGGTCGGACATTCCACATTACCATTCCGTACACGGATACGATTAGAATTGTACATCCTTAGTCCTTTTTTCATATGCGAGCAATTCTTCAGAATTGCTCGCCGGAAGCCGTCTGTATGCGATGTTCGATTAAAAATGTACGTCCTTGTACATTTTTAATTTTAGAGTTTTGCTTAACAGCAAAACTCTTGACGTTGTAACCACGGACATCCGTGTCCGTTTTTGAATATACGCCGCACAGGATGCCGCAAAAGCGTTAAGTAATCGACGTTTTGCTTTAGCAAACTGCGAGGGGCTGTCCAAAAACTTCAGTTTTTGGACAGTTTCCTTAGATTTAGCTGCGATGTTTAAAATTAAGTCATTATTGTATAAAGACTTAATTTTAAACTCGCGGGGATGTCGAAAAAGTAACCGACTTTTGAGACATCCCCCACTTCCTCCCTAAGACTCGGAAAACTTATCCGGCGTTGCGAAAGTGCGACAAACGCGAACAGAGTCTCGAAGAAATCTTGCAGTTTTTATAATGCGGAATCCATGCTTCCCTATCGCACCGTTTTAGTATAAAATACGCGTTATGGGTAAAAAATTTGTAAAAGAATTACCTGTTTGCGGTTTTGCAGCCGTACAGGCATTGGGCAAATATCATCCCGAAAAAATTTCGCGCTTGTTTTTTACCGAACACAGGGCGAAACAACTCGGTTATCTTTGTAAGTATCTTGCCGAAAACAAAAAACTATATCGCATCGTTTCCGAAGAAGAACTGGAAAAACTTTCGGATTCGGTTCACCATCAAGGTGTCACCGCAATGGTTTTTGAACCGGTTATTCCGCGCCTTGAATACGGACAAGTTGATGAATGGCAAAAAAATGCCGCTTCTATTTTAGCACTTGACGAAGTAGGCAACGCAAATAATTTGGGGGCTATCATACGAAGCGCCGCTTTTTTCGGAATTGAAAATATTGTTTTGACTGAAGAAGATAAACAAGCAACGGTTACGACGGCGGCATATAGAATTGCTCAAGGCGGTATGGAGTTTGTCAATCTATTTAAAGTTTCTTCGACCGCATGGTTTTTGCGGCACTGTAGAGGCAAAATCACCTGTGTCGGCACGGATGTCTGCGCCCATCATACGATAAATTCATTACAAAGACTTTTAAACAAAAATGAAGCCTGCGCAATTGTTTTAGGAAATGAAGAATACGGAATAGGAGCCGAAGAAAAAAAACTGTGCGCTCATCTTGTAAAAATTTCCGGATGCGGTAACATTGAAAGTTTAAATGTTGCACAGGCTGCCGCCGTTTTTTGCAATGCACTGAAAAGCATATAGCCGGTTTTCGCATGTATACGGTAATCTTGACACTGAAAAAAAGTTTATATACTATTTGGAAACGTCCGGTTAAAAATAGAGGTAACGGCGTATTTCAGTCAGGAGTTCGGTATGAACAAATTTACAGGCACTACATCACGGGGCCTTATTGCTCCGATTATAAATGAAGGCGACGATATTGCCGTTATTGCAGCGGAAACCCTTTTAGGCGCCGCATCACATGAAGGATTTCATATTAACGACGGAGATATCCTTTCGATAACGGAATCGGTGGTAGCGCGTTCGCAAGGGAATTATGCTTCGGCAGATGACATTGCAAAAGATATTAAGGCAAAGTTTAAAGAGGCTCCCATCGGTCTCATTTTTCCTATTTTGAGCCGCAACCGTTTTTCAGTATGTTTGGAAGGTATTGCACGCTCAAAAAACAAACTGGTTATGATGCTCAGCTATCCGAGCGATGAGGTCGGAAACCACTTGGTTGACCCCGATGTTTTTGAAAACTCCGATATAAATCCATGGACATGCACTTTTACGCATAACGAATTTAGAAAACAATTCGGCGAGCATAAACACAAATTTACGGGTATTGACTATATCGAATATTATCAATCAATAATGAAAAAACATAATGCCGAATCTTTTGTTATTTTATCTAATGATCCGAAAAAAATAATGGAGTTTACCAATTCGTGTTTGGCATGCGACATTCATACGCGCAGTCGTACGAAAAAACTGTTAAAAAAAGCCGGCGTAACAACGGTTTTAGGCCTTGATGAAATTTTAAATAAACCGGTAAACGGCAGCGGTTTTAATTCCGAATATGGGCTTTTAGGTTCGAATAAAGCGGGCGAAGACAAAATCAAATTATTCCCGAACGACGGACAACCTATTGTTGAAAAAATTCAAAAAATCATAAAAGAAAAAACCGGTAAGCTGATTGAAGTTATGATATACGGCGACGGCGCTTTTAAAGACCCTGTCGGTAAAATATGGGAACTTGCGGACCCCGTTGTTTCTCCTGCATACACAAAGGGTTTGGAAGGAAAGCCGAATGAAGTTAAATTGAAATATCTTGCCGACAATAATTTTAAAGGACTTCCCGAAGCTGAGCAACAAAAACAAATTGCCGCTTATATTGAAAAACATCGGCAAGAGTCATCGGCAAAAATAGATTCAATGGAATCGCAAGGAACGACACCGCGCCGTTTAACCGATTTAATCGGCTCTCTTTCGGACCTTACTTCCGGTTCAGGCGATAAAGGTACACCGATAATCTTTATTCAAGGCTATTTTGATAAATACACGGGATAAAAAGCGGTAAACACCGGCAATCGGCTAAGATTTTAATGTATTGTTTTATGTGAAAGGCTCTTTATGTTTAAATTTGAAAATCTTTTATTTTTTAATAAAAAAGAAAAAAGAAAAAATGCCGTGTCGGCTTCTCTTTTGGTATTTTTCTACGGTTTATTTATTATGTTGATTATTTGGCTGCTGGGCGTATTTCCGAATGCAAATATCGATCAAATTATTTTTACGGCAATTACTCCCATAAGCGGAACAAGCGGCGCGGTAACATTCGGATTATATTCGGTAATTGCCGTGCCGGTTACATTTTCTCTTATTACCTTGGTTTTTATTATAAAAGAAAAAAAACTGGTTTTATATTTAAAAAACGGAAAACCGCTTAAAATCGCTCCACCGTTTTGCAAACATCACGGTTTATATGCGGCAGTATTGTTCGTCCTTCTGGCCTGCTACCTGCAATATAAATTCGGATACGTGCAATATATTTATTATGCACTACAACCGCCGAGTTCGCTTTACGAAAAAAATTACATCGATCCTGCAAAAGTAAAATTTACTTTTCCTAAAAAAAAGAGAAATCTTATTATCGTTTATTTGGAATCGATGGAAGTAACCGCAACTTCAAAAGAACACGGCGGACTTTTAAAAGAAAATTTAATCCCGGAACTTACCGACATTGCAGAATCCGAATTGTCGTTCAGTAACGGTGAAAAACTGGGAGGCGCAACACAAGTCGCGGGAGCAACTCACTCTATAGCTTCATTGGTATGTTTAAATTTGGGCGTACCGCTCATTTTGCAAATTCCGCACATAAGCTCTTTTGCGTCATTCATTTCATCCGACGAATATAAATTCAATCTTTCAAAATTTAAAATCGATAATTTTATGACGGGCGGATACGGCTTGGGAGATTTGCTGTACGATAACGGGTATAACCTCGTCTTCAGTATGGCGTCGGATAAAGAGTTCGGCTGTTTAGGACAATTTCTTGATACTCATAAAAAATTTAATATTAAAACATCGTGTGAATATAAACGGGAAAACCGTTTGCCGCAAGATTACAATGTGTGGTGGGGGTTTGAAGATGAAAAGCTGTATCGGTTTGCACGCGAAGACATAACGAAACTTGCAAAAAGCGATAAACCCTTTGCCTATATTTTTTTTACCGCCGATACCCATTCACCGAAAGGTTATAAAGATGAAAAATGTCCGGATACATATTTTAAAACCATTCATAACGTATATGCGGGTGCATCCAAAAAAGCATATGACTTTATTCAATGGGTAAAAGCTCAAGACTTTTATAACGATACAACTATTGTAATTTCAGGCGACCATCTGTATATGGGTGGCGATCTATATCCCGTTACCACAAAATTAACGGAACGGCATACGTATAATGCATTTATCAATTCAGCCGTAACGACGAATAAAAATAAAAATCGCCTTTTTACAACTTTCGACTTATTTCCAACTATTGTCGAAAGCATGGGAATCACATTCGATGCAAAAGGGCTAGGTTTGGGCGTTTCCCTTTTTTCCGGAGAAAAAACGTTATTGGAAAAAAAAGGTTTAAAACGGTTAAATGCCGAAATTGAAACAAAATCGGAATTTTATGAAAAGTATTTAATGAATAAAAACAATTGAGCCCTATAAAATGCCGAAATCTTTTTTCGGTATTTTATAGGGGACATGCTTTTATCTATGTGCGGCATCTTCAAAGCGCTGGCATATGCTTTTTAATTGTTCTTCTGATTTTATTTTAAATTTATTCAGTAATACTTTTGGAATTTGATAAAATTCGATATTATTTTGAGAATAGTTCAGCATAAAATCGGCGAAACGGATGGTTTCAACAAGTTCGAGATATTCTTCCGGTGCTTGCTCAAAATTATCTTTGTATCTAATTGTTACAACAATCGGTGTCGGAAAGTGCCACTTTTCGGCAAGAGCCGCCCCTATTTCGGACTGTTCCATTCCGCTCATAACCATTTCCATAACTTGCGGCGAAATATTTTTTTCGGCTTGAATTTCCGCAAGCCGAATCATAAGCTCGGGGTACATTAACTGAAGGATTATATTGCCCAAATTATGCAGTAAGCCGCACACGTATGCATTTTCAACAAGAGTGCGTTTACCGGTAAGTTTTGCGGTATTAAGCGAGAAAAAAGCCAATTTATAAGCACTATCCCAAATTCGTTTTTGCTCGGTTTCGTCTGTTTCCAGCAACTTAACGGTTCCGACGGAGTAAAGCAAATTTTGAATTCCCCGAAGTCCCATCAGTTTTACCGCTTCGGCGATATCCATACACGGTTTTGCAAGTCCGAAAGCGGTAGAATTTACACATTTTAAAAGGTCGGTTGCAAGCCCGATATCGGCGCTTATAAGCGTCGCAATCTGTTGCATATTGGAGTCCGGGTCATTGATTGCGTTTTGTATTTGCATAATATTTTCGGGGAATTGCGGAATGTCATTAATATATGCGACAATAGCTTTGGTAAGAGGTTCCGCTTGTTTTTTAAAGTCGGTATTTAAAGGAATTGTAACGCGGCTTATCGTTACACCGTCGGCAACGGAAATATTGAACGCTTTTTCATTGAGCCCCAATTTTTTCAGCATCAGCACCATAATGACAAGACCGAGCCCAGCACCCTCACTGGTATCCAAAACCTGCGTAAAGGCTTCATCAAGCGAAGAAAATTGCCGTGCCCGTACGAGTCTATCGAAAATTCTTTTAAATTCCTGTTTTGTTATAGGAGAATTATTGGAAATTTCCAAAACAAAATTATCAAGCGTCGCCTGCATAGAAATTTTTATATACAGTCCCGCTTTCTTTTGCAAATTTAACCAGTAATCCAAATTTGAAAGCATATCGTCTTTAAAAGAAACCATTCCCGTCTCATAATCGTCTTTTTTGGAAATGTTCAAGCCTTTTTCTTTAAAATAGCAACGCTTTGTATTCGCTTTTTTTGCGTTTGTAGAAAGTTCATTGCAGCAATAAATAACATAATCAATCATTTCAATATGATGCAATTGTTTAAAAAACTCGGTAATAACGTCTGCAACATACGCTTCCGTGTCTTTGGGAAGCGTATATGAAGTTATCGTAATGGGGACGCCCATTTTTATTGCCGTTTCGATTTTTTCCTTGTCGACGGCAGGTCTTTGATTCTGTGCCATACCGGCATTATATCGTAATTGAATAAAAAAATCAAATAGTTTTTTGACATTTTTTTATTCAATTACCGATAAAAACCTAAAATGCGGATTTTATCAGCACGCAGTAATTAAAAAAAACCGCGTGTATCCCACCATAGAAAGCGGACGGTTGCCGGCATTTTTTAACGCTTGTTTATACCGTTTTCCGCTTACGCTTATTTTCAATTCGATTACCTTGAATATTTTGTATTCCCCGATTGACAAGCTCAACCTGTATAATTTATACTCGTTTTAAATTCGTTTTAATGAAAACGCAAATAAAAATTGTAAACGGGCGCCTCTAAAACCTTGTCGGATATGTTTCGAATTCTTCGCAAAGAGAGGCACCTGACGAGTAATTTTATAACTACTTATATAATAATGGAGTTACAAAATTACATCGAAAACAAAAATCAAGGAAAACATCTAAAAAACTAAATTTTTTAGAAAGTTCCTAATGTATATTTAAGGATAAGTCTTGTGGAAAACGGCCGTAAAAAAAAGATAGAAATTTGTTTTGCTCTTCACGCCGATTACAGCATAATCGATGCCGTATTAAAATCGGATTATACTCAGCTTTATAAAGATATTGTTTCAAACCTGTACGGGGTGCCTTCACTCCCTTTTTCGCTTGTATTCAGCGGCGGTTTTTTGGAATGGGTACAAAAGGAAAATCCGTATTTTTTTACGGTACTTTCCGAAATGCTTAACAGAAAGCAAATTGAAATACTCGGCAATGCTTTTTATGAGCCGCTTATTTCAATGATTCCGCCTGCGGATGTAATCGGACAAATAGAATATATGACCGATACGTTAAGAAAGCATTTTTACAAACGCCCGCGCGGAATTTATCTGCCGTATTTTACATGGAGCCCTAATGTTATTTCCAATTTAAAAAAATGCGATATTGATTATTGCCTTTTGGATACGCGTTTTTTCAGTAGGGCGCATTTAAACGCCTTTTCGCCTGTGTGTATGGAAGATGCGGGAAAAATGCTTTTCGCAATTCCTGCAACGCTTGAATTTCAAAATATGGATTCTTCGCCGTCGATATTTTATGATATAATGCTTAGCTACGCCTCATCGGTTACCGAAAACTCAATCGTTATTTTTTTGTCACCCGAAACAACCCTTAAATTTTTAAACAAGCCCGAAACGGGAAAGTCGTGGTTCGATGAATTTTTAGAACGCACAAGCCTGCCCGATTCTTGTATTTCGGTGGTAAATGCAGGGCAAATTATAAAATCAAAATCAATTTACCAAAAAGGTTTTATAGAATCCAATGCCGTTTTGTCGAATCAACCCGTAAACAGTTCCGTAAAGCATTTGGTCGCGGGTAAACCGCATCTTTATGCAATGTATGCAAAAATAATGTACGTTCACACACTTATAAGTCAATTACGCGGAGATAAAGCACGTAAAAAAAATGCGCAGCTTGAACTTTGGCGTGCGGAAAGCGGTATTTTATTTAACTTGGATGCAAAACATATCCGGTATAACAGACAGCTTCGAAATTGCTGCTACCGTAATTTATTGCTTGCGGAAAAACAGTCGAGAATAAGCGGTGTTTTTGCACCGTCGCTCACAAGTATGGATTTTGACTTTGACGGTGTAAAAGAATTTATTTCGCAGCGGGATAATATAAATATATATGTACATAGCTGCGGCGGGAAAATTTTTGAGCTGGATATTTTTAATGCATACAAAAACTATGCGGATATTTCTTCGGAAGAAACGGGATTTTTTATCGATAATCTGTTATCTGCCGATGAACTTCAGACGATAAAGGACGGTAATTTTTCTTCCGCAATTGCAAAACCCGTATTTTCCGAAAATGTATACCAAGATGTAAAAATCGATAGATTTAAATTTGAACTGCAGCTTAAAACGGAAGGAGGTTTCAGAACTTTTAATTTTCCGGTTTCTTTGCGCAAACAGTACAATTTTAATGATTATGGAGCGCAGGTGCAATATATTTTAAAAAACGAGAGCAGCGTAACACTTTCGGCATATTTTATGGTAGAACTTGATTTATCGACAAGTCCCATCGAATCGAAAAAACCGCAAGTATCAGTTTATGCAAACGATTTAAAACAAGAAGCTAATTTACATAATAACAAATTCGAATCGGTGTTATGGACGCAAATATACGATCCTGACGGGAAAACCGTCTTTACAGTCGAAATAAATGAAACTGCCGGTTTAGTCATTTTGCCTATTTACGAAAAATCGGCGGAAGCAAAAAATTCGATTGCGGGATTACGCAATTTATTGTATTGGCGCATTGATTTGCTTCCGGGACTTGAAACCGAAAAACTTCTTTCATTTAAATCAGAACGGAGAAGATCTGAAAAGAAAAAATGAGGTATACCGATTTTTTCCGGCAAGACACTGAAGATTTGGCAAAAGCCTTATTAGGGAAATTGTTGCTTATTAAACGAGGGTCCGACATTATGGGCGGGTACATTGTCGAAACGGAGGCATATCTCGGGGTTATAGATAAAGCATGCCACGGTTTCGGTGGCAATAAGACGCCTAAAGTGCAAGCTCTTTACGCCGAAGCAGGCACAATTTACGTTTATACGATACACACCCACAAATTGTTGAACATCGTGGCACGCGAAAAAGGTAATCCGCAAGCGGTGTTAATTCGAGCGATTGAACCCGCCGTCGGCATTTCCCTTATGGAAAAAAACAGAAATACCGTCGGCATTTCTCTTACAAACGGACCCGGTAAGTTTACAAAAGCTATGGGTATAACAAGTGAACATAATATGACAAAAATACAAGAAGGCGAACTGTATATTGATTTTAAAAACAGTAAACTCCCGAAAAAAATAAAAAAATCGCCGCGGATAGGCATACCCGATAAAGATATTTGGACGGAAAAAGCGTTGCGCTTTTTTGTTGTAGGCAATCAATATGTTTCCGGTATGCGAAAAACCGATTATGATAAATTCCCGTGGAAAGAGGATTAAAATCCGCCTGCTTGGAATAAAAAAGCCCCCTTATCTTCATTAGAAGTTAAGGGGGCTTTTCATTTTATGCCATAACTTGACTTTTAGAAGGGCCTATCAGCCAAATACTTGTATTCCTGCCACTGCCTCTT
>CAUUAT010000072.1:0-10708 GCA_963543195.1 uncultured Treponema sp.
GAAGCCGAAGCTAAATAAAAAACGTAATTAGGGAAAAGTGCATCGTGCATCTTATAAAATTGAAGTTTTCAAAGTTTTTTAGAGTTTTACGGGGAAATTACAATAGCCTACGGTTCTGCTTTTAAAGTCTCTATTTCCGCACTGACAGCAGCCCATTCCTCCGATAGTTTTTCGGTATGCTTTTTTAATTCCGCTATTTTTTGTTGGATGCATTTGCTTTTTACCCCGTCCGAATAAATTTCAGGTTTGGACAAAAGCGTTTCATTTTCCGTTATTTCTTTTTCGCACGTTTCAATAGCCGTTAAGAGCCGCTCTTCTTCTTTTTCCAGTTTGCGTTTTTCCGCGCGGAACCGTTTTTGCTCTTCATATGAAAGAACAGGTATCTTTTTCCCGCAGTACCTTTCTTTGCTTGTCTTGACACCGTTCGGCACTTCTCCTATTCCGCTATGCATTTCTTTTTCTTCCTGTTCCAGTCGGTAAAGATAATAATCGTACGTACCCGGAAAATTGCGTATGCGGGACGGCTTCCGATAATCGGGAGACGCTTGCAACTCCAAAACGCGCGTCGCTAAATCTTGCATAAAACCTTTGTCGTGTGAAACAAAGATAACGGTGCCGCCGAAACGTTTTAATGCGTCCAAAAGTACGTCTTTGGAATGTAAATCCAAGTGATTTGTCGGTTCATCGAGAATTAAGAGATTAAGCGGCTTTAATAAAAGACAGAGTAGGGCAAGTCTGCTTTTTTCTCCGCCCGATAAAACCGAAAGCGGTTTATAAATGTCGTCTCCGCGGAATAAAAATGCGGCAAGCATATCGTGCAGTTTCGGAATAAGGTCTAAAGGTGCCGTGCGCTCAAGCATCGTAATGATATTTTCGTTGCCGGTAACGGTTTCGGATTCATCTTGCGAAAAATAACCGGCTTGCACGCCTGCGCCTTCTTTTACGCTGCCCGAAAAATCATGGTCTTCTCCCGCTAAAATCCTTAAAAGAGTGGATTTCCCTGCGCCGTTTTTTCCCGCCAAAACAAGTTTTTCGCCTTTTTCGACGGTTAAATCCAAGTTTGCAATTACCGAATGTGCACCGTAGGTTTTGCAAATGTTTTCGGCCTGCAAGACAATGTTACCGGAATGAGGCGCGGGCGGAAAACTGAAACGGATTTTTTTTAGGTGTTCGGGAATTTCAATCCGCTCAAGTTTTTCAAGTCGCTTTATTCTGTCTTGTACCGAAGCCGCTTTAGTCGCTTTGTAGCGGAACTTCCGGATAAAATCTTCCGTTTTGGCTATTTCTTCCTGTTGCTGCCGATACGCTTTTAATAGACTTTCAATTTCGATAAGCCGTGTTTTTTCGTAGTCGCTGTATGAGCCCTTATACTTTTTTAATGCGCCGCCGAATAATTCGTACGTTTCCAAAATACATTGGTCGAGAAAATAACGGTCGTGGCTGACGAGTAAAAAGCCGCCCGTAAATTTTTTTAGCCACAACTCAAGCCAATTTCTTGCTTCAATGTCGAGATAGTTTGTCGGCTCATCCAAAATAACAATGTCGGCATTTTGCAAAAGTGTTTTTGCAAGCGCAATCCGCATTTGCCAGCCGCCTGAAAATTCTTCCGTGCGTTTGGTAAAATCGGAATCGGTAAAGCCCAGTCCGCGGAGCGTTTCGTCTATTAAGCTTTTCCGGTTATTCCAGCCGGAAGCCTCAAGTTCGGTTTGAAGATTGTGATACGCTTTCGCAAGAGTTGCAAGTTTTCGCTCGTCTTTAACCGCTGCCATTTCATCCCCTGTTTTGTCCATCTTTTTTAAGATGGCAGCGCCGTAACCGAATGCCGTTTCAACTTCATCAATAAGCGTTTTTCCTTCATGGACGATGCCGGACTGAGGTAAGTAGGCGAGGACGGTTCCTTTTTCCAGTGCAATATCTCCGGAATCGGCTTGAAGCAGCCCTGCGATGATTTTCATCAATGTTGACTTACCGCAGCCGTTCGCACCGGTTAAAGCCGCCTTTGTTCCTTGTGTTAAAATGAGCGTAACGTCCTTTAAAATATCTCTGTCGCCGAAGGCAAGCGAAATTTTCGATAGTTGAATAAAAGGCATTTTTTCACTCGCATTATTGGGCCGCAAAAAATAAGATGACGGGATTTAAGCTTCTTCTGGTTACAATGTTTTCGGTTATAGTGCCGAGTTCGACGGCTTCAAGTCTGAGTCCTTTTGAAGAGATGCTATACATAAAAACAACAGGTTCGTCTCCTTTTTCAAATTGAAAACTTAAAACGCCGTCGTAGTCGGACTTCAGTTTGGGCGCCAAAAAGCAATGTATCGAAACGTTCCCCGAAGAACCTGAGCCTGCAGGAATTATCGAAGGTGAGATAACGTTATAGCCGCTCCAAATAAATTGCCCACCCGTTAAAATTCTTAACGAGCCGAAATTTGCCGACGTAAATTCGGAAGAAGTTTTTGCAATTTCCGCAATTTTTGCGTTGCGGCGGTTCAGTTCATCGTTTATTATTTGTTCGGGCGTAGCGCTAAGCGTTACGAAATTTTCGATTCTGTTTTTCCCGTTTTGGTCTGAAAATTCAACCGTGATATTATCGCGCCCTTTAATTTGGAGCGAAAGACTTGCGCCTTCAAACTGATATTTATCGCGGATTTTGGTAATTTTCGTATACGGGAACGATATTTTTATGTCTTTTAAGTCAATGCGGGCAATGCCGGAGCGCAGACCCGGGGAAAATCCCCACGTTAGATTTATTTTATCAAGATCGATTTGTTTTGCGTTTATCATTTTGCGGTAATTTTCGGGGTACCACGATTCGTTTAGCGCTTGTTCAAGTTCTTCATCCGTGATTTTTTCGTTTTCGGCATCCGTAACGGATGATGCTTCGCGTTCATCATAAAGTGTAAGATTGTACGAAAAACACCAGCCCCTTGTCCCGTCATTTGTGATAACTTCATACCATTGTCCATCCATCGGCTTTCCCCCTTTTAAAACGGGTACGCCTTCGGTGAACCACAGTATTTTTACCGTCTGCCCCAGTTTAAGCCGATAAACCTGTCGCGAAGTGTTATCCGGTTCCGCGCGCATAGGAAGGCCGTCCAATTTGACCGATGCATAGGTATTTTTATAATCTTCCAGCTTTTGTTGAAATTTAACCGCATCACTTTTTGATTCAAAAAAACTTAATTGCCATAACGGAATTTCTACGCGTATTTTAGTTTGTTCATTTAAGCCTACGATGTACACGTTTTCAATATTGGAACGTACATAAATGGGAATTATATCGCCTGCCGTCAGGCTGTATTCGGGAATAGACCAATTTACGACGCCGTATCCCAACCGCTTGGAACAGCCGGTAACCGATAAAAAAGATAAAATCAGCAAAACGGACAGGATATTTAATTTGAATTTATATGTGTGTTTAGGCATAAAGACCTCAATAAAGTAAAATATGAAAAGCAGTATAGTGAAGACTGTTTGTTTTTACAAGGGGGCGACTTAAAAACCCAGGGATCCTTGAATATTTAAGTCAACAATTCCGGCGCAAAGTATCGGGATATGTGTTCTCATAAGTCGGCTGCATTCGGCTTTAATATTATGAAACCTTTAAAACTTTTAGTTTTTGAAGATGAGTGAAACTTACCGTGCGAGCCGCTCGCAAAGTAAATTGTGTTCATCGGTTTTATTGATCGAGCATCTCTATTTGCGAAGGATGCAAAGCAAATCTAACCGCGTTTTTATAAAATGCCCTTAAGGTATTTACAATGAGGAATTCCGTATAGGGAAGCATGTCATTTAAAGAGGCGCGCGCCGGTAATATTTGCGGGACAGGGATTTGAGTTGGCAGTATACCGCCGTTAGCCGTCTTTTTGTAGAATTATTGGACAATATAGCTCCGGTCGCAAAACTTCGGCGCCGTGTACATAAACGGGGACGGGCATATGCCGCGAGTAATAATGGATGAGAATACGTACCGTTGCGGGAAGGGCACCTTTTACATTCGGTTCCGCTGCGCAAAAAAGCGGGATGTTTTGTGCGAAACCGTTTTTGCGCAAAGCCGAAGCAGGATTTAGTTCGGTCAAATCTTCCGTAACCGTAAATTGTATGGAAACAATATCTTTTTCAAAAAGCCGGTTCATTTTTAATAGTTCGGAGAACAAAAAACGGACTTCGGTTTCTATGCTTTCCCTACTGTTTTTACAACAAACCGCGCCGCGGACGGCTTTTAATTTTTTAAAAACATTCATAACAAGATAAAAAACGCCGATTAAATGTTTTTTAAGTAGTTAATCGGCGTTCCGCTCATTTGACGGCAAAAACAAAAGCAATGGAAGACCGCCTAAGGGCGTCTGAATTATTTTTTTGCTTTCATCTTTTTTGCCGTGTTCGTTTTTACGTTTTTTTTCTCGACGGCAGTTTTTTTCTCGATTTCAGCTTGGGCTGCCGCAAGGCGGGCTATCGGGACACGCAAAGGAGACGCCGATACGTAATCCATTCCGGCTTTGCAGAAAAACTTAACCGATTGCAAGTCTCCGCCATGTTCGCCGCAAACGCCGATTTCAAGATTTTTGCATGCCGCTCTCCCTTTTTGGATTGCCGACTCGACAAGCATACCGACACCTTCCTGATCAAGCGATTGGAACGGGTCGGCTTTAAATACGCCCGCTTTGTTTTCGTCGACATATTCGGGAAGAAATTTGCCTGCATCATCGCGACTGATGCCGATAGTCATCTGCGTTAAATCGTTTGTACCGAATGAGAAAAATTCCGCATGTTCGGCAATCTTGTCGGCAAGCAGTGCCGCGCGCGGCGTTTCTATCATTGTGCCGACCATATAAAAGAGCTTTTTATCTTTCGCTTTTTTTTCAATGATGTCATCGGCGACGGCGCGTATTCTTTCTTCTAAAATATTGAATTCTTTCGGATCGATAGTCAGCGGAATCATTATTTCAGGCAGAACGTTGATGCCCTTTTTCTGTACGGAACACGCAGCCGAAATAATCGCCGTAACCTGCATATCCAAAATTTCAGGATATGTAATGCTCAATCGGCAGCCTCGGTGTCCCAGCATCGGATTGGCTTCGGTCAGCTGTTCGACGCGGTTTTTAACGCTTACGAATGAAATATTGAGCCGCTCGGCTAAATTTTGCTGTCCTTCTTTATCGTGCGGGACGAATTCGTGCAGCGGCGGATCAATCAGCCGTATGGTAACGGGGAAGCCGTTCATCGCTTTAAAAATGCCTTCAAAATCTCTGGTTTGATACGGAAGAAGTTTTTTAAGCGCTTTTTCACGCGCCTCGGTTGTTTCCGCAATAATCATTTCACGAATCGCAAGAATGCGGTTTTCGTCACTGAAAAACATATGTTCGGTTCTGCAGAGCCCAATACCTTGTGCTCCGTGTCCGATTGCAATTTTTGCATCTTCAGGCGTATCCGCATTGGTTCTGACTTTAATTTTCCGTATTTCGTCAACCCATTCCATCATCTTTTTGTATGCGGTAGGCGGTTTCGGATTTATCAGCGGCAATTCACCTTTGTAAACCGAGCCCCTTGTGCCGTCAAGTGTGATAAAGTCTCCTTCATGTACGGTAGTGCCGTTGCAGGAAATTTCTTTTTTTTCATAATCGATAGCAAGTTTTTCGCAGCCGACGATGCAGCATTTTCCCCAACCGCGTGCAACGACAGCGGCATGACTTGTTTTGCCTCCTGTAGCCGTTAAAATGCCTTCAGCCGCATGCATGCCGCCGACATCTTCGGGGCTCGTTTCATGGCGGACTAAGATAACTTTGTTTCCGGCTTTTCTCATTTCCTCCGCGTGAGATGCCGAAAGACAAATTTTTCCGCAAGCGGCTCCGGGTACTGCGGCGATTCCGTCTGCAAAGTGAGTACTTTTCAGTTCATTTACTTTGGAGTAATCAAGCGCCTTGTAAAAAACGCCTTCTATATCGGTTGCTTTAATGCGGGCAACGGCCTGTTCTTTTGTAATAAGTTTTTCGTCGACCATATCGACCGCCATTTGAAAAGCTGCTGAAGGAAGCCGTTTTCCGGTTCGGCATTGCAGCATGTACAGTTTTCCTTCTTCCACCGTAAATTCCATATCTTGCATATCTTTATAGTGCTTTTCGAGAATCTTTCGGGCGTCGCATAAGCCTTTATATGCTTTCGGATCTTCTTTTGCAAATACATCCAATTTAATCGGCGTTCTAATACCGGCGACAACGTCTTCGCCTTGCGCATTAAAAAGATATTCGCCGTAGAATTCATTTTTACCGGAATTAGGGTCACGCGTAAAGCAAACGCCCGTACCGGAGGTATCTCCTTTATTACCGAAAACCATCTGCATAACATTTACCGCCGTCCCGCGTATGCCGACGATATTTTCGACGCGGCGGTATGTTACGGCTTTATCGGACATCCAAGAGCCGAACACGGCGCCGACGGCACCCCATAGCTGATCAAGCGGTTTTTGCGGGAAATCCGCTTTAATTTCTTTTCTGTAAAGAGCTTTTGATTTTTCAATGACTTCTTTTAGTTCTTCTTCGTTTACATCGGTATCGGAAATTTTTGCATCTTCGCTTTTATTAAGACGCTTTCGTGTTTTCTTTTCTTTTACGTCATCTAAAATTTTATCAAATTTTTCCCGCTCAATATTCATTGCGGTAGAACCGTACATAAGAATAAACCGGCGGTAAGCATCGCGGGCAAACCGTACATTGCCGGTTTTTTGTGCCAAACCCTCGACCGATTGGTCGTTTAAGCCCAAATTTAAAATCGTTTCCATCATGCCCGGCATTGAAACCGGAGCACCCGATCTTACTGAAACCAAAAGCGGATCGTTTTTATCTCCCAATTTTTTCCCGACGGTTTTTTCCAGTTTTGCAAGATAATCTTCCACTTGTTTTTTAAGTTCCGCAGGGTACTTCTTATTGTTCTTGTAGTACTCTTCACAAACTTCCGTAGTAATGGTAAAACCGGCAGGTACGGGAAGTCCGATTGCGGTCATCTCCGCCAACCCGGCACCCTTTCCTCCCAAGAGTTCTTTCATTGCGCCGTTGCCTTCGGCACTGCCGCCGCCAAAAAAATAAACATATTTCGACTTTGCCATCGCATCGTCCTCCTAATCCAATTTTTATAGATATAGATATAAATACTAAAATTGTCGTTGATTTTATCTTGAAAGACCTTAAATGTCAATGTATAATGACAGCGGTATGAAGAAAAAAAACGACTTTTTTTGCATTTCAAAATGTACCATCATAATATTCATTGCGGCGGTACTTTTTAGTTTTTCAAAATGTAATTCCACAGATGCCGGTAAAAAAAACAAAACCGATGCGATTAAACGACCTACTATTGCCGCAACTGAAATAACACTTACTTTTTCCGGCGATATAATGGCGCATGACGTAAATTTTAATATGAAAAATTACGACCGTATTTACGGTGATGTCAAAGAGCTTTTGACCCGCGACGATTTAACTTTCGGAAATATTGAAACTCCGGTTTGCAATGAATTACCGCTTTCCAGTTATCCGAGTTTTAACGTTCATGAAGATTATCTTAAAGCGGCAATCGACGGCGGCTTTGATGTTTTCGCTTTTGCAAATAATCATACGAACGACAAGGGGGTGAGGGGCATAGACGGAACAATCAAATCTTTTTTAAATCTTAAAGCCGAATATAAAATGCAGAATAAAGACATTTTTTCTTCCGGTTTAAAAGAAAAGGCCGGCGATGATTTTCAGCCTGTGCTGATTGAAAAAAACGGCTGGCGTATTTTATTTTTATCCGTAACGGAACTCCTTAATTCATACGGACCGTCAAAAGAAAGGCTGTATTACAGTAATCCGTCCGTCGACGGTAGGGAAAGACTTTTGCAGGCGATTAAACGAATGCGCACACAAATTCCATGCGACATTTTTGTCTTAGCCCTACATTTATTTGAACCGGAATACGGTTTGAAAATTACAAAGGAAAAACAGGAATGGTTTAAGCATCTTGCCGCAAACGGAGTCGATATTGTTTGGGCGCATCACCCTCACGTTTTGCAAGATTGGGAAATTGCCGAAGTTGATAATACCGGATATCAGATTATCGTAAACCAGGACGGTATCGAAAATAAGGACGGAAAACCTTCACCTATTGCAGAGTCTGAAAAATATTATAAAAAGAAAGCCGTATTTTTGTATTCAATGGGAAATTTTATTTCCGGTCAACGCTGGGCGGTAAATTATGCAAATCCCGATTATTATCGTGAATACACAGGCGATTCAATTTTAATGCAAATCCATGTAAAAAAAACGGACTCCGGTTCGGCGGATTATTTTTTAAAGCCGGTACTGATAACGAATTACAACGAAGAAAACGCACCTATTGTAAAAATATTTACAAAAGAATGGGCGGAAAATTTAACCGGAAAAGAAAAAACATATTTTTTAAAACGGTTTGAATTAATGAAATCATATTTGCCGCAGTTGTAAATATGTAGGGGTCTTTTAAAAACCTTTAGTTTTTTGCAAGATGCTCCTATACGCACTTCGTGGTTTCTATCCGCCCGTTGCTCTTTTCGTTTTGATAACACTGCCTATCGCTGCATGCAGCTTTTTCTTTTAGTGAAAATAACGTATAATGCCCTCGATTTTAGCGTGCGATGCTTTTTATTATACCTTAAAATTATTACGGAGACGGAACGATATGCGTACTATTTTGTGCCGAGCAACATACAAAAAAATAGCGCTTTTTTGTGTTTTGTTTATTTTTACGACTGCCGGATATGCAGAAAGAAATATAATTACAAGTTTTTATGAAATACGTGCGCTTAATGATGAAAAACGGATAGGTTTTAATCATGTGTACAAACATACGGTTGAGGACAATATCGAAGATAAAAGTCTTTCGGATGCGGAAAGTGTTACGGGGCTTATAACAGTCTATCTTCCGAAAGAAAAAGGCAAATATCCTTTAATTTTAATAACACACGGCTGGAAAAATTCGAAGTTTTCATTTTTAGCGCTTGGAAGAACCATTGCATCATCGGGATATGCCGTTGCGGTTTTCACTTCTAAAAAAAAGTCGTTACCGAAAGATTGGCTTGCCGCATTTTCTTCTGTTTACAAATTGCTAAAAGAAAAAACACAGGAGAAAAGCCACATCCTGTACGGCTATATCGACACGGAAAACGTCGGCGTGGCGGGTCATTCTATGGGAGGTGCGGCCGCATTGTATTTTGCAAATTTTATGCCGTTTGTCAAAGCGGTTACCGCAATTCATCCATACAACGGAGCGTCAAAGGCAATTGAACTTGTCGGTTCCAAAAATGAAGAACTCGGTGACGAATTTTCCGGCATAAAAGGAGCTGTCCTTATTTTAACGTCCGAAGCCGATTTAACCGCATACCCCGAAAAGTCTTACCGGTTTTTTAAAAATCTTAACGAAAAAATTCCTGCATGCTTTTTATCGTTTCAAAACATAAAGCACAACAGCTGTTTGGATGCCTACCGCAGTTTATTATCGGGAGGATATAATAAAGATGTCTTTCAGCTGTATGCCGATTTAATTACCGCATGGTTTCATTCGTTCTTACAAGACAAGAAGGATAACTTGGATTTTTTTTTAAAAGACGGAAATCAATTTGCGGAAATTAAAAGTATGCTGTATACACATACGAATAGAAAGCATGAAAAATATCCCAATTACGATTCCAAAAATTTAGCCGGTAATTGAAACGGTACTTGATTACTTTAAAGAAATTCAATACTATTAAATGTTCCTAAAAATTGAAGTTTTTAGATGTTCTCATAATTTTTGAATATTTTAATTTAGTGAGGTTTACATGAAAAAAACAGTATTGATTATAACGGCTGTTATGGCGTTTGCGACGTTTTTTTCCGGCTGTAAAAATCCTGCCGAATCTACGCCGACGTCGTCCGTAACCCCGCCGCAGGAGGAGGATGGCGGCAATCCGGCGCCCGCACAAATAACGATTACCGTTGCGGGGGATGAGCACGTTACGCTGAAAGCGGAAAAAACGTTTACGGCGGATAAGGGAAAAACGTGGCTCCAATTAAAGGCGCAGGCGGAGAACAGAATTGCCCAGTATGCGGCAGGGCACGGAGCCGATAAATGGAAACTTACCGATTCCGACGGGCAGGATTTAGCCGATAATTATGTTTTTAATACAGATGCAACGGTTTTTATTGTAACCAAACCGACTTCAGCGCCTCCTAAGCCTAAAATTACGATAACGGTTGCGGGCGACACAGGAGTCATATTAAAACCATCTCCCACATTTGAAGTGGAAGAAGGCAAAACGTGGACTGAAATTAAAACGTTTGCGGAAAGCAAAATCGAAAAATACAAAGATAATAACTATAAATTTAAAGAATGGCGCCTAAACGATGGCACAGGTCCGGTTTTGGATGCTTCGTATACGGAGCTCTTTAATAGTAACGCAACCGTCTTTGTTGTGTCCGAACCGATAATGATAACGCTTACTATTACGGGAGACAGCCATGTTACTGTAAATGAATCGGAATTGAAAGTACCCAGAGGTACTAAATGGGATGCCGCAACCAAAGCCAAGGTAAAAGCAAAAGTTACTTATGGTGAGGGTTTTAAATTAAAACAATGGATGCTGGTCAATGGCGGTGTTAAAAGACCTCTTGCCGATAATTTTCCGTTTTCGAAAGACACGGAGATATACGCCGAAACTGCACCT
>CAUUAT010000073.1:0-10690 GCA_963543195.1 uncultured Treponema sp.
GCAAAAATATAAAAAATAAAACGGCTGATACCAAAAGACTCCGGGCAGTTAAAGCCGCCTGGAGTCTTTTGCCGAGTATCATGTAAACATTTCCGTTGTAAAAAAACGAACTATTATCATAAAAGTAAGGAAGAACCGCCCCGTGCCTGATAGTAAAGGAAGAATGAATAAGTATAGGGGCATCAAAAAAACTCTTTAGTTTCTAAAGATTCTCAAAATTTTAGGATTTCCGTTAAAGGTTTAATATACACCGACCGATAATGTTTATGGGGAAAGTCTTATCCCCGCAAAGCAAGGATGCTTTGAAAAACAACATTATTCCAGGGAGGAATATCTATGATCATCAATCACAACATGAGCGCTATGTTCGCGCAGCGAACGCAGGGCATCACCACAGTGGCAATCGGAAAAGACATTGAAAAGTTATCTTCCGGTCTAAGAATTAACCGAGCAGGCGATGACGCTTCCGGTCTTGCGGTTTCCGAAAAAATGAGAAGCCAGATCCGCGGTTTAAACCAAGCTTCTGCAAACGCATCCAACGGGATCAATTTTATTCAAGTTGCCGAAGCCTATTTGCAGGAAACGACGGATATTATGCAGAGAATTCGCGAACTGGCAGTTCAAGCTTCCAACGGTATTTATTCCGCAGAAGACAGAATGCAGATCCAAGTTGAAGTTTCTCAGCTTGTCGCCGAAGTTGACCGCATTGCAAGTTCCGCTCAATTCAACGGAATGAATATGCTTACCGGTCGCTTTGCCCGAGCAACCGGCGAAAACGTTGTTACCGCTTCTATGTGGTTCCACATCGGTGCCAATATGGATCAGCGAATGCGCGTTTTCATCGGAACAATGTCGGCAGCCGCCATTGGAATCCGTGAAATAGGTTCCGAAAAAATTATGACGATTGAAACTGCCGATTCCGCCAATATGAGCATCGGTACAATCGACGAAGGCTTAAAGAAAATCAATAAGCAAAGAGCAGACCTCGGTGCTTACCAAAACAGAATGGAACTTACGGTTGTCGGTATCAACATTGCGGCTGAAAACCTGCAAGCTGCAGAATCACGAATCCGTGATGCCGATATGGCAAAACAGATGGTGGAATACACAAAAAACCAAATCCTGTCCAATACCGGTATTGCAATGCTTGCTCAAGCCAACAACAACAGCCAGCAAGTAATGTCTTTGCTTCGATAAGGAAAAATCGCTAAATTTTCCAAAAGTACTCTTGTAAATTTTTTGCTATAAGAGTATAATATGACTGTGCAAGGATGAAACTCCTTGCACGTTTGGTCTTTGAAAAAAGCCCTTATGAAGCCCTGTATCACAGTATTATTGGCAATTTGAGAAAATTGCTGATAATACTGTGTTTATAGGTTCTATGTAAAAGGCGCAAAATTTTGCATAGGTCTATAATTTACGGAAATGACGGCAAAGGATGCCGGACTAAAGACTTCATGGAGGGTCATTATGATTATTAATCACAATATGAGTGCAATGTTTGCACAACGACAGGGAGGGGTTAACGAACTTCATCTTGCAAAAAATATTGAGAAACTTTCCAGCGCGGAAAGGATTAACCGTGCCGGCGACGATGCTTCCGGTTTGGCTGTATCCGAAAAAATGCGAAGCCAAATTCGGGGCTTAAATCAAGCTGGACAAAACATTCAAAACGGTGTTTCTTTTATTCAAGCAACGGAAGGCTATTTGGGTGAAACAACCGATATTGTGCAACGATTAAGGGAATTGGCTATTCAAGCAGCGAATGGTATTTATTCTGCCGAAGACAGGATGCAGATTCAAGTTGAGGTCTCTCAGCTTGTCGATGAAGTTGACAGAATCGCAAGCCATGCTCAATTTAACGGAATGAATATCTTAACCGGACGATTTGCAAAGGATTCCGTAACGGGCCCTATGTCTCTTCACGTCGGTGCAAATATGGATCAAAGAGAAACAATCTTTATCGGTACAATGACAGCTACCGCACTCGGTATTATCGGGGCTCAGCAGGGCGGTGAAGATGCTATGATTTCAATGTCTTCAGTAGACGGAGCAAATATGGCATTGGGAACTCTCGACAACGCTTTAAAACAAATCAATAAGCAAAGAGCCGACCTCGGTGCATACCAAAACAGATTTGAAATGGCATATAACGGTATTGCAATTGCTGCCGAAAATATGCAGGCTGCCGAATCAAGAATTCGAGACGCCGATATGGCAAAAGAAATGGTCGACTACACAAAAAACCAAATCTTAATCCAGTCGGGAACCGCAATGCTTGCTCAAGCCAATACACAGCCACAGTCTGTTATTAGGCTTCTTCAATAAGGCAAGCCGAGAAAATTTCAACAGGCAAGACGAAAAAAGAGATAACCGGATGTCATCTCTTAATATTCAGACTGCCTAAGCATTTAGGAAGCGGAAGTTGCGCCCTTCTTCTTCCTTTTTTTTAAGAGCTGATGCTTTTAGTTTTATAACGACATACTTTTTATATTACGCTGTCACGGACGACCAGCTATTAAACCATGGAGGTTCTTTATGAATATAGAAGTAACCGGTATAGGGCATCAAGTAAAATTGCAAACCGAACGCAAAGAGCCGTCGGTTAATGGCGCCCTTAAAGCGGCTGCAAGTGCAATAAAAGAAGCTGAAGAACAAAATAGTACGAATGCCCCTATAACCGATCCGAAAACAGTTTCAAAAGCGGTTGAAGAAATACAAAAACTCTGCGATATGTGCGGGCGCAAATTGCAATTCCGCGTAAATACCGATACACATCAAATTATCGTAAAGGTAATTGACACAAGTACCGACAAGGTAATAAGAGAAATACCGTCTGAAGAAATCCAAAGGTTACGTGCTCGAATTAGAGAAACGGTAGGATTATTATTTGACGAAACAATTTAAAAACAGTTTTTATTCTCAAGACGGCGCTTTCAATTAAGGGGTTATAATGTCGGATATAAGCATACCCGGAGTAAACAGTACCTACGAAAAGCTTGTAGAAGCTTTAATGAAAAAAGAACGTATCCCCAGAGATCGTGAGGCAGAATCACTTGAACGTTTAAAGCTGCAAGATGAATCCTGGCGGGAAGTAAATAAATTTTCCGTTGAAATACGCGATGCAGCCCGTTCTCTGTATTCTTTTAATAATCCGTTCGCAGAAAAAATAGCAGAATCGACAAACGAACGTTCAGTCACCGCTACGGCTTCACGTTCGGCAAAAAATCAGACGGTAAAATTAACCGTTGTTCAAACAGCGGAATCGGACAAATTTTTGTCTAATGAAATTGATAAAAATCTGGAAATAAAAAAGGGGAAATATACATTTAAAATCGGCGAAAAAACAATTTCAGTAACATGGAAAGGCGGAAAATACAAAGGGTTTATTGATCTTATAAACGAACGCGCAAAAAACATTTTACACATAAGCGAAATAAAAATTACCCCCGATACAAAAGCTTTACTTTTTGCATCGGAAATTACCGGCGAAAAAAATAAGATAGAATTTCAAGATGATGCGTTTGAATTCGCTTTAAATGTAGGATTTATTAAAAAAAACGATTCTTCGGTAATAAAAACGGATATTATGCATACCGAAACAAAACCTGAATCTTCTCAAAAAATTTCTTTTTCCGAAACAGTGCGGGCAAAAGATCAATATTCTATGGAACTTAAAATATCCGTGAAGCAGTCGGAAAAAAGTGCGGGTAATGGAGGAGAAAAATCGGAAAGCGGTGCCACAGTCTCCGCCGAAAATAACGGTGAAAGTAACCCCATTTACGAACAAATCGGTTCGATTTCTTACAAAGGCATTATAATTCAAAATGAACCTTCAAAAGACGGTATTGAGCCTCAAAATACGGAACAAAGACCTTCTTCAAATACGACACCCGATAGACACGATATGAACGTTCTGGCACTGGAATCCTCTCGCGGAATCCTTATTCCTCTTCCGCCTTTAGCGGATACCGAAGAGATGCAAACCATAACCGTTCCGCTTGCCGAATACGGCGACGTAAAGAGCCTTTTTTTAAACAACAATAACAGCGGAAAAAGCATAATTGTGGAAGAAATAAAAATTTATAATCCTAAAACGACAGGAAATTACGTACCCGTAAATGCCGTTTCTTATGCACAGGATGCAATTATAAATTTTGAAGGTATTCAAATTAAGCGCGATAAAAACGATATTGACGATTTAATTCCGGGCGTAACGCTGCATGCACTTGAACCGTCGGAAAAACAGGAAAAAATTACGGTAAAACCGGATGTCGAACACGTAAAGAATTCCATAATCGAATTTGTCGCAAAATACAATAGACTTTTAGCACAAATAAATATTTTAACACAAAACCGGTCTGAAATAATTGAAGAGCTTACCTACCTTTCAGCGGAAGAAACCGAAGATGCGCAAAAAAAACTTGGACTTATGTACGGAGATTCTGCACTTTCTTCTTTAAAATCGAATTTACGGCAAATGGTAAGTATGCCGTATAAAAGTTCCGATGACACACCGATTTTTATGCTTTCACAATTAGGAATTTCGACAAAATCCGATCAAACGGGCGGCATCGATATGTCCAGACTGCGCGGCTACCTGGAAATTGATGAAAAAAAACTTGATGACGTTTTAAATAATAATATGGATGCCATTAAACTTTTTTTCGGTTTTGACTCGGACGGAGACCTCATTGTGGATTCGGGGCTTGCCCATACGATGTATGAGCACATTAATCCGTATACACAAAGAGGCGGTATTTTAGGTATAAAAACAAATAGCTTGAGAACAAAAATGGACAGCTCCCAAAAAAGAATTGAAAACTATGATAAAAAACTTGAAGAAACGGAAAAAGCTTTGCGGAAAAAATACGGGCTTATGGAGGGAACGCTTAAAAATCTTAATAAACAAGCACAAACTATAGACAATTTTAATAAACAAAACCAAAAAAATAATAACTAAAGGAATTATCAATGAAAATAAAACTGAACGGAACCGATTTTGATTTTAAACTTGAAGACGAAAAAACTATAGGCGAACTGCTCGGTAAAATAGAATCCATTTGTAAAGCGGAAAAAAATACCATCACGAAAGTTGCGATCGACGGAAAACCCGTAACCTCCGATGAACTGGATAAACTTTTTCAAGAGTCGCCGAATACGGAAATTGTTTTAGAGCTTTTTACTACAAGCGGAACGGAAGTGCGCGCGTTTATGCAAAATTTAGGAAATAAATTTACTAAAAATTCCGAAGAATTGGAAAATGTGGCCGTAAAAATACAAGCCGGCAAGGACAGCGAAGTTATTTCGCTAATTGAAGAATTTACGCTTAATTTACAAGATTTTTACAGCGCCGCAAGGCTTTCCGACATTACCGGTATTTCCGGCAATCAGAAATTTGGAGAAAAAACAATTTTCGAATATCATTCCGAACTTTTGGACAAGTTAAACATAGTTTTGGCTGCTATAGAAAATAAAGACACTGTAGAAATATCGGATATTGCCGAATATGAACTTGCCCCCCTTGTCAAAGCTCTTGGAAATGGGTTATTATCTATCACAGTTTAAAATCAGCCGGAGAAAATAATGATAGTTTCCGAAATAAAAAACATTGAAACAAAAGACAGTCACATTTACTACCGCCAAATTTTTTCTGCAATTGCAGTTTATTCAGTATTGGGAACGGAAAAAGACGGAAAAATCGAATTTATAATAGAATACAAACCGACCGGTGAAACGGAAATTCAAGTTAAAATGATCGATAAACTCGATTATCCTGTTTTACAAGTTATGATGGATTTAAAAACCGCTATAAGGAATTTAATAAAAAATGGACAACTCCCAAAACCGTAAATTTAAAGAATTTAATTTAAGATCGCAAGATAAAACTATTGAACTGGGAAAACGGTTAGGAGAAAAACTAAAAAAAGGAGATGTTATTGCTCTTGACGGCGCGCTTGCTGCAGGAAAAACATACTTTACAAAAGGAATTGCTCTGGGCTTACATGTAAAAGAAGATGTAACAAGCCCCACATTTACCCTCGTTTCGGAATATTTAGGGCGCCTTCATTTATATCACATTGACGTTTACAGGCTGGACAGCGTTGAAGACTTTTTGGATTTAGGAGCGGAAGAAATGCTTTACGGAGACGGTGTTTGCGTCATTGAATGGAGCGAAAAAGTAAAAAATATTTTGCCTAAAAACACAATTTTTATAAAGATTTTCGTAAATAAAGACGATTCACGCAAAATAACCATTGAAGGAGATGTTGATATTTAAATCTAATAAAAAACGTACAAAAGGAGAAAATTAAAAAGTAATGAATACACTTTGCATTGACACAAGTTCATCAGTTATTGCAATTACGGCAGTGGGTAATTTAGGAGAATTTACTTTAATTCATAAACCGGTATCAACGCGGCATTCGGCTCTGCTTATTTCATTAATGGAATCGGCTGTAAAATCCGCAGGTTTTTCAATTGAAGAAACCGAAATAGTTGTCTGTCCGCAAGGACCGGGGAGTTTTACGGGATTACGTTTAGCTTATTCAACGGCAAAAGCTCTCTGCCTAAAAACAAACGCCCGGTTTTTCTGTATTCCCATTCTTGATGCTTTCAATTTTCGGTATGGAAACGGTTGCGGACAATTCCTTGCCATAATCGATGCAAAACGAAACAGATTTTATACAAGACTTTTTAACAATTTAAAACCGGTTTGTGAACCGGCTGATATATCGGCGGCAGAAGCCGTAAAACTTCTTGATTTAACAAACCCGGCAATTATTTGCGGTTTCGGAACGGAACAATTTAAAAAAGATATAGCCGGTTTTCAAAACATAAATAACGTAGTAGCAGTAGAAGAAAAACCGGAAATTTTATCGCACATTATGCTCGACTGCGTTAAGGCGAATAAAAACCTTATTGAAGTCCGCGATTACGACGGACCTTTATATATTAGGAAAAGCGATGCGGAAGAATAAGCCAAAAAGAAAACAAAAACATACTGCAACCGATATAAATAATGTAAAAAAAGATAAAGAAGCCATTGAACCCTCCGAGCTTACCGAAATTGAAGAACTTGACGATTTAAGCCCTGTTTGTACTGTAAATACATATACTGCAGAAGATGACGGCTTTCCTCATGTTTCTAAACGAGCAATAGATTTACTTGCAACACCGACAATCAAATATATTCTCCTCGACCGTAATTTATGTATAAAACATATCAATCCGATAGTTCACGAAATGTTTAAAAGATATTATACGTTGGAAAATAAACCTTTTTTCAATATATTCGGTAAAGCTATTCCAAGTGCTGAATTATATGAACTTCTAAACCATTTAAAAAATCCTGCAAGCGGCTTCTCGTGGACGGGGATTTTAATTCATAAAACAAAATATTACAAAACAATGTATACAAAAACACATATTTTTCCACTTTTTAAGGACGGCGAATTAAGCGGTTATTGGACCATATTTGAAGATATAACGGATTCCTATTTTAAACATTATAAAGATATGCTTAACAGTTTATTACACGCTTCCAAATTAAAAGATAATGATACGGGGTTCCATAACGAAAGGCTCAATTATTATTCGCGTGTTTTAACAAAAGCGTTACTGAAAGCGAACCTTTTTCAGCAAGTGGATGCCGATTTTATCGAAAATATCTCATCGCTTGCTCAAATTCACGATATCGGTAAAATAGGTACGCCCGATTATATTTTGCAAAAAAAAGGTCCGCTCACACCCGGCGAATGGAAGGTTATGAGAGAACATACAATAAACGGAACACTTATTGTGTCGACTTATCCCATCAAAATGGCAAAAGAAATAACATTAAGTCATCACGAAAAATGGGATGGTAAAGGGTATCCTTACGGTCTTGCAGGCGATATGATTCCGCTTTCGGCACGTATTGTTGCAGTTGCCGATGTTTATGATGCTTTAAGAATGAAACGCTCCTACAAAGACGGCATAACACACAAAGAAACCGTTGCGCATATTTTAAAAGATTCGGGCACACACTTTGATCCGAAAATAATTGAAATTTTTACAACGGTATCCGATGAATTCAATAAAATATGGGAAGAAAATAAAGATAAAACAAAAAATTAAAAGAATTTCTAAAAACACCAACTTTTAAAAATAAATGGCACTTACCGATTTTAGATTTTCACTTGTAATATACTCTTATAATTTCTTATCTGATAATTAAATTACGAAATTATGCTTTACCGGTTTTACGAATGCGACCTTTTTATTTGTAAAGAACGAAAAGCATATTCAGTATTTTTAACAGCATTCGCTACTGTACATAGACGTTTTGTATATCGTTATTTGACTTTCACTATTTATACCCGTATCTTATATGCATAGTTACGCGGAGGTATCGTATGACAGTAATAGTTGAAGATAAAGCAAAAGATAAAATTAAATCAAAAAAAGCGGATTCCGTTTATTGTTATTTACATATGTGCGCATCATGAGGCGGAACCGTATTAGAGCCGACCGTGATTGTCGGTATACCGAATAAACCGGATGATTTTACTAAATTTGAAAATAACGGTATTACCGTTTATGTGAAAAATGGAACACCTTGCCCAAACGGAATTTTAACGATAACCTTGGGGACATTTCTTTGGTTTGAAAAGTTGGTAGTTGAAGGAATGATCAATTAAGGATGTTTCACGTGAAACATCCTCATTTGAGCGGAAAGGTAAATAACAACAGAAGAATGACTAGAAAAATATCGCAAGTTAAAATTAAGGAGTACCGGTGAAGAAAAATCACCTTCAAAAAATTGAGATGTTTAGAAGTTTCCTGAAATTTTTCGAAGTTTTATAATCAAAGTCCTTGAATAAGCATAACCATTTATGTTACCATCTTGTGTAGAGGTATTTTATGGACTTCGTATCCCCTGCAGAAGCCGCTCAATTTTTCGTTACACAAAATGTTATTTCAGCCGTTTTTTCAAAAACAAAAAGAAAACAAAATCCTTATACGAAAATTAAATTCAAAAAAATTATTATAAAAAATACCCAGTATTATCAAATCGAATATTTTGAAAGCTCAAAAGTATTTCATAAAAATATACCGCAATCCGGTTTTTTATCATATGCAGAAAATTTATTGTCCGAATTCAAAATTGCAAATTGTAAAACTCAAAATGAAAATCTTATTTTTATGCAGAATAAAAAAGGCAATATAAAATTGTTGATAAAAAAAACCGAAAATATCAATATACCGGCGTTTTCTCATAATAAAAATAAAGAATATATTTTACCTGTGTCTCCGCCTCCCGAATTTTTAAAAAAACTTGATTTTTTTACCGCCGATGGAAAAATTATAAACAATAAATATCACAAATTTCGGCAAATAAATAAATACTTAGAATTCATTGAATCCGTAATACCACATTTTTCAATTTCCGGAAAAACATTGAATATAATAGATTTCGGTTGCGGAAAAGCATATTTAAGTTTTGCTTTGTGTTATTATTTAACCGAGATAAAACATATTCATTCGCGAATTCACGGTTTGGATATAAAAAAAGATGTTATTGAATTTTGCAATAAGCTTGCAAAGGACTGTAATTTTTCAAATTTAAATTTTGAAATAGGAGATATAAAAGATTTTGAATTTAAAAATAATCCGGATATGGTAATCAGTCTACATGCATGCGATACCGCTACCGATTTTGCTTTGGCAAAAGCAATAAAAAGCAATACAAAAGTTATTTTTGCAGTTCCTTGCTGTCAACATGAATTAAACACCCAAATAAGGCAAAATAAACAATACATTCAAAAAAATACTTTATTTGCCCCGTTTTTAGATTATGGAATTATTACCGAAAAATTTTCTTCACTTTTAACCGATATAATTCGTGCAAAATTTTTAGAAAGCTCGGGCTATAAAGTAAGTATTGAAGAATTTATCGATGCCGAACATACTCCTAAAAATATTTTAATTAAAGCAATAAAAATAGATAATCCAAATAAAAAAGAATTGGAAATAATTGAAAAAGCAAAAACGGAAATTACCGGTATGAAAAAGGCTTTTTGTATTTCACCGTTACTGGAAAAACTTTTAAAAAGTTAATATAAATTACAAAAGGAAAAATATGGTTTTTACAACACAAATAAACTCACCGATAGGAATAATTACAATCACTGCATCAAATTTAGGTATAAAAGCTTTACAAATCAAATTTGATAATAAGCAAGCCGGCAATAATAATAAACTTAAAATAATCCAAACTACTCATAAACATCTTCCTAATTCTCTACAAGAAGAAATTTGTCTTCAAGCTGAACAAGAACTAATGGAATATTTCTTAGGGTTAAGAAAAAAATTTTCTATAAAGCTCGACCCTGAAGGAACAAAATTTCAAAAAACGGTTTGGACAGCGCTTTGTAAAATTCCTTATGGACAAACGATTTCATATAAAACGATAGCGGAAAATATTAAAACACCCAAAGCGTACAGGGCAGTAGGAAATGCAAATAGTAAAAATCCGATACCAATTATAATACCATGTCATCGTGTAATTAGTTCAGATGGTAGTTTAGGTGGATATTCGCTAGGTCTCCATATAAAAAAATTTTTATTAAACTTTGAACAAAAAAATACAAAATAACTAAACTATTAAATTATTAGACACCTATAAAGTTAAAGTTTTTATAAAGCC
>CAUUAT010000074.1:0-10426 GCA_963543195.1 uncultured Treponema sp.
TTTTACAAAGTACCCTTTAAAAAAATATAAAATTCTTGCATTTTCCTCTTGACAAAATCGGGGGGGGGGTACAATGGAAGCAATTGAAAATATCCTGCACTTTATTGTGCGGATAAAGGAGTTTTATATGAAACGTAATAAAATTGTTTCTATCATCGGATTGCTTATCATAACGGTAAGCTTTGTGGCAATTGCAGCGGGATGCTCTTCAACGTACAAAATTGAAGGCGTATACTACTGATACAACGACATACCCCATCAAAGACCTTAACAACATAAGTACGGATACCTACTATTGCTTTACAAAAAAGAATATTGCATACGAGGTAACAAGCATAAGCGGTGTACCGACCGACCATCCGAGTAAGGCAAACGGCAAATTCAGAAGCGTTCCGATGTTGTATGACGTACGCGGTGATGTTATAGTATTTGATAACGGCAGCGGGAAAATGACCTTTAAGATTAAAAAAGATGTTGCAACCGTAACAGCTGTTAAAACAACCGGCAGCGGTATATATAAAACAGTTACAACTACTGTTCTGACTTTAAAAAAATCGAAAGATATTAAACTGAAAGAAGTCGAAACCTTACCGGAAGTTTGAAGATAACCCGCGCATACGGCGCTGCAAAACCCGCTTTGTTGCAAATAACAAAGCGGGTTTTGCGTTTTTTCCCCATTCCTTTTTTCCGTAAAATCGGGTATAGTATCCCATATGGCTACAATTTATTCGGTACACGAAATAACCGGCAAAATAAAAAACCTATTGGAAAACGGCTTCGGTGCAATTACGCTGAAAGGCGAAATATCCAATTACCGTCCGTCGGGCGCAGGACATTTGTATTTTACGCTTAAAGATGAAAAAGCCGCTATTCAAGCGGTGTTGTTTAAAAGCCGCACGCACGCTTTGGGTTTTGAGCCGAAAGACGGTATGACGGTTTTAGCCGAAGGAACTCTTTCGGTTTACGAGCAGCGCGGTTCGTACCAAATCGTTATCGAAAAAATGAGCATTGCCGGAGAAGGCGATATTCTTAAAATGCTCGAACAGCGCAAGCGCTCTCTCGCTGCAGAAGGTTTATTCGATGCGGACAAAAAAAAGCCGCTGCCGTTTTTCCCTGAAAAAATTGCCGTTATTACCAGCCCTACCGGAGCTGCAATTCGTGATATTATTAACGTCGTTACGCGACGCAATAACAAAATAGGGATAACGGTAGTGCCTGCGATTGTGCAGGGTGAGGAAGCCGCCCCCACTTTAGTGAAACAGCTGAAAATTGCGGATATGCACCGGCTGGGCGATGTCATTATAATCGGGCGGGGCGGCGGCTCGCTGGAAGACTTGCTGCCTTTCTCGGATGAAGCGCTCGTCCGCGCCGTTGCCGCGTGCCGTACGCCCGTTATTTCCGCAGTCGGGCACGAAATCGATTGGGCACTCTCCGATTATGCCGCAGACGTGCGTGCGCCGACTCCTTCCGCTGCGGCGGAACTTGCGGTACCTCGGTTGGATGACATACAGTATTCAATTGATACGAATCGCGAAGAAATCACGGCAGCGCTGGAATCGCGTATTGAAAAAATGAGATTGACGGTTACCGCCTTTACCCCCGAATCGCTTGAAATGCGTTTCCGCTCAATATTGCAGCCGCTTCTCAGCCGCTTTGATACTGCAAAAGAAGACATCTTAAACGGCATGAAAAACCGGCTGACGGAGGCTAAACATACATTGGCGCTGACGAAAAGTCTTTTGGAGGGTGCCGATCCGGAAGCTATTTTAAAGCGCGGCTATTCAATTGTCCGCGATGCGGAAACCGGCAAAACCGTCCGTTCCGCACAGGATGTTAAAACCGGCGCAGTGCTGCGCATTCAGCCCGCCTCAGGCGCAATCTCTGCCCGCGTAGAAACCGCTTCATTATAATGGGTATCTTGCAAAAAACGTACAGGATTTGCTTCGCGTACTTCAAAAAACTGAAAGGCTTTAGAGGCTCCTTCAATACACCGCGAATTTAAAACGCATACCCGATGCCGAATTTTATAAAATGATTATCGCGGTATTTCCCGAGCTTGCCTGTCTTTTTTCCACCGAAAAAACCTGCGTCCGCATCAAGCAGAAGTGTCCCGAACTGCCAATGCAAACCCGGCGCAATCATAAAATCGGCATCTTCTATTCCTACCGTAGCTGCAATTCTCCATTCCAGCGAACCCCGAATGAGCTTTTGTGACAGTATAAACAAAAGCCGCGTATCGGTGCGTTTTGATTTTTTTTCAAGGTCAAAGCTAAAAATGTCCTTTTCGATTTTGGCGTAATTTAATACTATTACTTCAGAAGCAGCAGCGTTTATGCTTATGGAAAAGGGCATTGTATAATCAAAGCCGATATTCCACGCAAGGTTGGGATTGTAAGTATACGGGTTATCGCCTTTTATATCTTCAGTAATATTTGCGGCAAATTCCGTACGTATATTTACCGGGCCAATCGCGCTGCCGTAATCGATTCCTATATGGTGATAGCGGTCGTAGTCGACGCTCATCGTTGAAGAAAGCAGTCGTGCTAACTCCAAAGCGACCGCTTTATAAGCGGCTATGCCTGCCGCCTTAATAGTATTTTTATCAATGATGGTGCCGAATTTTACAGCCGGTTTCGGTAGACGTCCGTAAAAATACTGAAAGCCCAAATCATGCACACCGTCAATGGTAAGCGTATATCGTGCTCCTCCTTGCGAATATTCAAGCGTATCGGATTTAACTGATGATTGCAGCTTGCCTTTTATTTCGGAGATTATTTTATCAACGCCGAATCCCGGCATAAGCGTAGTCAGTTCCTGCATTATTTCTTTCGGAATATTCTCGCCGCCTAAGTCTGTCGGTAAATCTCTTTGCCATTTGCCTTTTAAAGCAAACCGGTGCGGTTCAAAGACAGGCAGGTAAACGGCATGCAGCTTCATTTCAAGCGGAATGCGGGCAGAATCCGCGTAAAAAGAAAGATAAAACATCGGCTGCGGAATTTTCGTTTTTTCTTCGTCAAGTTCCGATAAATCGGTATAATCGCGCGGGTTAAGCACGTCCAAAACGCTCATCGCATCGGCTCTGCCCCACGTCATCTTTTTTACGCCGCCGCCGAAGACGACGGGTCCGGTAACCGCCTGCATATATGCCTGCTCAATCCATCGAGGAATAAGAGGCGTGCAATTTATTTCCGACTTTTCGCCTAAGTTGATTTGCGGGACGGTTTTATCGCTTATTGTAATACCGAAATACGCTTCCGTAAGCGGCGCCTTCGCTTCAATGTGCAGGCTGCCCCAAACGGGGAGAGCCGGCTGGTACTGTTTTAATTTTTTAAAATCGCTAAAAAAAAGCGTAAGCCCCGCATGCAGATCACCGCCTACGGTCAAAGTGAAATTGTTTTCTTTACTTTCACCGTTCTCGCCGAAATCAAAACCTTGAAAATCATCTTCCTGTGAAACGGCAAAAATTCCTGCAAATAAAAACAAAACGGCAATAAAAATATTTTTTTTCATATCAGCTCCTATAGGAAACCTCAAAAACTTTAGCTTTTAAAGGTTCCCTTTAGATTTAATTTGCGATGTTTTTCATAGGTCCCGGTACTTATGAAAAATTCAGCGGGCATCCCTAAAATTCAACAAGTTTTTTTGATAGATGTCCTATAATGCATCCGGCTCAATGCGTACGCAGCTTTAGCCGGCGTTTGCTTATTTTCCCGTTTCCAAATACTTATACGTAAAAAGTTTATCGGGAATATTTATGTTATATTGAATTTTTTCTATATGCACCACAGTAGAAGTGTTTACCTTAACGCTTGAAAGTTTTGTTGTAAACGGCGTCATTATTCCGTTTACTTCTTTGTAATCGGAAAGTTCCATTATTTTTTCCAAACGGTTTTTTTTATCGTAAAATTCGCCCTTTAAAAAAATATGAGCTTGCTTTTCAATCCACTGTATAATTTTGGAATAGGCGTATTTTTTATCTTTGGGAATAGACTCAATGACATAACATTGTTTCCCGTTATATTCTTCTTCACGCAAAACGGAATGCGCATCAAGCGAAATATCTCTATCCATAAATGAAACGTCATTATATGAAAAATCCGTACCCATAAACGATTCATCACCTTCGCTTTCCGAAGCGATTCGTCTTGTCTTCCCTAAGCCGGGAAGGAAGATTCTTTGATCCGTCGAACCGTTCGCTTTTTTCAGCATTAAAAACCGGGTGCCTTTTGCATTTGCCGGCTCTCTAAAGCCGATTAAAGTTCGCTGCAGCCCGTCTTTATCTTTAGACGAATATTGGTCGATAACCAAGATATTAATGGCCGCTCCGTTTTTTTGAATTTCCATCTTGGAGCGCGTCGCTACGGAATTAACCGAAGATTTTGTACGCGCCTTACGGAGGATTTCATCTGCGGTTTCCGAAAAAAGAACCCCGCAAAACACCACCGTCGATACAATAATTAAAATCATTTTTTTCATTTTATGCCTCCAATAGTATTTTCAACTTCACGTTTGTCTACCGGTAAAAATTTTTTTATAAATTTAGGTTTCAATAAATTAAGCAATATCGGTAAAACGGTTAAACTGCCCAAAGAGCTGGTAACCATAATAAGCGCAATTAAAAATCCGAGTTCCGCAAGCATATTGAATTTTGAAAGCATTAGAACTGCAAAGCCGGCTCCTACCGAAACGGCATTGAACAATATTGCTTTACCTGAACCTAAGAATGCCGTGTATAAAAATGCGCCGCCGTTATCCGTTTTTACAATGCATTTGTGATATGCCGCTAAAAAATGAATTGTGTAGTCAACGCCTATTCCTATTGCAAAACTGGCAACCATTGCGGTGCCTATGTTTAATTTAATTCCTAAAAAACCCATAAAGCCGAAGTTAATTAAAATCGACAGACTTAAAGGAATTATTCCTACTATCCCTGCAATTGCAGAACGATAATAGATTGAAAGAATTAAAAAGACAATTAAAAGCGAAACTCCTACGGAAATCAGCTGCGATTCAACGACAAGATGATTAAGCGCTTTTTCGATTAAAACAAATCCGCCCGTTTCGACTTTTACGTCTTCGGGAAATTTCATTCGTATGAATTTATTTATTGAATCTAAAGCTTTGTCCGTATCTTTTTGTCCCACCGTCCTGAGCTGAACATTTACTTTGAGCACCTTAGGCGATGACGGATTATCTACAAATTCTTCTGCAGTTTTTCCTAAAAGAACCAAATAATTTTCGATAATTCCGCTGAGTTCTTCTTGCGACGTTTTACCGTATTTCGCCGGATTTTCAGGAATTTCATAATATGAAAACCCGCCGTAATTTACTTTACGATAAAATTCTTGCATAAGTTCTTCGACGGAAATACGGGCGGTCTTTCGCTCGCCGATTATATTATTTAAAAAATCAAGAATTTCTTTTTGATTGTAAGAGCGCATGTTTTTTGGAACTATCTGTTCAGATTCGGCATTTGTTTCCGTAAGAGTGTCGTCATCTTCCAAATTTTCAAAATCCCAAGCATCATCGTCGGTATTACCGGGAAAAGCGATTTCCGTACTTTTTGCAGCCAGCCCTTCAGGAGACTCGTCGGCATTATATACTTGGTTAATACGCTTAAGCAATTCCGTAATTGAAGTTACTTTTCCGACTTCATCGACTTCGTCTTCTAAAAATATTCCCATATCGTCTAATGCTTTTAAAATATCGGGACGGATAACCGTTCCGCCGCCGTCTACGCTGATAAGCATATTCAGCAATTTTGAGCCGCCGAATTTATTGCGCATAAACATATCGGATTGAACTACGGCAGTATCCGAACTAAAATATTCCATTAAAACATTATCGATGACTAATTTTTTTAATCCGAAAAGCGAAACTATAATAAGTACAAGTGCGGCAAGCACCACAGAACGGCTATGCTGCGCAATTATTACAAAGGTATTGGATATGCCACGTTCAAGTTTGCTCGATTTTTCTTTATTGTGTTTTCTTGCCCATTTCATCGAAGGTCTTTTCGGGCCGCGTATAATTAAGATACTCGGAATAAGTGTAATCGAAATTAAAAATGCAGCCATTACGCCGAAGCTCGCAAAAATACCGAATTCGAAAATCGGAACGACCGATGTAAAACAAAACGAAACGAATCCTGCAAATGTCGTAAGAGCAGCAAGGAAAACCGGACGTATTACTTCCCGCAAGGCGTTTATAACCTGTTTTTTATGTTCCGGTTTTGATACGGCATCATCCTGCACGACTTCATCGTAATAATGGTTGATAACGTGTATACCGTATGCGGAGCCGACTGCAATCAAAATAATGGGAAGTATCGTCGAAAGAATCGAAAGCGGCACTTGAAACAATGCCATTGCTCCCAGCGCCCAAATAACAGAAACAATTACGGTTAAAAGCGGTAAAAATACGCCGGAAAATCTTCCGAAGGATAAAAACAAAACCGTAATAACAACCGCAATTACGATCGGAGTTAAAAAGGTTAGGTCATGAGCGGTCGCTTCGTTTACGATTTCGTTAAAAACGGGTGTTCCGGTTAAATAGATCTTGGAATCGGGGAAGTTCCATTCGTCGGTAAGCGCAATTATTTTTCTGCATGCGTCTATCGCCTCAGGTGATCCGCTTGCTTCATTGGTTACATTTAAAAAAACAATAATTTGCGTAGCCTTTAAATCTTCGGAAACCAAGCTGCGGTTATAAAGCCTCCAGCTCCGCAACTTACGTTCTATGGTTTTTATTTCTTCTTCCGAACCCGTAAAGTGTTCCGGCACTAAAAGGTCGGTAACGATTTCTCCGTTTCCGGCTTCTATATGCTTAGTGTTTGTAATAAGCACGGTATTTTTTACCAAATCGATTGATTTCAAGTTTCCGTCAAGTTTTTTTACTTCGTCTAAAAACGGTTTTTCCAGAATAGAAGAAAACTCACGTTCCAGTCCGATTAAAATAGGTACTTCGTCCGTAAAAATATCCGCAATTTTTTGCGTGCTTACGCGGGAAATGTCATTTTTCGGAATAAAACGAAAATTATTGTTATCGAAGCGCATAGTTATAATTTGAAGACCGAAAAAAAGTGTAATAGCCAAAATTGTTATCAGCATAGTTTTCGGATGTTCATAAAATCTTTTTGTTGAAAAAAGACGTATTGTATTTTTTTGTTTGCGCATATATTTTTAACTCCCTTCTCAATCGTTTACGATAAAGACAGAATTGAATTATCCACTTGTTTTGAAGCCAAGCCTCGCAATATAATTTCGAATACCGTACGCATTTCCGAAACAATAGCTTTGGAATTGCGCATCTCTTCGGGAAGGCTTGCCGCATTTTGTACAACGGCGGAAGCAATCATAATTAAAATATTCGTAATTTTTTGAGGGTTTATGGTTTGAAGAAGCGTGCCGTCTTTTACTCCCTTTTCGATAATCCGCTCAATAAGTTGTATAAGCCGAAAAAAAGGACGCTCCTCATATTTTAACTCCGCTTCTTTGATATCCCGATCTATAATAAAGCTATTTTTTATTCCTATTCCGATGAAAATGTCGGCGGATTCTCCGAAGATGTCAATGTAACTCATCCAGAGAGCACGCAAGGCTTCCGCTCCACTCATCTTATTCGTTATCCGTACATTTACGTAATTGACGAATTCTTTGCAAGACTCGCTTACTAAACTATTCATCAAGTCGTCTTTGTTTTTAAAATAGAGATATAAAGTCGCCTTACTGATTTCCGCACGGTCTGCAATGTCCTGCATACTGAAAGAATTTACGCCGTATTCTTGAATAAGCGTCTTTGCATGAGAAAGAATTGCTGTCCTGCGTTCCTCTTTTTCCCGTTCTCTCCGTTCGCTGATACCCATAAACATTGCCTCTAACCGGCGGTCAATATATAACCGCCGGTTAGGTTTGTCAAGAGGACGCCTTCCGCAAAAAAAATAAAAGACCGCCTTGCAAAAACTCGGTTTGCTTCGCACCCTTCGCAATATAGAGTGCCCCATAAAAGAAAAACGGTTTTCGGCACTAAATTAAAAAAAATCTTATATATTTTAAAGAGAGGATATAAATATGAAAAAGATAAAGATTTTAATTTTCCCGCTTCTATTCTGTTTTTGCGTTTTTTTAACGGTTTCGTGCACCGCCTGCTCAAATCCGTTTGCCGGTATCAATAGGGAACGAGATACCGTTTCAATTGTGAGCTATAATGCACAAACTTTTTTTGACGCCGTAGAAGACGGCAGTGAATTTAAAGAATTTAAGGGAAATAAGAGCAAGTGGTCTAAAGAAAAGTATGCGGAACGCCTCGTGCGGCTGGAGGAAGCCGCACATCTTGCTTCCGTGCGTCTAGGGTTTGCCGAAAATGATATTCCCGATATTTTCGTATTGCAGGAAATTGAAAGTGAAGCCGTTATTGAAGACTTTTGTAAACTATTGCCGCTTAATAATTCATACCGGTATGCGGTTTTCATTCCGCCTAAAAAAGGGGCAGCCTTAGGAACCGCACTCCTTTCAAAATTTCCGATAAGCGGAACAAAAACATATGATATTTACGCAAAAAAAGAACTGCTGCGTCCGCTCGTCGAATGCCGGGTAACGGTTAAAACTGCAAAAACGGAAACGGAGCTTGTTTTGCTGAGCGTACACTGGAAATCAAAATCGGGAAAAAACAAAAATACGGAAATACGGCGTTTACAGGAAAAGCAAGCATATGAAATTCTAAAGTTGCTTACCGAGTCGGAACCAGATACTCCGGTTGTATTATGCGGCGATTTTAATCAAACATCCGCTGAATTTTCGCTTTTAACCGAATATCCGAATTGCTGGAATTTACGAGAATACAAGGAAGCGCTCGAAAACGGTTTACAAAAACCGGGAACTTATTTCTATAAAGGTTTATGGGAAAACATTGATCATTTTTTTTATTCGCAAAACTTAGCCGATGGGAAAGATTTTGATTTGGATTTTTTTTGCATAATAGATTCACCGCCTTTAACCGAAAAAAACGGAACACCTGCAAAATATTCGGTCTTTTCAGGGAACGGTTATTCAGATCATCTTCCGATAGGCTGTGTTTTAAAATTGCAGTAAAAGGCACTTTAAAAAACTTCAGCTTTCCAAGGTGAATATCATTCATCGCTTTCTTCCATATCCTACGGTTTTGTATGCACAGCCGTATCTCCGTACTTGAAACTTACCGAACGCTATGATAGAATAACCGCCGTGATATTTTTGTCGAATTTTATTCAAAAAATAATAGACTTTTTGTTCTCTCTGGTTACTACGAGTTCCGATGATTTGAAAAACCAAAAAGCATTGAAGCTTTTGGCCGCCGAAGTTAAAAAAGCCAAATATCCGATTTTTCGCCCCGCTTCGACGATTCTTGCAGGGCTGCCGATTATTATTTATGAACTTCACAGAGACATTTTCCCTTTGTATTCCATTCTAAAAACGACAATAGCTTCAAGCGATGTCCGCATTTCGGCATCCGTTATGGATAAAATTGTCGAACGCGCTTTTAGCCAGGAGCAAAAAGATATGCGCGAAAATCTTTCTATGGAAAAAAGGTGTGAAAAAATAGATGATTTTCTTACCGATGATTTTGATTCAAAAATAAAAGAACAAAACAAAATATTTAATGATTTACTGTTTTGCTTAACCGAGCCGAAATTTAAACGTGTTGACCTTACCGTTGATAAACTGTATTCGTTTTTTGATTTATGCGAATTTAAATTTAACGCTTTTTTTGCACACTTTGATTCCGAGTTTGAAGTTTTGGCAGGGACGAATACGGTGCGCGACCATTACAATTTTCAAAATATTGAAGGTCAGGAAGTTTTACAGGAAATTCTCGATTTGGATTATCTTATTCGGAATGTCACCGTTGACGAAGACTTTTCAAGCGGACTTCTTTTTGTAAATTCACAGATGCCCGAAAAACTACGCAGAAACGAATCTTTGATAAAACGCGATTTACAGAATTTTTTATTTATCACAGAAAATAATTTAGGCGTCAACACACTCCGCAATCTTGCAAAATTGATTAAAAAAAATCCGCTTTTTGAAGATGCCGTAAAACCGAAAGCCGGTTTTTCCGTAACGGAAGAATACAAACGCCGCATAAGTGCAATGTTTAACGCCGATACGAAAAAAATATTAAAGATGCAGCAGGAAGCTCAAATGGCGCACTTAATTGAAAATTTATTCGGTGCGATGGAAATGCAAACCGTTTCGGTTTACAATGAAGAATTAAATAAACGAATACAAAGTGTAAGCCATCTTTCGCTTGATTGGATAAAGCCTTTGGAAATTATTAAAACATATACAAAAATGTTTTTTGAACCGCCCATAGAACCTTTTTTTAGAGAGCTTAGTGTTGAAGGTTTTTTTGAAAATAAAAATTTCCAAAAAGATTTGGCTGCCGACTA
>CAUUAT010000075.1:0-10314 GCA_963543195.1 uncultured Treponema sp.
ATAACTCCGCCCAATATAATCAATAATCCGAAAACAATCAATAATTTTTTTCGTAGTGAGAAATGCTTTTTACTTTTCATATTACCTCTATCCCGTTTAATATTTTAAACGGTTTGAGTATATACAAAAATATAAAATATATCAATTCGACACAATTGTTTATTTTTAATTTATAGAAAGTTATGAATGAAAATTGCCCTCCTTGACAAAATTTTTAAATATAGTATCATATCGGTAATGACCGAACCTCCGCCGCAATGGCTGAATATTTCATTTCTTGTTGTGCTACTCTTTTTGTCGATGATTTTTTCATCGGGGGAAACGGCGTATTTATCCGTCAATAAACTGAAAATAAAATATTTACGTGAAAAGAAAAATAAACAGGCGGCTCGGGTTGAAAAAATTCTGCACAATAAACAAAAATTTCTCACCTCGACCCTTATCGGAAACAGCCTTGTAAACATTTTAATTTCCGTCATTTTAACCGCAGTAACGGTCGAACGTGCAGGCTCAAACGGACTCGGCATTGCCGTTACAGCGGCAACAATCGCGATTTTAATTTTCGGCGAAATCCTTCCGAAATCGGTTGCCCTGATTTTCGCCGAGCCTATTACGCTTAAATTCTCCGCATTTATCACCGCATTTATGTTCGTTCTTTCTCCTATCGAACGGCTTCTCTCACGGTTCACCTCCGGCGGTTTAAAACTATTCGGCATAAATTTAAATGAAACCGGCGAAGTGTTGACCGACGCCGATTTAAAAGATTTTTTCGACACAAGCGAAGAACGCGGCGCTCTCCGTCCGGCAGAGCGTGATGTTCTCGAAAAGATTCTAAGTTACGGCGATACTAGCATAAAAAATATTATGACACCGCGACCCGGTATTGTCGCACTTCAAACCGGAGCCGCATTCGATGAAATTATCAACCTCTCGCGAACCTCCGGTTTTTCGCGCTTTCCCGTTTATGAAAACGGTATAGACGAAATTTGCGGCATCTTTTATATAAAAGACTGTCTTCTAACGGAAGAATTCGGCAGCGGCGAAAAAGTGTTTGCAGGTAAAACAGCGGACGCTTTTACCGCCGCACCATTGTTCGACATAAAAAAATATTTACGCAAACCCGTTTTCGTTTTTGAAAATACCGAACTTTCAAAGCTGCAAGAAATATTTAAAACGGAAAAACAAAATATGGTCATCGTCATCGACGAGTACGGCGGGACGCGAGGCATTGCAACTGTCGAAGATTTAAACGAAGAGATTTTCGGCAACATTGCGGACGAATATGATGCGGATGACGCAGCTTTGGACGATATACATTTCGGCAGTTCAGAGCAGGAAGAAAATGCCGTACACGTCATCGCCGGAAACGTTCAACTTGCGGATTTAAATGAAGAATTAGGGACCGCTTTTTCTTCCGAATATTATGACACAATCGGCGGACTTATTATGGAAAAATGCGGCGAAGTTCCGGCGCTCAATTCTTCCGTACAAATTGAAAATTACATTTTTACGGTTACAAAAACAGACGGAAACAGAATCGCGGAATTGACCGTGAACCTGTGCAGAGAAGAAGAATGAATTTGTTTTTATTACTTGTGAAATTTTTCGTTTTACTTTTTTGTGCCGCTTTTTTTTCCGGTACCGAAACCGGTATAACCGCAATTACCGGAGCACAATACAAAACGGTAAAAAAAAGCAAAACAAAAACGAATAAGAAGCTCGCCTTTTTAATCGAAAGAAAAGATGAAATTGTAAGTGCGATGCTCATCGGGACGAATTTTGTAAATACGCTTTCTTCCGGTTTGATAACCGCTTTTGTTATTTCCGAATACGGGCAAAAATATGTGCCGCTAGCGACGGCAATTGCGACGGTGTTAATCATCATCTTTGCAGAAATCATTCCGAAAGCCTTTGCTGCAAAACGCCCGCTTGAACTGACCCGAGCAAGCGGGCGCATTTTATCCGGCATACGTATTTTTCTTAAACCCATTGTATTTGTATTTTCCGCTTTATCCCGTTTTGTAATTAAACTGATTTCTAAAAACGGAGATGCACTTCAAACGGAACTTCCGGAGGATTATCTTAAAACGCTTATCGATGTCGGTTTGGCGGACGGTGCTTTTCAAACAGGCGAGCATGCGTTAATCCGCAGAGCCGTGCAGCTTCACGAATTACAACTGCACAACATAATGACAAAAAAGGACGACATTACAGCGGTAGACATCAATGCTTCGTTTGATGCGGTATTGGAGGCATTTCGGCGCACAATGTTTTCGCGTCTTCCCGTTTTTGAAACGGAAAAAGATAGTATCGTCGGAATTCTGCATTACAAAGATTTGCTTTTTTATCAAGCTCAAAAACATGAAGCGGAACAATTTTTCATTCGGAACATTATCCGTCCGGCTCTTTTTATTCCGAAAACGGCAAATATTTTTTCGGCATTGAAAACAATGCGTAAAAATAAAAAAAATATGGCGTTTATCATTGACGAATACGGGAAAACAGTGGGTCTGATTACGATTGATGATATCGGCTCCGCTATTTTCGGTTCCATCGGTGACGAATACGCTAAAGCAAAAACAGACCCGATGAAAGGGTTAAGCATAATCGACAACACGCACATCAAAATCCCCGCCTCGCTGCCGATTGTAAAATTGAACGAAATATTGAAAACCGATTTTCATTCCGACCACAATGGAACCGTCGGGGGACTTATTTTGGAAAAAGCGGAATACTTGCCGAAAGAAGGCGAAACGGTAAAAATAGATCAAGTCGAATTTATGATAGAGAAAACAGAAAACAGCAAAATCCTCACTGTTATCGCAGATGTTTCGGCTTTGATGTTCGGCTATTAAAAATGAAAACCGAATTATCTTTTTTTATTACATTATTAAAAATAAATGAGCGTCTTTAAAAACTCAGATTAGATTCGTTTTTCCTCCATAAAAACTTTTTGCAGGAAGCATCAGCTTCCGAAAAAAGTTTTTTCAAGCAGTTTGTTCACAAACTGCATACAATAATGCGATGTTTTGTGCTTTGCACAAAACTCGTCCGATAAACAGTGAGGCTGAATTTCTACCGAATTGTTTATCCATCCTCCATAAAAAAAGGGGCATCCGGTACAAAGCAAAAGTTTTCCGGAGCCCCTATCTCAATTAAAAAACGGTTTTAGCAATAGATACTCTTTAAATAGTCCAAATCCAATTCAGGATAAAGAACAAATTTGTGTAAGAGGGCATCAACTTCTTTTTGAATTTCCGCTTTTACGGCAGGGTCAACCACAACATTAGCCTTGCTGGGGGCTCCGCTTTTTGTGACACCGGGTTTTGAAGCCTTTAATACCCTGTCGATGATTGAAGCAATTTGTTTCATTTCGGGTTTGCCCATTCCGATTGTTGTAACTGCCGGAGTTCCGACCCTCAATCCGCTTGTCCACCAAGGGCCGTTCGGATCGAAAGGAAGGCTGTTCCTGTTTAACGTAACGCCGCACTCAGACATAGCCGTTTCCGCCTGCCTTCCGTTTAAGCCGTATTTGGTTACATTAATCAACATTAAATGATTGTCGGTACCGTTTGTTTGCAGCTTCATTCCGAGCTTCATACATTCTTCTGCAAGAGCGGCAGCATTGTCGCGTACATTGTGTGCATAATCTTGATAGGCCTTGCTTGAAGCTTCACGAAAAGCGACGGCTTTTGCAGCCATAACATGGGGAAGAGGACCGCCGATTACAAGAGGGCATCCCTTATCAACGAATTCTGCAAATTCTTTTTTGCAAAGGATCATGGCACCGCGGGGGCCTCGAAGAGTTTTGTGAGTTGTAGTTGTAACCACATCAGCCCAAAGAACGGGGTTATATTCACCTTCAAAAACTTTTCCGGCAACCAGTCCCGCAAAGTGGGCCATATCTACCATCAATACTGCACCGCACTTATCGGCGATTTCTTTAAAGCGTTTAAAGTTTATTTTTCTCGGATATGCACTGTAGCCCGCCAAAAGAATGAGGGGCTTTTCTTCCATCGCTTGTTTTTCAATTTCATCGTAGTTAAGTTCTCCGGTTTCTTTATCGACAGTGTACGAGCAGGTTCTAAACATTTTGGAAGATACGTTTTGAACATAGCCGTGGGTGAGGTGTCCGCCCGAATAATAATCCAAACCCATGAGTTTTTGGTTTCCGAGAGAATGACGGAGTTCTTCCCAGTCCTTATGGCTCAAGCCCTCAAGGCTCATCTTTTTAACCTTTCCGTCCACAACCGTCTCAAATTTCTTTAAAAACGGCTCTTCAACTTTGGCATTTAAAATTGCCCAGTATGCTACAAGATTTGCATCAGCTCCTGAGTGGGGTTGAACATAGGCGTGCTCGGCTCCGAAAATTTTGCACGCTTCCGCGCAGGCGGCACTTTCGACGGCATCAACATTTTCGCATCCCCCGTAATATCGGTGTTCGGGGAAGCCTTCTGCATACTTATCGGTCAGCAGGTTCCCCATAGCAGCCTGAACAGCCAATGAAGAATAGTTTTCGCTGGCGATTAATTTTAGGTGGCTCCTCTGATTTTCTATTTCTTTTACAATGCTTGATGCAACCTCAGGATACACGGAAGCAACCTGATCCAAATTGGCTAAATATGCAACCATAGCTAACTTTGCATTTGAGCCTTCTTTTTCAAGGTATTTTTTTAAACCCTCTTTCATACTTAACTCCTCTAAAACGTACTAGCGTTTCGTCATTTTACACGAACTAAATATAACAGTTTTTTTGTTTATATGCTATAGGAGGAAAATGTACGGAAAATTTAAAAAAAATTAACCGTAAATAAAAATTGAGGAAAATAAACCGGCAAAGCACTCCTTGTGAGCGATTTTGCCTTCGAAAAATTGATGTTTTTCAAAGTACCTTATACTTTGCTGACAAAAAATACGTTATGCTATATAATGAGCATCTAAAGCTTATCAATATCGGAGAACACTGTGGAAAATCCCGTTTGGCTTTTTATGGGGCCTGAAATCGGCGAGCGCAATGCCGCCGTTGAAACAATCGCAAAAACTCTTTTAAAAAATTACGGTACTGTGGAAAACTATACAATGTATGCGGGAGAGACCGGTATGGGTGCCGTTGTTTCGCTTTTACAAAATGCTTCGCTTTTTTCATCTGCAAAATCGGTAATTTTAAAATCGGCGGAACTTATAAAAAAGAAAGAAGATATTGACATTCTCATCGGTTGGATTGATTCAGCTTTAAAAAACGGCGCACAAAACAATTCCGTTTTAATTTTAATTTCGGAAGAAACTTCTATTGTAAAAAAGATAAGCGATGCGGTTCCCAAAAACCGGCAAAAAATATTTTGGGAAATGTTCGAAAATAAAAAGCACGAGTGGATCCGCAATTTTTTTGTAAAGGAAAACTTGAAAATTGAAAATGAGGCGATTGACGCTATTTTGGAACTTGTCGAAAATAATACCGATGCGCTAAAAACCGCCTGCTCGCATTTGGCCTTATTTTTAGAAAAAGGCTCAGTGGTTACTTATGAAGATATAGAAAAGTTTTTTGCGCACACTAAAGAAGAAACACCCTTCACTTTGTTTAATGCATTGACGTTAAACGATTTGGAATCGGCTTTGTCTATTATGCAAAAACTGATGCTTTCAAAAAATTCTTCGCCTACCCAGATTATTGCAGGATTGACATATTGTTTTCGCAAATTAAACGATTGGCATAATGTGCACAGTGCAAATGCTTTCCCTGACGATTTTTCGTTAAAGCGGTACGGGTTTACAAGTAAAAATGCAATTGCCCAATACTCAAGAGCCGCAAAATTATGGGACGAAAACCGCTGTGCAAAAATAATCGCATTACTTGCGGATACCGATATACAATTACGGTCGACCGGTGTAACGTTGCACAATACCGTCATGGAATTGTGTCTGTATGAAATTATTGTAAAAAAAGGGGACACTATTGCAACATATAAAGCGTGAAAAAACACCGCTCATTATGGTGCCCCTCAAAGCCCTTTCAGCTTTTAGAGGATGTCTGATATAAGCCGATACTCTTGTTAGTTTTCAGGCAAATGAAAAAAAATTAAAGGGAATAGGTGAGCAAAGTTCACCTATTCCCTAAAAATTATTCGCCGGCTTTTCTTAAAAAACCTTAGCGTGCATATTCGATGATTCTTGTTTCGCGGATAAGCGTAACCCGAATACGACCGGGATACTGCAATTCGTTTTCAATTTTTTTTGTAATATCCCGTGCAAGAATCTTTGTGTCGGCATCGGAAATTTTTTCATTGTTTATTACTACACGTAATTCCCGTCCCGCTTGAATCGCATAAGCTTTTTCAACACCACCGAAACTTTCCGCAATTGCTTCAAGATTTTCAAGCCGCTTAACGTAATTGTCAATCGTTTCACGCCGCGCACCGGGTCTTGCGGCCGAAATTGCATCGGCGATTTGGACAATAATCGCTTCAATGGATGTCGGCTCAATATCGTTATGATGCGCGCCTACCGCGTTTACCACGCGAGGGTCTTCGTTCATCTTGCGGACAAGTTCCATACCGATTTCAGCATGATTTTTATCGGAATCGGTTTCCGCGCCTTTTCCGATATCATGCAAAAGCGCACTGCGTTTAGCAACTTCTACATCGGCTCCAATTTCGCTTGCAATCATACCGGCGATAACGGCAACCTCTTTAGAATGCTGCAACACGTTTTGCCCGTAGCTTGTTCTAAAATAAAGCCTGCCTAAAGCCTTTATGCCTTCTTGGTTCATATTATGAATGCCGAGATCGAATAAAACCCGCTCGCCTTCTTCATAAATCTTTTGTGAAATTTCCCGCGTTACCTTTTGCACAATTTCTTCAATTCTTGCAGGATGAATTCTTCCGTCAAGAATAAGTCGTTCCAATGCGACACGTGCAATTTCTTTGCGTACGGGATCGAAACACGAAACGACAACGGCTTCCGGCGTATCATCAATGATAATGTCGACGCCGGTTAGCGTCTCCAGCGCACGGATATTCCGTCCTTCGCGACCGATTATTCTGCCTTTCATCTCATCACTCGGTAAACTTACCGTCGAAACGGTAATGTCGCTTGCGGTTTCGGTGGCAATACGCTGAATTGTCGTTACAAGAATATCTCTGGCTTTTTTTTCGGCGGTCAACTGTGCTTCTTCTTCTATCTTGTTGACAATAGAAACCGCGTCATGCTTCGCTTCATTTTCCAAATTACGGATAATGAGATCTTTCGCTTCCTGTTGCGTTAACCCCGATATTCTCTCCAGCTCTTCTCTGTATTTTGCTTCTTCGCCGCTTAAAACCTTGCTTCGCTCATCGAGAGCGGCTGATTTCTCGATAAGAATTTTTTCCTGTTTTTCCGCCGCTTCAAGCCGCTTATCAAGCTGCTCTTCTTTTTGTGTTACCCGGCGTTCGAGACGCTGAAGGTCGTTTCTGCGTTCTCTGTTTTCCCGTTCCTGCTGTTTTTGTTCCCGAATTAGTTGTTCTTTTGCCTCAAGAAGGAATTCCTTCTTTTGAGCCTCAGCATCCTTTATTGCCTCCTGTAAAACTCGTTCTGCGCGTTGTTCAGAAGCAGATAGTTGAAATCTGGCGTAAAGCCAGCGAATCGTCCATCCAAGAATTATACCGACAGCAGGAAGGATAAAATATAAAAGCCAATACATAGGCAATCTCCTTAAAAATATACTACTGTCCGAAAGGGATAATAACTGCATTTTAAAAAAAAGTCAATGCAATAAAAAATATACGGCTGTGAAATTGAGTTTTTAAGTTCTAAAGACGATCCCTATACCGATTTGGATAAAGAGGAGGCGGCAGGTTTAGCTGCGGAAGCAATAGAAAGAACGGAGCTTTTAATGTATTTGTTTAACGACGGAGATTTTCAGATGTCCCCTAATATAAAAACCGTCATCGAAGAACAGTCACCCCGCAAAAAGGTCAAGCGGCTTTAATTTTTTAAAATGGTAATTTCGACACGGCGGTTTTTTTCTTTGTTTTCGGATGAGGTATTCGGAACAAGCGGTTTCCGTGCACCGAATCCGCGCGTATAAATGTGCTCCCGCGTTTGAACGCCGAGTTCGATTAAGTAGTTTGCTACCGCCGAAGCCCGCTCTTCCGAAAGGAGTTGCCGTTCTTCCGCAGTGCCGGCAAGTGCGGTATGCCCTGAGATTAAAAATTCCCGATCTTTAAAAGGCTGCAAAAGCAGCGCGATTTGTTTTAGTTTTTCTTTTTCGGAATCCAGTAATTCCGAAGAGTCCGGTAAAAAGCGGATTTTTTCCAAACTGATTGTAACGCCTTCTTCATTTTCTTTTATTTCGGTATTTTCCAAATGCAAATCTTTAACATTCCGTTTGAATTCTTCTTCCGCTTTCGTGTCTGGAGTTTTTATTTCGATTACTTCGGCGGATGCAGTTCCTTTAAAATCCAAAACAGTGCCGGAATATAGAACCAGTTTTATTGCAAATTCTTCGTCATAGCGGAACAAGTTGCCTTTTTCTTCATCCCAGTATAAATTTTGTTTTGATGCACCGAGTGTTTTTATGGGAATATCGATATCGGCGGTATATTTTTTTAAAATTTCCTGCGGAACGGTATAATTTAAAGTATAGTAAGCGGTAATATGGCGGTATGTTTTGCCGTCGATTTCGGCGGTGCCGGCATAGGTATATTCGACTTCAAACGGTACGATAAAAGGTTTTTCAATCCCGAATGCATCCCGAAAATCGTGAGCTTCGTGTCCGCTTTTTTTCCACGTTTCTCCCGGCACGACGGCATAGCCGGGAAAAACCGGAACATCGCGAACAACCGGCATAAAATACGTATCTTCAATTTTGTAAACACCCAGCTCATCTCTTCGGAAAACGGACGGATAATTCCTGTTCCAGCTGAACGTTTTGTTTGAATTTTGCTCGCTTGTCATAAATTCGCAAGAAAAAAGAGCCGAAGCGGGAACGTTTTCTTTTGCTTCGATTACATCCGAAACCGTTGCTGTAATTCTGTTTATAATTTGGGCGGTATGGTGGAATGCGCCGTTTACATAAACGGTTTCGTTTACTACCGAATGTATTTTATACGAATCGTTATTGCTGAATTTGAACCGAAATAAAAATGCGTCCGTTTCACTGTGAGCGGATTCTGCCGGCTGTGCGTGCCCTGCCTGCACGAAAAAAAACATAAAAATAAATACACAAATGATGCTTGCTTTCTTTTGCACATAAACCTCCTATCAAAAACTTTTTGCAGGAAATCTCAATTTCCGAAAAAAGTTTTCAGCAGTACTTTTGCAGCGCAACGTTCCCGCAGTGCAGTTTCAAGCGAAAAGCACATACGGATGAAGCACCGTTATTTGTGAAGGATGCGAAGCAAATCCGGTGCACGTTTTTACGGATGCCTACAATAAACCCAGTATTTCCGTCGGATATTTTACGATTTTAGCAGCACCGGCAGCTTGAAGTTCGGCACGGGTGCGGAAGCCCCATAAAACGCCGACGGTAAAAAGACCTGCGTTTTTGCCGGTTTGGATGTCCGTTGCGGTATCGCCTATGTATAAGCATTCTTCTTTTTTTACGCCGATCGTTTTTAAAATTTCGTAAACACCCGCAGGGTCGGGTTTAAGCGGTACGGCGTCCCGGGCACCGAAAATACACGAAAAAGTATGTTCGCCGAAAAGCGTTTTTACCACTTTTTCCGTCGTAGACTGCGGTTTATTCGAAAGAACATTTACCGAAACGCTTCGCTCTTTTAATTCTTTTAAAAGTGAATGAGTTCCGGCGTATGCCGTACACAAATACAAAGCGTCGGCATCGTATGCCGCATTATATCCGCGTAAAATTTTTTCTTCCAGCTGCGCATCGGTTTTATCATACCGCGCAAGCACGCGTTTAATAAGCGTCCGCGCTCCGTTTCCCGAAAGCGTTTTAAAGTCGTCGGCAGGAACGGGCGGCATTCCGTATTGTGCGATTTCGGTATTTACAAAATAGGCAATGGAATGGAGCGAGTTCGTTAACGTTCCGTCCAAGTCAAAAATACAAGCTTTTGTCATAGATGTGCCGAAGTATAACAAAAATTTTACGATTTTGCAATGTGCGGTATAGACGTTCGGCATATTCTGTGGTATAGTTACACTGTCTTACGGTAATAACCGCCCGCATAAGCGGACATCTTGAGGCACTTATGTCCGCAAGGAGTATGCCGAGTGGAGGTTTATTACTAAAAAACAATTTTGTAGAGGAGGAATCTATGAAAAGATTTTTAAGGTTTGGAATCGTTTTGATTTCATTGATTGCAGTGCTTGCCGTCTCTT
>CAUUAT010000076.1:0-9941 GCA_963543195.1 uncultured Treponema sp.
CACGACCGGTAAGCTCTTTTTTCTTTCAACAATATCGTCTCCGCGTTTTTTACCCGCATTTCCCGTTGTGATGTTTTTTATATCGTCTAAAATTTGGAAGGCGGTTCCGACATCCGATGCGATCATTCCGAATTCGGCGACGTCCGTTTCCGGTCTACCCGCAACGGAAAATCCGAGTTCTCCTGCAAACTTTGCAAGGGTTCCCGTTTTTAAGGCAATCATCGTAAGATATTCTTCTCTATTGGGGATATGTTCAGGATCCGAATGCCACGCTATATCCATCGCCTGCCCCAAATGAAGTCGTTGGACAGTGCGGATATATAGATGATATAAACCGTTTTTTAACTCGGCATCCGCATTATATGAATTGATACAGTTTAGCGCATGAAAGTACAGCCAACTTCCCGCGTTAATCGCAACATCGGTTCCGTATTTTAAATGAATCGCTACCTCTCCTCTACGAGTGCCGGAATTATCTTCAATATCATCGTGAATTAAACTTGCCGTATGGCAAAATTCGACAAGCGGCGTAAGCGGATATATATCTTTTACATCGCCGCCTGCGAGCTCACACGATAAAACCGCCAAAAGAGGCCGCCACCTTTTACCTCCGCGCCGCATAAGTTCGCGGCAAGGGAGGGCAAGTTGAGTCGCCGCTTCGGGAACAATGCAGGGGGATTTTCCGAAAAAAGAATTTTGAATAGTCATGTCTATATTTTCGGGTAAACCGTAATTGAGGACATTTTCAATTTCGGAAAGTTTATTTTTCAATTCATCGTTCATACCGTATGCAATTATATCACAAAATTTGAATTTTTCAAGTCTGTTTTATAATGTGATATTTCCGATAAAGAGCGTAAAATCCAATTCTTGAAAATCTTCTAAAACATCTTGAGGATACGGCGGTAATTTCCCGCGTTTGAGTCGTTCTATCGCCGACTCCCATAAAAGAAGAGAATCCGTATCAAGAGAATTTTTTTGTTCCAGTGCCATGCTGCGGTACGGATGTTTGTGTATGGGAATATTTCCCGCCATTGCGTGATTTAAAAGTTTCCAGTTTTTATGTCTTAAATTCCGCACACACGTAAAAACTTCATCGCGGGAATCAAAAAACAAAATGTCGTATTTTGTTTTCAGCTCAAGATTTTCTTCATAGCTTTTTTTTACACGTGGGTTATTTGTTATAATTATTTTGTTATGTCGTAAATCCATTATATGATTATTAAAGCCGTCAGTACAAAATAGAGGGCAGCCTAAAACCGCCCTCCGATACAATTATATAGTAACCGTTATTTTCGATATTTACTTACATCGAACGGTACACCTTTGTTATAGTCTTGCAAAAGTTTCGCAACGGTTCCGCTTAAAATCAATAAGGCGATAAGGTTGGGGATAACCATAATTCCATTAAAAAAGTCCGACAATTCCCAAACCAGATCAATTCTCAATAAACTGCCTAAAAAGACAAAGGCGACAACGAGAAGCTGATAGGGGATTAAGGCTTTTGTGCCGAATAAATATCTGATGTTTGTTTCACCGAAGTAATACCAACCGATAATTGTTGAGAAAGCAAAGAAAAGAAGACAGATTGCAATAAAAATAGTACCGATACTGTTTCCGGGTAAGTGCTGTGCAAAAGCTTCTTGAACAAGCTTAATACCTTTCATTGTAGGCTCTCCGTTTTCAAATTTAATAACGCCCGAGCTTAAAACCGTAAATACCGTTATATTCAAAACTATGAACGTATCAATAAACACGGCGACAATACCTAAAACACCCTGTTCTACCGGATGGTTTACCGAAGCAACTGCATGAGCGTGGGGAGTGGAACCCATTCCCGCTTCATTGGAGAATAAGCCCCGCGCAATTCCGTAACGGGCGGCTCTTCCGATTCCGAAACCTAATGCACCGCCCCAGACGGCTCTCGGATTAAAAGCTCCTTTGAATATAATCGCGAACATTTCAGGAATATTTTTGGCATTGAGAATAATAACGACAAGACCTACCAGAACGTATACGATAGCCATAATGGGAACTACTTTTTCGGTAACCGATGCAATGCGTTTTACTCCGCCTAAAAAGATTATACCTGCAATTACTGCAAGAACAATTCCCGTCACCCATGGCGGAATATGGAAGGCGTTGTGGAAAGCATCTGAAATAGAGTTTGCTTGAACCATATTCCCCATAAATCCGAGCGCAAGAATAATAGCCACCGAGAAAAAGCCTGCAAGAAATTTTGCAAAACCGGTATTTCCCAAACCTGCCGAAATATAGTATGCAGGACCTCCTACGGTTTGACCGGAAGCGTCTTTTGTTTTATATATTTGAGCGATACATGCTTCGGCAAAGTTTGTTGCCATACCCGCAAAGGCGGCAAGCCACATCCAAAAAATTGCACCTGGACCGCCCATAATTAAAGCAGTCATGGCCCCTACCAGATTTCCGGTTCCCACTTGAGCGGCGATTGCCGTTGCAACCGCTTGAAAAGAACTCATACCATGTTTTCCGGCTTTTTCACCTTTTAAAGAAAAGTTACCTAAAAGTCGTTTCCACCCCATACCGAATTTTGTAACTTGAACTCCTGCCAACCTGATTGTAAAAAATAGACCGGTTCCGCAGAGAAGCGGAATTAAAAAGTAAACACCCCATACTTTTCCGTTTAAATCGGCAACAAAGTTTGTAAGGCTCTGTAAAAATTGTTCCATAAAAACTCTCTCCTTTTTCGCGAAATGCGAAAATAATTTATAGACGTAATACTACAACCAAGCGGATATTGCTGTCAATATGCGTTTTTTTACGTGCGATTTTTTAAAACAGTAAAAACAAAAATAAAAATAGCAAAGGAATCCTATTGACTTTTTTTATGAATTATACTAGTATCCGACCCGTCGGGCGCTTAGCTCAGCTGGTACGAGCGTCTGGTTTACACCCAGAATGTCGGCGGTTCGATCCCGTCAGCGCCCATTTCTAATTCCTTGCTATATATAGACTTATCGAATTTTATGAGTTACTTGACTTTTTAAAAGTCAAGTAAATGTCAAGTCGGGGCGATAGGAGCACTAAGACCCTTCGGTCTTTTAAAGGTGTGCTCCGTTTGCCGGTTTCTTTTGTTTTCATTTACACTATTTTAATTTTCGGGGTTTTGTCATATTTTCCGGCTTTAAAACGTCATCCAGCTTTTCTTTTGAAAGAAGTCCGCGCTCTAAAACAAGGTCATAGACACTCCGGTTATCCCGCAGTGCGGTTTTCGCTATATCGGAAGACGCTTCATATCCGATAACGGGGTTTAAGGCGGTTACCAGCCCGATACTCCTAAGAACGCTTTCTTTGCAGTGTGCATAGTTTCCGATAATTCCGTCTATGCAGCGTTCCCGCAGCGTTTTCATTCCGTTTATCAATAGCTTTATCGACTCAAAAATGGAATAAATCATAACCGGCTCAAAAACGTTCAGCTCAAGCTGTGCGGATTCAGCTGCAAGAATTACCGCCGTGTCATTTCCGATGACTCGGTAACAAATTTGGTTGACGACTTCGGGAATAACGGGATTTATTTTACCGGGCATAATCGAAGAACCCGGCTGCATCGGCGGCAGGCTGATGTCGAAAAAACCCGTTCTAGGACCCGACGAAAGAAGCCGCAAGTCGCTGCATATTTTTGAAAGTTTTGCCGAAAGCCGTTTTAATTCGGAAGAATATGTAACAAAACCGGACGTATCGTTTGTCGCCGCAATCATATTTTTTGCGGCTTTTAATTCCAAGCCGGATATTTTTGAAAGATACGCGGTAACTTTGGGCGTGTACATAGGGTCAGAGTTAATACCCGTCCCGATTGCGGTTGCCCCCATATTGATCGTATGCAAATTTTTTTCGACAAATTGGATTTGTTCAATTTCATCTTCCAAAGAAGCTGCATACGATTCAAATTCCTGCCCGAGCGTCATAGGAACGGCATCTTGAAGCTGTGTGCGCCCCATTTTTATATTGTCGCCCAAGTCTTCCGACTTTTTTCTAAAAGAAACGATAAGACGGTTCAATTCTTCAATAAGCGGCTTTGTGTTAAGGCAGATGCCGAGCTTTGCCGCAGTAGGATACGCGTCGTTTGTCGACTGCGCAAAATTGACATGATTGTTCGGATGGCACGGTGCATATGTTCCTTTCGGCTGTCCTAAAATTTCGTTTGCTCTATTCGCAATAACTTCATTGGCATTCATATTGGTCGAAGTTCCCGCCCCGCCTTGAATCATATCGACCACAAATTCTTTATCGAATGTGCCTTCGGCAACTTCTTTACAGGCTTGAATAACCGCTTTATGTACGGACGCTTCCAAGTACCCCAGTTCAAAGTTTGTCTGTGCCGCCGCTTGTTTTGTGTAGGCAAGACCTTTAATAAAGTCGGGGAAGTCACAGAGGCGCAGTCCCGTAATTTTGAAGTTTTCGGTGCTCCTAAAGGTTTGAATTCCGTAATAAGCGTCTGCAGGAATATCCAATTCTCCCAGTAAATCGTGTTCTTTCCTCATCTATAAACTCCTCGTGAAAACCGCTAGACCTCTCCGTTTTTAGCGGTTTCATTGTAAACTGGTACGGGCACCGTTTTTCGTGCGCACCCGGTTCTCGGAAAAAAAGCCTTGAGCGCCGCCTTTACCCGTACGAAAGCGCATTATAACCGTTAATGCAAAAACAGGCAATAGGACGCATTGCCCCACGTTTCGTCTCAATCTGCTGCCTGCCCCCTTATCCCGTCGGATAAGAGTGTCACATTTCCCGGCAATTAAAAACATATCATCTCCTATTTTTTTCTTTCCGGCGCAAGGTTATTCCATATGCATATTTTTAAATAGCGTTATTCCTAAAAAAAGGCTTTATGCGGTTGCCATAAATCACGGCAAGAGCACGAAAATTTTATATAAAAAACAAGAAAGTTCACACAGCTTTTTAAAAAATATTGATAAGGTTTATATCTTGTAAAATTGTAGCTAAATTACCGAAGGGGCTCAGCGGATTGTGTCCTGACCGGGAATACCGTTTTCCCAATCGATATACTGTTTAAAAAGATGCTCGTTATGCTAAGCAATCATTTTCATTTCAAACCGTTCGTCAACATCGGCTATAGTTGCGCGATGACTATAAAAGGTTTATCTTTATATAGTCTACTTTTTCTTTTATGCTCTTGTTGTGCGGCAAGCGACTTTCCGTTGCCCTTTTACAGGTTTTATAGTATAATTTTGCAATCGGGAGGATAAATGAATTATATCGCTTTTTTTAGTTTCGTGTTTGTAACGTCCATTACTCCGGGTCCGAATAATATGACGGCGATGGCTTATTCGGGAAAGTACGGCTTTCGTAAAGGGGCATTGTTTGTGTTGGGCTGTCTTATCGGTTTTTTCTGTTTGATGCTGTGCTGTGCGGTTTTTTCTTCGGTATTATACGAGACGCTTCCCGCAATTAAACCGTTTTTTTTGGCAGGCGGAACCTGTTATATGCTGTATCTTGCATGGCTTATATGGCGGGATAAACCGCACGACGATAAGACGCCCGTAAAAGAATCCCGCATTGTGTTGTACGGCGCCCTGCTGCAATTTATCAATATCAAGGTTATCATTTATGCAATTACGGTATGGTCTACATTTATTTTGCCGCATTACACCAAGATAAGCGCACTTGCCGGATGGTATGTTTTTCTGTCGTGTTTCGGTCCGCTGTGCGCCATGTGCTGGGTTGCCGTCGGCGCCTCATTCGATAAAGTTTTGGGAAAATACGGTAAGATTATAAATGCTGTAATGTCGCTCGGTTTAGTATATTGCGCCGTAACAATGGCCGTCGATATTTTCCGCTGAAAAAGAGCGGCTGCCTTTAAAAGGTTGTCGGGTTTTACAAGACGGCTGTCAAAAAAAGTTTATTGTGATACAATATAAGAAGCACGGAGCCGGGAAATTCCGGTTTTTGCAGGAGTTTGTAACGTATGAAAATGTCACAAATGTATATGCCCACTTTACGGGAAATTCCGAGTGAAGCGGTTGTCGAAAGTCATAAACTTTTACTGCGGGCGGGTATGATTCGGAATTTAGCGAACGGTCTGTTCGTTTATTTGCCGTTAGGATTAAAATCTTTTAGAAAAGTTGAAAACATAATACGCGAAGAAATGAACGCCATCGGCTGCTTGGAATTTAAACCGCCCGTTATTATTCCGGGAGAACTGTGGCAAGAGTCGGGAAGATGGGATTCGATGGGACCTGAACTTTTGCGTATAAAGAATCGGCTGAACCAAGACTTTGTCGTAAGCCCGACGGCGGAAGAAGCTTTCACCGAAATTCTGAAATATGAGCTTTCCTCGTATAAGCACTATCCTCTTTTGGCATATCAGATCAATACAAAATACCGCGATGAAATCCGCCCTCGTTACGGCTTGATGCGTACGCGCGAATTCACTATGAAAGATGCATATTCTTTTCATACAAGCGAAACCAGTTTAAACGACACTTATTTAAAATTTGAGCGGGCGTATACTAAAATTTTTAAGCGTTGCGGTCTTTCCGTAATAACCGTAAAAGCCGACTCAGGTAGTATGGGCGGCAGCGGTTCACAAGAATTTATGGTTGAATCCGAAGTAGGTGACGATACGCTGCTGCTTTGTTCCGCCTGCGGGTACGCTGCCAACGAAGAAAAAGCGGCATGCAAGCCGGAAGAAGAAATCGCCCGTCCTTCCATGCAGGGTGTTTCGCAATTCTTAAAAGAAATAAATACGCCGAATGTAAAAACAATCGATGAGCTTACGGCATTTTTAAAAATACCGCCGACCTCTTTTATAAAGACGCTCATTTATGCGGTAGAAAACAGTGAAGTACTAAACGAAGGGAAAAAAGAAAAAACGCAAAGCACATTCGCGGCAGTTTGTATTCGGGGCGACTTGGAAGTAAACGAAGCTAAATTAAAATCTTCGCTTAAAGCGTCGGAGACTGTTCTTGCAAGCGACGCCGATGTTGAAAAAATTACCGGAACGGTCGTAGGCTTTGCCGGTCCTGTCGGACTTAAAGATATTCCCATTGTTGCGGACGAAAGTGTTATCCGAATGCACGGAGCCGTAACCGGAGGTTTAAAAAAAGACGTGCATTTTACCAACGTCGAACTCAACCGAGACTTTACGCCGGATTATGTGTTTGACCTGCGTACGGTAAAAGCGGGTGACAAATGTCCGTGCTGCGGTGCACCGCTTTATACAAAAAAAGGAAATGAACTGGGGCATATTTTTAAACTCGGATACAAGTATACACAAGCGATGAATATGACATATCTCGATGAAAACGGGAAACGACAAGTACCCTGTATGGGCTGTTACGGGATAGGCCTTGACCGACTTACGGCTTCCATTGTTGAAGAACACCATGACGAGAACGGTATTATCTGGCCTATGAGTACAGCGCCTTTTCAAGCGGTTATTATTCCCGTCAAGTACGAAGGCAGTATGCAAAAAGTTGCCGACGAACTGTATGAAACCTTGAAAAAAAACGGTATTGAAATTCTTCTTGACGACAGAAAAGAAAGAGCAGGCGTTAAATTTAAAGATATGGATTTAATCGGAATTCCTATCAGAATTATAGTCGGAGAAAAAAATCTCCCGAAGGTCGAATTCAAAGTACGGAATAATTGCAAATCGGTTTTAGTCGAAAAAGATGAGGCATGCGCACTCGTAATAAAAACGGTAAGCGATGAACTTAATATATTAAATTCATAACATAAAATACCGGCTGAATAAACGTTGTAGCTTAGCCGGTATTCACTTAAGAAAATCTTTTAAAATGCAGGAAACAAGTATACGAGAACAGCTTCATAAAATTGCTCTGACGGCTCCGAAAACAAGCGGCGTTTATTTTTGGAAAGATAAAACGGGCACCGTTATTTATGTCGGGAAAGCGAAATCGCTGAAAAATAGACTGTCTTCATATTTTACTTCCAACAAAGATATTAAAACACGCATCTTGGTTTCCAATGCGGCAGCGCTTGAATACATCCAAACCGAAACGGAATACGAAGCACTTCTTCTTGAAAACACGCTAATTAAAAAATACAGTCCGAAATACAACATCAATTTAAAAGACGGAAAAACATATCCCGTTTTAAAGCTGACGAATGAATTGTTCTCGCGTTTATACCGAACGCGGAATATTAAAAACGACGGTGCAAAATATTTCGGCCCTTTTCCGAATGTGGGAGCGATCGATATTTTTTTAGATTTGATTAAGCGGAATTATAAGCTGCGGCAATGCAAACGGTTAAAAAAACGGAAAACGCCCTGTTTATATTTTCATATCGGAAGATGCCGTGCCCCGTGTTGCGGGAAAATTACGAGTGAAGAATATAACAAGGAGATTCAAGAGATTTGTTTTTTGCTTGAAGGCGACGTCGAGGCTGCCGTTCGCACTTTAACCGAACAAATGAAAGAGGCGGCAAAGAGGAGAGAGTTTGAAAAAGCCGCACGGCTCCGCGATGGAATCCAAGCAGTGTATTCGATACGCGGACAAAATATCGTGCAGGATATGGATCCTGAGTCCCGCGACTATATTGCGTGGGCATTTGAAGGCGCAATGGTAACCTTTACCGTTTTACGTATGCGTAACGGACGGCTTGTCGGCAGAGACTTGTACCGAGCCAACAGTTTAAAAGATGAAAAGGAAATACTTCCCGAATTCCTTTCGGCATATTACACCGATAAACGATATGTTCCGCCGCGTATTTTTATTCCTTATAGCAGTGCCGGTAATGAACGTGCGGAATTTTGGCTTAAAACGGAACTCGGCGCAAACACGCACATTACAGGTATCTGCATTGAAAACGACTCAAGCGGAAACGAAAATGCAGACTATTCGGCTCAAACGGAAGCGGCTTCTCCAACGGTGTCATATACAAAAGACAGTGGCGGTAACGGTTCCGATTACGCCGGTTTGCCCAAAACGGATATTAACCATCACCGCGCAGCATTAAAAATGGCTCAATTTAATGCAAAAGAGGATGCGGCGCGCCGTTTGCGTGAACAAGGCGATTTTGCGGCGGTTGAAGACTTACAAAAGCGTTTGAATCTTCCGTACCCGCCTCACCGCATTGAAGGCTACGATATTGCACACTTGCACGGCAGTTTCCCTGCGGCGGCTTTAATTTCGTTTAAGGACGGGAATCCGGACAAAAAAAATTACAGGATATTCCGTTTAAAAACGACCGACGGCATTATCGACGACTATGCATCAATGAAAGAAGTAATTGCCCGCCGATACACGCGTCTTGTAAACGAGAAAGCGGAGTTACCTGATTTAATTTTGATTGATGGCGGTATCGGACAAGTGAATGCGGCATACGGTATCATCAGCGCACTGCAATTAACTATTCCGATTGTCGGGCTTGCGGAAAAAAATGAGGAAATATATTTCCCGCATAATTCCGTACCGCAGGTTTTGCCGCGCCGCAGCGATGCTTTACGCCTTTTGCAACGGATACGCGATGAAGCGCATCGGTTTTCAAATACTCACAATAATAAATTACGAGACGCTGCTGCGCTTTATCTTCAATTTGAAGCACTTCCGCACATCGGCAAAAAGCGGGCGGCTCTTTTACTGAAGCGATTCGGTTCTCTGCAAAACTTAGCCGCCGCCGTCCCCGAAGCGATCTCTGCAGTTGCGAAGGTTTCGGTAGAACAAGCGCAGGAAATTGCGGAAAAAGTTAAAGCGGATATAAGTTCCGAAAAAGCGAACGACGTTTGACGTAAGTCTGCACATTTACGTCTATTCCGGTTAAGTCGATTGCTTTTCAGAATAAATACTAGTATAATAGCTTTCTTTAAGGATTAATACTTATGCTGAAAACCCTATCAAAAAGCCTTAGGGAATATAAAAGGACGTCCGTGATCGCAGTGCTTCTGACAATCACGGAGGTTGTATTTGAAATTATTATCC
>CAUUAT010000077.1:0-9815 GCA_963543195.1 uncultured Treponema sp.
GCGTTTCGGTTTTGTCAAGTACTTTTGCAAAACTTTTTGCACTTTTTTGGGACTGTATGCCGTCTCTCGCTTTCTTGAAACGGCATAATTCATCAATCCTCGAAAATCGATATTTTCTACGGTTGATGAATTTGTATGGAGAACGTTTGTAACTGCTGTCGGGGCGTTTGTCCGTCATTTTCTTATTTATAAAATATTTCTTTAAAAATTGCAAGGTTAGAAGAAAGTTTTTTAATTGGGTGATGGTGTCCGACCGATGCAATCAGCATTGCAGATACCGGATACTATATTACTCCCAATTACTTCAAGGGTTTCATACGGCCTGAACCGGTAATTCGAGATGTAATAGCAGGTGTACCCTTATAATGGATTGAGCCTGAACCGCTGATACCGGCTGTTAAATGCTGCGTAACCCATACTTTTGCAGTACCGGAGCCTGAAATGGAAATATCGGCCATTTCGGTTTCAAGATCGGCGGCTTTTATATCTCCGGAACCGGAAATCTCCACTTTCATATTTTGAACCTTTCCTGTTGCAGAAAAATCGGCTGATCCTGAAATATCCAACTGCAAGGTTTTTACAGCAATATCGTTTGCAGTAATGTTACCGCTGCCTGATATAGCTATCGACATCTCGTCTTCAGGTCTATTGAATGCTGAAATAATGCCTGTAAGGGAACCGGTTGTCTGCAGCTTCGTTAAAGCCGGCATTGTAATAGAGATCTTACGGTGAGTCGGCGATACGCTGTATCCCGATTTAAAACCGATTTTAAGGACGGTACCGGTAAGGGATATATCCAAATAGGGGAAGAGGTTTTCATCCGTTTCAATTTGAATGGAAAAAGTTTCGCTATACCTTATGTCGGCATTCCAACCGCCTTTGATGGAAATAGCATTAAAATTGTTTTGCGGAAACGTTTTAGCTTCTATCGTTTCGTTTCCTTTGATGACTTCGCCCGAACAGGAAAAAGATTGGCAGCCGATGCACATAACCAAAAGAGCCGCTATCACGGCAGCTTTTACAATACCGATTAGTTTGATTATTGTTTTATTCATAAAAAATCCTTACTATAAATTTCTTCCCCTATATTGCCCAGTTTCCGTCTTTTAGAAGCTGAACTTGGGTTCCGTCCTTTTTAACTCCGATAACGGAAAGTTCGGGGCAGCCTACCATAAAGTCAACATGGATAATCGAATTATTCATTCCTATTTTTTTCTTTTCTTCATCGGTAAAGTTTTCTCCGCCTTTTATATTTTCGCTGTAGGCATTTCCTATAGCAAAGTGGCAGGATGCGTTTTCGTCAAAGAGGGTATTTTTAAAAAGAATTCCTGTGTTGCTGATAGGAGAATCATCTGCTACCAAGGCAACTTCTCCAAGCCGGCTTGCTCCTTCATCGGAGTCTAACAGGGATTGAAGCACATCTTTTCCTTCCTTAGCATCGAAGTCTACAACCTTTCCGTCTTTAAATGTAAAATGGAAATTGTCGATAATTCTTCCTCTGGCCGCCAAGGGCTTTGTAGCTTTTAATGTTCCGTTTACCTTAAAGGCATGAGGCATAGAAAATACTTCTTCAGTCGGAATATTGGCCATAAAGACATCTCCCCGTGTGCTCTTTCCGGAGCCGCCGACCCAGCAGTGTCCTTCGGTAAGATATACTTCCAAGTCGGTTCCCGGCCCCTTGTATAAGAGCTTTTCAAAAGCCATCTCGTTTAAAAAGTTTTGATGCTTTTTTAAGGCGGCATCGTGTTCTTTCCATGCGGCGACCGGGTCGTCCATGCTGACCCTTGTTGCATCGAAGACCTTTTCCCAAAGTTTTGCAAGGGCTTGGTCTTGAGGTAATTCGGGAAATACCGATTTTGCCCAAGCCGGAGTAGGGTGGGCGGCAACGCACCATTTTACATGGTTTTCCATTGTGTATTTCATTATGGGCTTTGAAGCTAGGGCTTTGGTTTTATTCCATTCCGAAACTTTTTTTGCGTCAGCGTTTTTTAAAAGTTCGGGATTGTCGGCTACTATGGCAAGGCGGTGGTAATTATTTTTATAAGCCGCTTCCATATAGTCTATTTTAAATTTGGGCATTTCCTTAAAGATGCTGTCAGAACCGTAAGCATAGCGGTCAAGTGTCATCTCATCATCGGAAAAATCATAGATAACATCCTTAGCTCCCATCTTATAAGCCTGTTTTGTAACTTCACGAACCATGCCGATTGAGTGTTCGTTTACAAGTACGAAAATTCCGTCACCTTTTTGTATATTAAGGCCGACTTTTAAAATAAGTTCAACATATTTTTCTATATTCCGTTTAAAATCCATAAAGTCCTCCAAAAATGATTTATAGTTTTATCACTTTACCATAAAAAAGAGAAAAAGTAAATGAAAACATCTTCGTAAATAATGTTCCCTTAAAAAATTGCGATATTTTTTCTTTTAGATCCGTAATTATGTCTGCTATTATTATGGAGTGATACCCCTCAGCGTTTGTGTGCATTTCTGAAAAGTATCGTACCGATTATCATAACGAGCATTCCGCCGAAAGTAATACCCCAGATTGAACCGCCTACCCAAGCGTAACGGAACATTGCAGCATATCCGTCAGGAACTCCTATAAACGTTCGTTTATAAAATTCCGGACTTAAAGCGGATAATGCTATTGCAATAACACCTCCGACAGCCCACAGTCCGATGGAGGCTGCACCCATAGATACAATCCATTTTAGTACTGCTGCTATATTAAGTTCCGCATTATTTGAGATAATATAGACGCATGAAAACACTAATGCAAAAAACATCCCTTGCACAATTCCTTGATACAGTCCTTGCGCACCTGCAGACCGAACGAGATTTTCGACGTGTTCCCAATGCATTACGGTAATAAAATATGTAGGGCTTATAATCGCATTTATCAGATTAGTACAGAGCCCGATAAAACCGGATAGCACTATACAGCTTATACAGACTATACAAATTCTCGATAGTTTTTTCACGTATTTTCTCCTTAGTTATTGTGGAGCACTGCACCCCTTATGTCGGAGCGGTGTCCACCGACCGGCTGCAATATCTGTGCCTTTTACCGTTTATTTGGTATTCATATACTTCCACCTATGAATATTCTATCCCACGAACCCTTTCTTGTATAACTTTTTTTACTGCTTTTGTCAATGTCGTTTCCGGCGTAATCATTGAAATCAATTTTTACACAAAACTGAAATTTTTAGAAATCTCCATATCAATGCTTAATTAATCAAACCGTCTTTATAATTCCATATGTAGACTTGCTTTTTTTTTCGTTTTTTGTATAATTCGTGAGTGATTTCTTTAATAAGGAATCGTTTTTTCCGATTATAAATAAAGGGTGTTCCCGAATTATACATTTTTAAAGGTTTCGTAATTTTATAAAATGAAAAAGTCATATTATCTTTTAATTGCAATTTTAGGCGTCCTCTTCTTAGCACTTACTGCAGTTTTTACTTTCGGCAGATTATCCATACAAAAACCGGCAGCACCCCAACCGGATGCGGGGATGGGTGGAGGCGACTCAGTGTTACCGACTTTTCGGCCGGATGAAGAAATTTCAGAAATAAAAGTTCCGCCGCTCGATTATACGGTTTATTCGGTAAAACGGGGGGATATGGTCGGTGAAATAGCTGCAAAATATGGAATAAGTCAGGATGCGATTATCAGCGTAAATAAATTGAAAAATACACGCTCTTTACAAATCGGGCAGCTTTTAAAAATCCCTTCATTAGACGGGATTGCATATACGGTAAAAAAAGGCGACACTCCGGAAAAACTTGCCGATGCATATAAAATTTCTTTGGAAAAGCTGGCTTTGGTCAATAATATTTCAGATAACAATATGCTTAAACCAGGTGCCGCCGTCTTTTTGCCGGACGCAAAACTTGATTGGGTTACGCTTCAAGAAATTAACGGCGATCTTTTTAAAACACCTCTCCACGTAGGATACAGAATTACTTCCCGCTACGGATGGCGGCGGGACCCGTTTACCGGTCAGCGCAGCTTCCATAACGGTATAGACTTGGCAACCCACAAAGGGACGCCTATTTATGCCTCACTTGCCGGAACCGTCGTCGCAACAGGATACAGTGCTATCTACGGAAACTATGTAATTATAAGGCATCATTCGGGATATCAAACGCTTTACGGGCATATGAATACGATTTCAGCGGTGCGCGGTCAATATGTAACATACCAAACAAAGATAGGAACGGTCGGAACAACGGGAAGAAGTACGGGACCGCATCTTCATTTTACGGTTTATAAAAACGGAGCGACGATCAATCCTACCGCCGTATGGAACTGAAAAGCCGCACCGATTTTTTAATCGGCGGCTTCTAATTTTAAATCGAATTTTTTTATAAAAAAATCCAAATTACGTCCTACAAAAAGAGCAGAAAAAACGCTTACAAAAGCTGCAAACGTTAATGCAAATGGAATTATAAAACGAAGCTGAAAAATTTCTACAGCCCACTGCCCTATTCTTGTAAACGGAACGGAAGCAAGCCCCAATGTCATTGTAAGACCGGTTATAACCCATGGGAAAAGACGTACACTAGAACGCGCCTTTTCCGCTTGTAAATACATCAAACCGGGCAACGCCTTATTTATTTTCTCCATAGTTTTTTGCATAAGGCTGTCATCCTGTGTAACAGTTTCGGTAAGCACCGATGAATACATACGTGCGGTCTTTGTCATTACGCGTACAAGGCTGCGGCATTTTTCGCAACGCAAAAGATGAACCGTAACCGCAAAGGGAACGGTTTCATGTTTGTCAAGCGCCATATACCGGTTAATCGCTTCACTACATTTCATAAGCTAAATTTAATTTAAAAAAAACGGGATATAAAATTTTTTCTTCCGTGCCGCAAATACCCATCTGTTCAAGTTCCGTCTTTAATATTTTTTTTGAACGGAATATATGCGACTTGACGGTGTTTACGGGAATTCCCGTAATCGACTCTATATCGGAATAGGGCATATCATAAAAAAAGTATAAGTCGACACATATTCTGTATTTTTCCGGAAGCTCGTTTACCGCCCGTCTGATCGACTCCTTTACACAACGTTGGATATGATTTTCTTCGGGTGTAAGGTCCGATGCGCTTATTTCAAAATCTTCAAATGCCGAAACAAATTCCCTTTTTCTGTTTACCGAATTTATTGCGGTATTATACCCTATCCTCATCAGCCATGTCGAAAACGAAGATTCTCCTCTGAATTTCGGCAAAGCCGCGAAAGCCTTCAGCATTACATCCTGAACGAAATCTTCAGAATCATCGTGGTTTTTAAAAAAACTCATTCCGAGCGAATATATTCTTTTTTGATATTTTGCAACGATTGCACCGAATGCATTGGCGTTGCCTGAAAGAGCGGTTTTACACAAAAGTTTATCTTCGGCATCTGAGGATAATTCTTTTTTTAAAAAATTTTGAATCTTAATCATTTTTTGCCGTCTTTGAAAAAAGTATGTAATACAGTAAAAGCCCGATTCCGCAGCTGAGCGGAACGAGGCCGCCCAGCAATATATAGCCGACTCCATCGATTATGCCGAATAACACCGTCAGCACGAGGCCGATCATTGTTAATAATATACCGGCTATAAGGCAAAATCTCAACAGATTAAATTTTATAGGTATATAGGTTTTTGTTTGAATTTGACAAATAATTTGCTTATGCCGCCAAAGAAGGTAGAAAAAAATCAAAACGGCAGCCATCACAATTCCGACAATCGGTATTATCGAGATGATAATTTGAGCGGCAGGAACGGGTTCTTGATTCATTTATAATACCTCTTATTCTAAAGGGAATTTTTAGCGATTCTCTAATTCCCTAAAATAATAAATTCTTTAAAATATATCCGCCGTATTTCCGATAAATCCAATATCGAATTTACGACTGCAAGCAGCTCCTTTTTTACGGTTTGCTCCGGCATGGTATAAAGTTCAATTGCACTTTTTTGGGAAAACCAACCGATAATAACCGCCCTAAGTCGGTCTTTTTTTTGAACAAGCTCTTCTTGAAACTGCAAATCGGCGGTATTATATTCCAAAACGGGAAAAATTACAACAGGGCATTTTTCTTCGGTAACGGCACGCAATCTACCCAGATCGCTGTAAAGTGATTTAGGCAGATTGCGTGCTGCGGGAGGGGCTTCCGTTTTGCTCCGTTTACCGTTTTTTATTGCGGAAAAAACGGTGCCTGCCGCGATTACCGCAATAAGAGTAAAAACAATTCCTACCAAAAATAATTGAAAAGTATTTTTCTTTTTTTTCGACGCCTTATACATATTTTACCGGATTATAAAATTCGTGCACAACCTGTGGGTTTTGCCGTATACAATAACGGTTTAAACCCGAATATTCTTTCATAATCATCGAGTTTTTCGGCATATGTCGCCGCATCTTCTTCCCGGATTATCGTGTATGTACAGCCGCCGAATCCTTTTCCCGTCATTCGTGCACAAACCATATTTGTTGAAGACGGTTCGATAAATTCCAGAGACCGTTTTACAATCCAGTCCAGCTCGGGACAGGAAATTTCAAACCGGTCACGAAGCCCCTCATGCGAGCGGTTCAATATCCGCGAAAGGGCAACATTATCTTTGCGGTTAAGCGCGTCCACCGCATCGTCTACGCTTAGCGATTCACGGATAATATACGTTACTCTCCGCCGGACGGATTCCGGGATATCAAGTTCTTCAAGCATTTTTTCGGTTAATTTGGACATATCTTTCGGCATATCGGGGTGTTGTTTTACCAGCTCATACGCATCAATACATTCATCAAGACGTGCGCCTAATTCTTCACGCGCAATAATTCGCGGAACTCTCGAATCCGTTAGGATAATCGCGTGCCCTTCAATCGGGAACGGAAAAATATCCGCAGTTTTTTTTCTGTGATCGGTACGTACGCAATGATTTGTTTTTGCAAATAAAGCGCATAATATGTCAGCTCGGTGCGGATATGTATTTAAATATTGAACGTTTGCATGTTCCAGAATTTCTACAAGATCGCTTTTGGTAAGTTTCGGAGCAAACATTTTACGCAAAATTAACGCGACCGCCGTTTTTAAAGCGTTGGGAGTGCCGAGTCCCGCATCGGCAGGAATTTCGGAAAGAATCGAAAAATTTAAGCCCGAAACGGAATAGCCGAAATCGGTAAATGCGAGGATGACGGCTTTTACCGAATTTGCCCATCGGTCCTCTTTTTTATACTTTAATCCGGCGGCGGAGATTTTTTTCCGTTCGTTCAATGAGATTGAGAATAGTCTGAAGTTATTATCCATACGCCGCGAAGCGCAAACATATAAATGATGGTTTATTGCCATAGAAAGCGTATTTCCGTGAGCAAACCACGTGTGTTCGCCCAGCAAATGGAATCGTGCCGGTGCCAGCGCACATGCATCGGGTTCATCACCGTACTCGTCAATATGAAACTCTACTATTTTTTGCATGTCTACATAATACTCGTTATCTTGAATTTTTTCAAGAAAAATGCTTAAATAGATTCAGAATTTATGCACTTTTTTTTGTATTTCTCGGCGGTTATATGCTCAAGTCTCTTGTTTTCAATAGGAATTCCGAATGATTTTTTTTATTTTGGCTCTGCGATAGCGGGCTTTTCGGCATTGGCTCTATTGTACTATGTTTTTTTAAATTGCGGCTCGTATAAAAAAGCGGCACTTTTATACGGGTTTTTCACATCTTTTGTTCACCTTTTCTCAAGTTATTGGCTCGCTTTTTTTGAAAATTTTGCAATTTTTACACTTGGAGCAAGTACGCTTGCTTATTTTTTTTTGGCGCTTCCTTTCGGAGTCGTTTTTTATTATATCGTAAATAAAACTAGAACAACGAGAATGTTTGCGTTTGCCGCCGTTTGGCTTTTATGGGAATGCTTTAAGTCTCTCGGTTTTTTAGCCTATCCGTGGGGAACGGCGCCTATGGTTTGTTTTCACTTAAAACATTTTATCCAATTTATTGATACAACCGGAGTTTGGGGGCTCTCTTTTACCGTACCGCTTATTTCGGCTTGCTTCGGCGAAATCCTTCATTCTTACGCTCATTCGGCAAATAACAAACTCTTTATAAAAGCGGTTAAACAATTCCGTATGCCGATCGCTTTTGTTGCCGGCCTTGTTATTCTTCTTACCGTATACGGAATTGTCGTACTTAATAAAAAAGTTGAACCGGCAAAGATGTTGAATGTCGTTATCGTACAGCAGAACAGCGATCCATGGGACATATCCAATTTTGAAGAATATATCGAAAGATCGGAAATGCTTACCGAAAAAGCCGTCGCCGGCGCACCTAAAAAACCCGATTTGATTATATGGAGCGAAAGTTCACTTGTGCAATCGTATCCGAATGATATTTATTATTACGATACGGCACCCGAAAATAAGCCTTTTTCCGCTTTTTTAAAGAATTTAAATATCCCGCTTTTTACAGGCACACCGTATTATAACGGCTCCAAGTCTTATAATTCGGCATGCTTAATTTCACCTGAGGGGCATATTTTAGGACTTTATTCCAAAATCCAGCTTATCGCATTTGCGGAATATATCCCGCTATCCGATAATCCGTTTGTCGAACGGTTTTTTGATAAAATCATCGGCTTTTCATCGGCATGGTCTCCGGGTTCCGAATACAGCCTCTTTTCGGTTACCAATTCTTCCAGTGAAAATATAAAATTTGCCGCGCCCATTTGCTTTGAGGATGCATTCCCCGGCATATGTACTGCTTTGCACAATTTAGGAAGCGAGCTTTTAGTTAATATGAGTAACGACTCATGGTCAAAAACTGCAAGCGCCGAATATCAGCATTTTGTCGTTTCATATTACAGAGCTATAGAACTGCGAACAACTTTAGTGCGCTCCACCAATTCGGGCTTTTCAGTTGTAGTCGACCCATTCGGTACGGTTTTAAATACAATGCCTCTTTTTAAAGCGGAAACTCTTGTTTCGGAAATTCCCATATATAAGCACTCGAAAACGCCTTTTGCAATTTTTAAAAATTGGTTTCCGTTTCTTATTTTTTTAATTTTAATGATTTTGATGTTTTCACAATGGGCGACCGATATTAAAAAGACTACCGCAGCTGCAACTCCTTCGGTTCACTGGAACAAGTGCGGTAGGAAAAAACATAAGATAAAAACCGTAAGACGGCATAAGCCCGTATTCGCCGTTAAGCGTAGTAAGATCAAGAAATAAGTAAGGCAATTCACAAAATCGACAACTGGCAGATTTTATTTTAGGGTATCTCCCGATATACAATACAAAATATCAATCATATTATAAATCGGGAAAATGCTTATTTTTAATTTGTAAAATCAACCGTAAAGGTGTTCCCTTGTAATTTTATATGGAAAATTCCTCCTGTATATTGATTTTTGGATTCGCTTACAAATGTTTTCTACATATCATGATACATCGGATCTCCAGATATCACATGAATACCAAATCTTGGATTATAAATATGTGTTTGCTTAGAAGTTTTTCCGCTCACAACAACATCTTTAACAGTGATAGTTTTTTCAGTTCCGTCATTAGGTATTGCGGTTTTTAATACGGTCGGAAAATCAAAAGAACTTTCCCAGCCAGCATCAGCAATAATACCTCCTGCAGAGCTTGAGCTGCCTGCTATTTCCACATAACACACTTTACCGCTTTCATTCTTAAATTTTAAGACAAAATCTTCTTTTGTGTATTCCGCTTTTTCTATCGGCTGCTCAGGACAACCTGTCATTATAAATACTGCGCTAAGCAATACAACCACCATTCCAACAATAAAAACAATCTTA
>CAUUAT010000078.1:0-9623 GCA_963543195.1 uncultured Treponema sp.
AGCAGCGGACTCATAATCCGCGGGTCGCCGGTTCAAGTCCAGCTGGGCCCATTTTATAAGCAAAAATACAGCGAAAAAAAATGCATTATGCTTCCGCCCAATACAAATAAATGCCAAATCCCATGCATCCACTTAACTTTTTTCATTGCATAAAATATACAGCCTGTAGTATAAATCAGTCCGCCTAAAATCAAGAAACGGAAACTCACGGTATTTAACTGTGCTTTTAGCGGACGAGCGGCAAAGAGTATAAGCCATCCCATAGGGATATATGTTACAACGGAAAGAACACGCACTGCGCTTCCGAAAATTGAATATAAAACGATTCCCAGAACCGCCAATCCCCAAATAATTCCGAAAATCACCCAGCCGACAGCACCGTGTAATACAGTGAGACAATATGCCGTATATGTCCCCGCAATTAAAATATAAATTGAACAGTGATCGAATATGCCGAACACCTTTTTTGCCTTTAGAGGCAAAGCGTGGTACAATGTCGAAAATAAATATAAGATAATCAATGATGAGCCGAAAATACTAAAGCCTACAATGTAATCGGCACGTAAATTGTGCGGTGCATATCGAGCCGCCCGCACGATTAAAAGAACTAAAGCCGCAATAGAGAGTCCCGCTCCTATTCCATGCGTTACGGCATTGGCAATTTCTTCTCCAATTGAATACCTGCGTTTTTGCAGTTCGTCAGTTTTCATTTTACCCTCCACTCATATCAACGGTAAGTTTTACGCTATTTTAGACCGGCAGAAATAAATAAGGTTGCATAAAGAAAGCCTCGAAAAATATCAGTTTTTCGAGGCTTTCTTTAATTTTTATTTAGGATTACGGTCAGAGTTCAAGCTCAAGGGGTAATATCCGCCTCGCGAATCGGCAAAAAATAAAAAAAGCGGTTCACACTCCGTCTTTAGGAAAACAAAATTTTCCCCATAGAGTGTGAACCGCCGGAAGCCGCAGCGAAGCCTTAAAAATATCAAGCTTTAAAGCTCCAAGCCCTTTTAAAGGAACTTGCATCCTTGATTTCGATATGTCGAAACTTCGGAAATAATAGCATCGACGTCCATAACCATTTCCATCATGCTAACCTGTTCCTCGTAGACCTTGGGGTCTATCTGGCTCTTAATTTCCGGTTCCGCTACATGATAGCATAAGAGTCCCAACGAGACTCCCGTCAACGGACCTGAGTAAGTCGGATCGCCTACAGTAACCGTTTCGCAGGCAAGACCCGACGATTCGGCTTCTGCACCGCCCAAAAGAACAATTACGTTCTCAGGGCCGTATTTTTCGGCTAAATCCTTAACGCGTTTTTGGTTTTCCAAGTCCATTGCGCCTGCGCTCGTTCAGACAAAGCATTCGGTTGCAGCGTATACAACTTCAGCACCTGCCGATTCTGCGCAGAGCTTTATAGCTTCCCCGGGAACGCCGTCGCGGTCACCGATGATGATGACCTTTTTGGTTTTTAATTCCATAGCATCCCTCCTAGGATTTGTTTCGGAGCAAAACAGTTTTGCTCCGCGGTCTATTAAACCGCATCTTTAAAAAAGCCGTTAAGCAAAATCCGATGACCAAGCTTTCCGGCTTGAAAGACCGAAATTATATGTATTTTTTTACCATTTCTTCAATTTGACCGATAGTTAAGTCATTGCCCGTAACACTGTCCTTTCGGACACCGTCAACGTAGATAAGCATTGTAGGGAGCCCTAAAACCTGTTCTTTCATCGCAACACGGCGGGCGCCGTCAATATTAAACGAGCAAAATTTCGCTTTTCCCGTATGGCGCTCCGCCATTGCATGAACATCCGGCATCAGTTGCTTACATGGAACACAGCCTTCCGACCAAAAATCCACAAAAGTTACACCTTTTGACTGATGTACTTCCTGCTCAAAATTGTCTTTTGTCAATTCAACCATCTTTTTTTCTCCTAAAATTTATTTTTTCATAGCTATTTTAGCTTTAATGTCGTCTATATAGTGCCCTGCCCAAATACCGGCAATTGCACCGTCGGCAGCGGCGGTAACAACTTGACGTGACTCTTTTTGGATAACATCGCCTACGCCGTAAATACCGGGCACATTGGTTTCCATTTTTCCGTTTGTAAGGATATAACCGTTTTCGTCGAGGTTCACCAATCCTTGAATAAAGGCCGTCTGAGGATTGTGCCCGATAAATACGAATACGCCTTCGGTATCGAATTTGGAAGTTTCGCCCGTTTTTGTATCTTTTAAAATAACGCTGTCTACAAGACCGTCTCCGCAAACTTCTTCAACAACGGCATTCCATTTAAAAGCCATTTTCGGGTTTGCAAATGCTTTTTCCTGAATGGATTTAGCGGCACGAAGTTCGTCACGTCTGTGAATAATCGTTACTTTATCGGCAAATTTCGTCAGATACATAGCTTCTTCAACGGCAGAATCACCGCCGCCGATAACGACAATTTCGCATTCTTCAAAAAAAGCTCCGTCGCACGTTGCACAGTAAGAAACACCTTTCCCCCAGTGCTCTTTTTCACCTTTACAGCCGAGTTCTCGAGCGCTTGCTCCGGTAGCAACCACTACCGCATAACATTCATATTGAACACCATCACTTCCATGTACGATTTTTACCGGTGAATTCGGGACGATTTCAATTTTTTCTACTCGAGCCCTCTTAAATTCTACACCGAATTTTTCGGCATGTTTTTTAAAGGCTTCGGTCAGAGCAGGACCTGAAGATTCGGGGAAACCGGGGTAGTTTTCAATTTCTTCCGTAATATAACACTGTCCGCCTTGATTGGGCTTTTCTTCAAGAATAACCGTCTTTAACTTTGAACGGGCTGCATAAATTCCTGCGGCCATACCGCCGGGACCGCCGCCGATTATCACCAAATCATATTTTTCCGACATAAAGTCCTCCTAAATATCTATTTTAATATAATATACCATCTTTCCTTATTTTAATCAACAACTCAACCGGATGTCTAATAATCATCACAGCGATTATAACAAAGTCAAAGAAAATCCGTAATCTCCTTACAGGAAAGCAAAGGAATTACACATTTTTTTAGCACTCTTCCCGTGATTTTTCAAACCCTTGAATATCTTTTTTAAAATTATTATATTATTACACGTCCGTTATTTTAGGCGCATTTCAAGGAGTTTTAATGAAATTATTGGATATACAAGGGCTTCAAATGTCGGTCGGCGAGAAAGTAATTCTTAAAGATCTTAATTTGACTATACATAAAGGTGAGGTTCATGTTGTTATGGGACCGAACGGAGCAGGGAAATCCACTTTGGCGGCGGCAATTGTCGGGAATCCTAAATTTAATATAGACGGCGGAAATATTTATTTTGAAAATGAACGCATCAATGAAGTCCCTGTTTTTGAGCGAGCACGCAAAGGCATATTCCTTTCTTTTCAAATACCGGAAGAAATCCCCGGCTTAAAAGTCGAAGAATTTTTAAAGGCTTCAAAGGAAGCCGTTACGGGGGAAAAAATACCGATCCTGCGATTTCACAAAGAGCTTACGGAAAAAATGAAAGAGCTTAAAATGAATACCGCTTATGCAAATCGCAGTTTGAATGTCGGGTTTTCAGGCGGTGAAAAAAAGAAAAATGAAATTCTTCAGTTTGCAATTTTAAACCCCAAATTGGCGGTTCTCGACGAAACCGATTCGGGATTGGATATAGATGCGACACGGGTGGTATTTGAAGGCGTGTCGAAATTCCGTACGAAGGATATGGGTATTTTAATTATTACTCATTACAGTAAAGTTTTGGATTATATTAAACCCGATTTTGTCCATATCCTTGTCGACGGAAAAATCATAAAAACGGGCGGCTTTGAACTTGCAGAATACATCGAAAAGCACGGCTACGAACATATAGAAGGGCATCTGTAAAAAATTTTATCGAATTTTTAGAGATTCCCAAAAGAGAAGTCTATGACGGAAACGGTAAACAAAACTATACAAACTTCGGATAAAAAAAACGGTAATGGAGAACTTTTTCAAAATAGAAAGCGCACCTTCATTTCCGATATAGAACGCGGAATTTACGATATAAAAGATGAAATAAAATATAACTTTTCGACCGGTATGGGATTAAGTGAAGAAGTCGTAAAAAAAATTTCCGAACGCAAAAATGAACCTGCTTGGATGCTTGATTTACGTTTAAAATCTTTACACTGCTTTAACGAACGACCAATGCCGGCTTGGGGCGCCGATATTTCCGATTTAAATATTCAGGAAATTATTCACTATATAGTTTCCGACGAAAAACCGCTTGCCGAAACGTGGGATGACGTTCCCGAAAAAATAAAAAAGACATTTGACCGGCTCGGGATACCGGAAGCGGAACGTACATCGCTTGCGGGAGTCGGTGCCCAGTATGATTCTGAGGTTGTGTACCACAGTTTAAAAACCGAACTGGAGAAACAGGGCGTTGTGTATCTTGATATGGAAACCGCTTTGCACAAATATGAAGACATTGTGCATAAACACTTTATGCAGCTTATAAAACCGAACGACCATAAATTTGCCGCGCTGCATGGCGCAGTATGGTCGGGAGGCTCTTTCGTGTACGTTCCGAAAGGCGTGAAGGTTGACCTTCCGCTTCAATCTTATTTCAGACTGAATGCGCAGCAATCCGGCCAGTTTGAACACACGCTTATAATAATTGAAGACGGCGCGTATCTTCATTTTATCGAAGGATGCAGCGCTCCAAAATATTATAAAAACGCTTTACATGCGGGTGCAGTGGAGCTGTATATCGGTAAAAAAGCGACACTCCGCTATTCCACAATTGAAAACTGGTCACGCAACTTATACAATTTAAATACGAAACGGGCAATTGTCGAAGAAGACGGCGCTATCGAGTGGGTTTCAGGCTCATTCGGTTCGCGTGTTACAATGCTCTATCCGATGAGCATTTTAAAAGGAGACCGTTCCCGTTCCGAATTTACGGGTGTAACGTTTGCTTCCGAAGGACAGTGTCTCGACACGGGAACAAAAACCGTCCATATCGGCAAAAATACCGTTTCGGAAATGCACTCCCGTTCAATATCGAAAAACGGCGGCGAGTCGAATTATCGGGGGCTTTTGCATATTGCTGCAACAGCGACCGGAGCAAAAGCCGTTGCCGAATGCGAATCGCTGATGCTCGATAATAAATCACGCTCCGACACAATCCCCATCATCGAATCGCATACCGACGACGCCGATATCGGACATGAAGCAAAAATCGGGAGAATAAGCGAAAGTATGGTTTTTTATTTAATGCAGCGCGGGCTTGACGAGGCTGCGGCAAAATCTCTTATCGTAAAAGGTTTTGTAGAACCGATTTCAAAAGAGCTTCCGTTAGAGTACGCGGTTGAATTAAATAATTTAATTTCAATCGAGCTTGAAGGAACTATCGGATAATTTCGATTTTAAGGCGGGTAATGTATGAGCGACGGAAATTATTTTAAAAGATTGGACTACACTAAACAGGATATTCCGACATGTCCTTTTACAAATCTTATGTTTTCAGGCAGCACTGCTGCTGTAGAATATACTCCTATTGAAAAATTTTTATCGGAAACGGATGCCGATACGGTAAAAAAAATTTTTGATTTCACAAAGTCTAACCGTGAAAAAAATTGCGGTTTAGGCGATGCATACATTCAAGAAGTAAAAGACAAACGCAACTCGGGATTTTATTTAAAAATAAAAAAAGACAGAAACAAAGATACGCAAACAAATATTTTTATAAATTTTAATATGGATGAAAAAAATAAGGTTTTATATGACCAAAATTTTATTCATATTGAAGAAGGTGCAAAAGTAAAAATATTTTTGTATTATGATGCTGTTGCGGATGACTGCGGTTTGATTGATTTTTTTAGGAACGGGCTTTTAAGCATTATCGCAGAAAAAGAATGCGAAGCGGAATTGATAAAGGTGCAAAATCTTTGTTCATCCGGAATCAATTTCGAAACCGTAAAAATACACGCTCTGGAGCATTCTCACATTCGTTTATATGATATTCAGCTGGGCGGAAAAATAAACGGTTCTTCAACTTCTACATATATACCTGAGGATTGGGCGGATGTTCAAATTTTCCCGTTGTATTTTGCGGATGAAAATCGTAAAATCGACCTTGAGCACAATTTTATTATCAACGGAAAAAATTCTTTAGCTCTTATTTCCGCTCGAGGCGCATTAAAAAATAAGGCATATAAAATATTTCGAGGAAATATTTTTTTAAATAAGGGATGCAGCCGTTCCGCAGCGAAGTTTTCGGATAATACGATTATGCTGGATAAAACGGCGGCGGGGGCAACCATTCCGACTATTTTTTGCGATGAAGATGACGTTATGGGCGAACATGCCGCAAGTTTTGAAGCGGTAAATTACGATAAATTGTATTATTTAATGACAAGAGGCTTCGACGAATTAAGTGCAAAAAAACTGATTGTAGAGGCGGCGTTTAAGCCCGTTTTTAATATGATTGACAATGAAAAAATCAGAGAACGTCTTTTAACCGAATTTAGAATTAAGATAGATAAAGTAAACGGGTAATACAAAAAGGTTCCCGCTCCCTTTTTAGAAATGCCCAATAAAAAACCCCCTCACCGGAGGGCGGAGTCTTCCGATGGGGGTAAAATATGTGCCTAACTAAAAAGTCAGGCTTTGCGATTAGACTTACTTATTTTTTGCTTTGGGGACAAAGCGTTTTTTTAAATCGGCTGCTTTAGTACCTTTTGTAATTTTACCGGGGGTTTTATCCTCAATTGTGTACTTTAATGCAGCCGCTCCTGTATTGGCAGCCGCAAGCATTGTCTTTACCTCTTCTGCAGAAACATCTGCCATTGCGGCTCGAGTTTCAAGACCTGTTATAAAGGCCTCATAGTGTTTACTTTGTGAGCTGTCCATTTTGAAAGCGCAAGAGGCAAACAATAAAGCTACTGCAGCTAAAAGAAACATAGCTGCAAAAATTTTTTTATTTTTCATTAATATCTCCTTATAAGCACTTAAATATTTTTACTTAAAGCCTTTAAGAAAACCTCCGCCCGACTTAAAAACTTTGCAAATGCCTATGCGCCCATACTATACTATACTATACTATATGTCAAGCCCTCGCATGGCTTCAGTTGTGAAAACTTTTTATACGAAAAATAATCAAATCGTGTATATTCGCTTTATATTCGTTACATGACACGCATAAAGCCCTCCCTCTATTGCAAACCTCTTCTCTTTCAACTATAATGCCGCTCTATGGAAAATATGAAGCGCACCGTTACCTGCGGCGGATTAAATAAAAATTTTGCAGGGCAGACCGTTATATTAAACGGATGGATTCACCGTAAAAGAGACCACGGCGGAATAACGTTTATCAATTTGCGCGACCGGTACGGACTTACGCAAGTTGTTGTCGATGACGATGCGGAAAAAACGCTCAAAGATATAAGTTTTTCGCTTAAGCAGGAATATTGCATCGCCGTTGAAGGCACTGTGCGCTGCCGTCCCGATTCAATGATAAACAAAGAAATGGCGACCGGCGAAATTGAGGTGAAAGCGCTGAAAATTGAAGTGCTTTCAAAAAGCGATGTCCTCCCGTTTCAAATAGATGAAAAAACAAACGCCAACGAAGATTTACGCCTTAAATACCGCTATTTGGATTTACGCTCGCAGACGATGCAAAAACATATTATACTCCGTTCAAAAGTTGCTTTTGCCGTGCGGGAATATCTTATTTCAAAAGATTTTTTAGAAATCGAGACGCCGACTTTTATAAAATCGACGCCGGAAGGAGCCCGCGACTATCTTGTTCCGTCGCGCTTGTATCCGGGCAAGTTTTATGCGCTTCCGCAGTCGCCGCAGATTTATAAACAGATTTTAATGGTTTCGGGTTTTGATAAATATTTTCAAATTGCACGCTGCTACCGCGACGAAGATGCCCGCGGCGATAGGCAGCCTGAGTTTACCCAAATCGACCTTGAGATGAGCTTTGCCTCGCGCGACGATGTGTTGAAAATCACCGAAGGAATGATGCGGCACGTCTTTAAAAAGACAATGAATATTGAACTTCCTCAAAAATTCGTACGCATTCCGTATGACGAGGCGATTGATGTATACGGAACCGATAAGCCGGATTTACGTTTTGAGATGAAAATGCAAGACGCCGCTTTTACGGCAGAACTCGGAAATTTTTCCGTGTTCAAAGACGTGCTTGCCTCAGGGGGTACCGTCAAAGCGCTCGTTGTTAAGGCTCAGGCAGAAAATTACAGCCGCAAAAAAATCGAAGAATTGGAAACCGCCGCAAAGATATACAAAGCAAAAGGTTTAGCGTGGATGAAAATTGTAAACGAAAAAGCCGAAGGCGGTATCGCAAAATTTTTTGAAGGGAAAGAAGCCCAAATCTGCGCAAAGCTCGGCGCCGAATCGGACGACCTAATTCTCTTTGTCGCCGATAAATACAAAATCGCCTGCACCGCACTCGGCGCCGTCCGCAGCAAACTCGGTAAAGATTTAAACCTTTTAAACCCGAAAGAATTTAAATTTGCATGGATTATCGACTTCCCGCTTTTTGAATGGAATGACGATGAGAATAAGTGGGATCCTGCGCACCATATGTTTTCCGCCCCGCAAGAAAAGTATATCCCGACAATGGAAGAAAATCCCGAGCCGGTAAAAGGCGACTTGTACGATTTGGTTTTAAACGGTTACGAAATTGCATCAGGTTCAATCAGGATTCATAATCCGGAATTGCAAAAACGTATTTTTAAAATTGTCGGTTTTGACGAAGCCGAAGCGGAAAAGAAATTCGGTTTTTTGACCGAAGCGTTTAAATACGGTGCGCCTCCGCATGGCGGCATTGCGCCGGGGCTTGACCGGCTTGTCATGATTATGGCGGGTGAAACATCCATTAAAGAAGTTATCGCTTTCCCGAAAAATTCGTTTGCGGTAAGCCCGATGGACGAGTGTCCGAGCGATGTCGACCAACGGCAGCTTGACGAGCTTCACTTGGTTGTAAAGGCGCGGTAGAAAATGCATTATAAAGTTTTATTCAGAATAGAAAAATTAGACTTAATTTCTAAATTAAAAAATAAAATTTACAATTATGAAAACTATTGTAAAGAAACAGGCGATACGGCGGAAATTGAAGTTGTATGCGCCGGAAATGTTGTAAAATATTTTGAAAATCTTGAAAACGATTTTACCGCCCTTAATTTGGATATTGCTCTTTGTCATAATGCGTTATTGGGGCAGGGAATGAAAGATGTACAGTATAAAAATATAAGAACCGTAAGAGCAGGCATCGGGGAAATTATTAAACGTAAAGCGGAAGGCTTTATAGAATACACTATAGAGTGAAATTACAACGTTTATTATTCCGCCATCGGCTTTACCGATAGATTATCGTTATTCCGACGTTTATTATGCCTGATAACGTAAAGAAAAATATTGAGATATTTATTATTAAGAAGATAGCGATGGGAAATTTTACTTTTTTACAGATGTATTGGCCTGATTTTGCTCAAACGATGGAATTTGCGGAACGCTATGTATATTCGGATCCTGCATCAAGTAAGAACAAATCCGGCTTATTTGTAGAACTGATGGTTCGCGAAATGATGCGTATCGAACATA
>CAUUAT010000079.1:0-9571 GCA_963543195.1 uncultured Treponema sp.
GGGATGCATACGACAGAATTTTACTGGATGCACCGTGTTCTTCCGAAAGACATATTATTCAAAATGAAAAATATTTAAAGCAATGGAGCGAAGCCAGAATAAAAAATCTTGCGCAACGGCAGTGGGCGCTTTTGTCTGCGGCATTTTTGCTTTTAAAGCCGAAAGGTTTTTTACTGTATTCCACTTGCGCATTATCAAAGTTTGAAAACGACTGCGCGGTAAAAAGGCTTTCGGAAAAATATAACGATGCAATACGTATCTGCAAATTGGAACGGGAATATGAACCGCCGCTTGCGGAAAAAACCGAGTACGGTTATTTGTTTTTACCGGATACCGCTGAAGGTGCAGGTCCTATGTATTTTTCACTGATTCAAAAAAAAGAATAACGGACAGGTTTTAAAAACTTCAGTTTTTTAGGAGTCTCTTTCGGCTATTTTTTATAGAACAAAAAAATGATTTATGATAGTATGCCTTCCGGAATGAGAGTATAAAATGAAAAAATTACAAAAATTGCTGTCTTATATGCGGAGGCAAAGCGGATTGTATGTGCTTGCCTTGTTTTTTACGCTGGCTTCACAGGTTGTTGTTGCAATCCGGCCGCAACTCATTAAAATCGTAATCGATTCGATTTTGAGTAACAAGGCGCTGCCTTTAAATCCGATCGGCGCGCTGGTTTCTCTTTTTGAAAAACACCTCAGCGGCGTTACGGGACTTTTTATTATGGCCGCTTTTATCGTTTTCTTTTCGTTTTTGCGGAGCATATTCACTTTTGCCCGCATCAATTTGGCGAGTGTTGCGACCGAACGTTCGATAAAAAATTTGCGCAATACGCTTTATAATCATATTCAACTTTTGCCGTATGCGTTTCACGCAAAAGCCGAGACGGGCGATTTAATTCAACGCTGTACGTCCGACATAGAAACCGTCCGGTTGGCTTTATATTCGCAAATTATGGATACGGTCAGTGCCGTGTTCTTAATAGTGTATACAATTTACTTAATGGCGCAGTCGAGCGTAAAATTGATGTTCGTATCGTTTGCGATTATGCCGCTAACCTTTATTTTGTCGGTTGTCTTTTTTAAAAAAATACAAGCACAGTTTAAAACCGCCGCCGAATACGAAGCGTCGATGACGACTGCCGTTCAGGAAAACTTAACCGGAATACGCATCGTAAAAGCCTTTACACGCCATCAATACGAGATGGAAAAATTTAAAAAACGGAGCGAACGGTATAGAAATCAAAACTTAAAAATAAATTTGAACTTTGCATGTTTTTGGGGGCTTTCGGACGTACTGTCGCTTGGGCAAGTTTTTGCAATTATTTTATACGGAAGCGTTTTGGCATACCGGGGAGAAATTTCGGCGGGAGATTTGGTTGCCTTTATTTCATATACGGGAATGTTGATATGGCCCGTACGCCGGCTGGGCAGAATTATAAGCAATATCGGAAAAGCTTTTGTCTCCGTCGAACGGATTGAAAAAATATTAAATGAGCCTGCCGAGCAACTATTTCCTACGGGCGAAAAACCCGAAGTCAAAGGAAATATTCGTTTCGATTCGGTTTCGTTTGCATATCCGGGCGCGGATGACCGGCCGGTGCTGGATGCCGTTTCGTTTAATATAAAAAGCGGGCAAACCGTCGCTATTTTGGGAGCGACCGGTTCGGGCAAAAGTTCGCTTGTGCATTTGCTTGTGCGACTTTACGAATATACCGCCGGCTCGATTACAATTGACGGGATTGAATTAAATACAATCGATAAAGGCTGGATACGCTCTCAAATCGGGCTTGTTTTGCAGGAGCCTTTTTTATACGGAAAAACAATTATGGAAAATATAAAATTGGCGAACCCCGCCGCTTCCGACGACACTGCCCGACGGTACTCGAAGACCGCTTCGCTTGATCTGGAAATCGGTAATTTTGAAATAGGATACGACACGCTTTTCGGCGAACGCGGTGTTTCTCTTTCAGGCGGACAAAAACAGCGGCTCGCGATTGCGCGTACGCTTATAAAAGAATCGCCCGTATTGATTTTTGACGACTCGCTTTCGGCGGTCGATACGCAAACCGATATGCACATCCGTCATGCACTGCGCGAAGAAAAAGGTAATAAAACAATGATAATTATTTCGCATAGGATTTCGACGGTGTGTGACGCCGACTTGATAATCGTGTTGGAAAACGGAAAGATAACGCAGCAGGGAACGCACGATGATTTAATAAAGCGCGCCGGTCTATATAAACGAATTTACGATATTCAGGCATCGGTGCAAAGTTAAAAGGCTATATTATATTGGAGTTAAGGTATGGAAGAATTCGATACGATAGAAACCGGTAACGAAAAATTTAAAACGGGAATTTGGAAAAAAGTATTAAAAGAATTCGGTTATTTTAAACTTTTATTTGCAAGCAGTCTGACGATGGGCGCGATAACGGGTGTTTTGGAGATTATCGAACCGAAATTTACGGCATACATAATTGATACGTTTGTAAACGGTAAAGATATGACCAATCTTATACCTGCAATTATTTTCGCAGTTATATTTTTACTTGTATTTGGAACGAGTGTTTTCTTTTTTGTAAAATTTGCAGGCGATGTGGAAATAAAAATGTGCAACCGGCTTAGAATAAAATGTTTTAATAAACTGCAATCTCTTTCGCTTTCGTTTTTCGATAAAAATGCGGTCGGCTGGCTTATGGCACGGATGTCTTCGGATATAAATAAATTATCGGGCATTGTGTCATGGGGTATGACGGATAGTTTATGGGGCGGCTGTCTAATTGTTTCGGTTATCGTTGTGATGTTTTTCGACAATGTAAAACTTGCACTGATTGCACTGACAACACTGCCCGTTATTATAGTGTTCAGTATTTACCTGCGCAATAAAATTTTAACGGCGCAGCGGCGGGTGAGAAAAATTAATTCGCAATTGACCGCCGCATACAACGAAGATATCCAAGGCGCAAAAACGACGAAAACGCTGGTGCGCGAAAAATTAAATGCGGAAGATTTTTTTGCAAAAACCGAAGAGATGAAAAAAAGCTCAATACGCGGCATTTTAATTTCTTCCGTTTTGATGCCGACGGTGCAGCTGATAGGCTCCGTCGGTATCGGCTTGATGGTTGTGTACGGCGGCGGTTCCGTGATGTCGGGAGCCGTTACACTGGGCTTGCTTGTCGCGTTTTTTTCTTATGTAACGCAATTCAATGAACCGCTTGCCGAAGCCGCCGACTTATTCGCGGAATTTATTTCCGCACAGGCTGCCGCCGAGCGCATTTTCGGGCTGCTTGAAGAAAAATCGGACATTATTGATAAGCCGGAAATAATAAAAAAATACGGTACTTCTTTTGAACCTACCGATGAGCTGCGCCCCGCCGTTAAAGGCGACGTACAATTTAAAAACGTTTCGTTTTGGTATAAAGAAGGAGAGCCTGTTTTAACCGATTTCAGTTTAAACGTAAAAAGCGGCGAAACGGTCGCATTGGTCGGAGCAACGGGCGCCGGAAAATCCACAATCGTCAATTTGTTTTGCAGATTTTATGAACCGAAAGCGGGTTCCATTTTTGTTGACGGCATTGACTATACCGATATGCCCGAAAGTTGGATACACGAAAATTTGGGATATGTTTTGCAGTCGCCGCATTTATTTTCGGGAACGATTGCAGAAAATATCCGATATGGGAAACCGGATGCGTCGGACGAAGAAATTATTTCGGCGGCGAAGCTGGTGGACGCCCATGAATTTATTACGGCAATGGAAAAAGGTTACGATACGCCGGTCGGCGAAGGCGGCAGCCTTCTTTCTACCGGGCAAAAGCAACTTATCTCTTTTGCTCGAACGCTTGTGCGCAACCCCCGTCTTTTTGTGCTCGATGAAGCGACTTCTTCAATCGACACCGAAACCGAGCAAAAAATTCAAACCGCAATTTCGACGGTTTTAAAAGGCAGAACCTCTTTTGTCGTCGCACATCGGCTTTCTACGATCCGCAACGCCGATACCATTATTGTTATTGAAGGCGGCAAAATGATTGAGTCGGGAACGCATAATCAATTGATGGAACAAAAGGGGCACTATTATACGCTGTATACAAACCAATTTATCGCAGAAAAACAAGTGGAGCATTTAGTATAACTATGCCGAGATTTTACCGCAAAACAAAGGAAGAACGGCAGCGCGAAATACGGGAGGCCGCCAAAGACGTTTTTTTAACGAAAGGGTACCGCTATGCGACTATGGAAGATGTCGTGTACCGTACGACGCTTTCAAAAGGCGGCGTGTATCAATATTACAAAAGCACGAAGGCTATTATGTTTGATATAATGCGCGGGGGAAATTATTTCCGTTATTCCCGTTCCGAAGAAATTATAGAAACACTTTCTGCCGAAAAAGATGTGTGCGAAATTATTACGCAGCTTTTACTTGCCAAACTTTTTGACAAGCTGCCTGAGAAAAAGTTATATGTTATGTTTCTTTCGGAAATTATGTACGATACGGAAACCGAAGCGCTATTTTATGAACTTGAAAGGGAAGCGTGGGAGTTAATGCTGCAAAACTGCGAGTCGGTTTTAAAACGCCGGAACGCAGCCGCTGCAGACAATGCCGAAGAGGTTGCACGCCATGCCGCCGAACAGCTTTCCGTATTAAAATCGGTTCCGGAGGATTCCGTTTTTACTTTGTACGGCCGCATCTTCAGCGGCATTTTAATTATGTATGAGCTGTTACGCGACAAAAAGGCGTTCGACGATAACCGCAAAGAGGTGCACGATTTTTTGTATGGAATGCTGAAAAAGGTTTTGCCGTAAGCTGTTTTAGAGATACCCTTTACTTTCCGAAAATCTCTTTTTGCAGCCGTTTTCCCGTCGCGGTACAGGCAAGCCCTCCTTCAGCCGTTTCTCGCAATGCGGCAGGCATAGAATCGCCTACTTTTTTCATAGCCGCAATAACCTCGTCGGCGGGGATAGCGCTTTTAATGCCTGCAAGCGCAAGTTCCGCTGCGGTAAACGCAAGCGTTACGCCTGAAGCGTTCCGTTTGATGCACGGCACTTCTACAAGACCTGCGACGGGATCGCAAACCAAGCCTAAAATGCACTTTATAGCGATTGCCGTCGCATGCGATACCATTTCCGGCGTTCCGCCGCACATTTCGACGACCGCCCCCGCAGCCATTGCGGAAGCGGAACCGCATTCTGCTTGGCAGCCTCCTTGCGCTCCTGCAATTGAAGCCGTGTTTGCAATGACCATTCCGATAGCACCTGCCGTAAAAAGAGCCATAACCGCATCTTCTTTTTTTACGTTTTTTGTTTTTAAAACCGCTCCGACGGCACCGGGTAATATGCCGCATGAACCTGCTGTGGGTGCCGCCACTATTTTTCCCATTGAGGCGTTTAATTCGGAAACCGCCATCGCCATTCTGATACCGTTTGCCAATAGCGGACCGCATAGCGCCGTGCCGTTTTCGGAACGTTCGTAAATTTTGTACGCATCTCCTCCGGTTAAACCGCTGGTTGAGCGGATAAGCGGGTTTGTCCCTTTGTCGATTGCATCGAGCATTACATTCAGCTGTTCCCGCATTCTTTCAAAGCATTTTTCTTCCGTTTCTTCAAGCGCAGCACTTTGGTCGGCTAAAATAATGTTCGAAATCCGCGTCTTCTTTTTTACTGCCGTTTCGACCAATTCTTCTATCGTTTTGAATTCCATCCGTGATTTACTCCTTTTACTGTTTTACGGTAAAACCGTTTTTTTTAATACCGTCTGAAGCCGTGTGTACGACGCAGTCTCAGACGGGCTGAATAAGAATAACGTTATAAATGTAATCGAGTTTTAGAATGTCTTCTTTAAGAGCACCGTCAACGCTGAGCCCGTCCATTTGCAAGCACATTGTCGCCGTTCCGCCGCGCCGGTCGCGTCCGATGTGAAGCTGCGAAACGTTTATCCGGTGCTGCGCCGTTACCGTTGTAATGGCGGCAATACGGCCGGGAATATCGCGGTATTCGACGACAAGGGTGGGGTTTTTTCCGGTAATTTCTACGGGTTTTCCGTCGATTTCGGTGATGACGATGTTGCCGCCGCCGACTGACGACCCTTGTACGGACAATTTTCTTCCGTCGATGCCCGTAACATTGATAAGCGCCGTGTTCGGGTGCGCATCGGGAATGTCTATTGTGTCAAAATGTATTTCGATTCCCTGTTCTTTTGCGAGAGCGAGGCTGTTGCGGATGCGTTCGTTGTCGGGCTTCATCCCCATAAGACCGGCGACAAGTGCGCGGTCGGTGCCGTGCCCTTTGTATGTGTGCGCAAAAGAGCCGTGCAGATAAATGTCGGCTTTAATTGCCGGTTCAGCCAGTAGCGTCCGTGTTAAATAGCCGATACGTACGGCACCTGCCGTGTGCGAACTTGAAGGACCTATCATAACGGGTCCGATGATATCGAAAATATCCATAAAGACTATACCTTAAAGTGCGCATACTATACCCTTTTTTTTTACGGAAGGCAAGGGACGGGCACAATTTGTACGTTCAGCGTTTTTCAAAAGCGTATAAAAAAAAGCGCCCTTAAAAAGCGTTATAAGCTTTTCGAAGGCGCTTTTGTTTTTTTAAGACGTACGGGGGAAACCCGTGCGTTCATCGGTTTGTTTTACAGTTTAACCGCTACTAAAAAGCCCATGTGGTGAATGAGCAGCCCATTTACCGTTTCCCAAAAGTTTTTGGTGTTACCCGGGATAAGCTTGTTTTGGGTGCCGAACCCGTCCAGTAAGTTTTGTGCTACCTCCCAATAGGCGTCTATGGTTACGTTTTGCGTGATAAGCCACGTAAAACCGGACGACATGGTTATTTTTCCGGTGGCGGTGGCAAACGTCCATGTATTTTTTTTAGTTGTACCGAGAGAGCTGGCAGAACCGTCCGTTTTACGGTTTTCCGTTTTGCTTATCGTCAAGTTGAATGTGGGGACGGTAAATCCAAACCCTAAATTCAAGTGGAACTTGGAAACGGGAGCATAGATAAGCCCCGCCTGCAAAGTCGGGTTAAAACCGATGCTGTTTGTATGATTTCGCGTGGTGTTGTAGCGCTTTCCGGTTGAGGAATCCTCTTCATAATCTTTGTCTTTAGTAAAGCTCAATGTCATCGGTATTCCGACTTTCGCTTTAAAGGCGACTTTGCTTTCTTCAGGCTCGTAGGCGATTTGCCATGCAGGAGTAAGCGTAATAGAGTCGTTCATCCGACCGTACTGTTTTGTCGTTACGCGAGTTCCGCTCGTATTGTCGTCTTTTATGGTTTTGGGATATATCGCCCATGCGGTATCAAGGGCGAAGTCCGCCGATTGAGTTACCGGACCGTTATGTGCAAAGTCAAACCCGACGCTGCCCTTTACGATAAGCGTATGTAGATGATCGGTTTGTATTGTTATTTTGGTTGACTTGGAAGAGCCGGTTTTTTCAATCTTTTCTTTATTCACGTTCGAAACAATCCCCACTTCCGCAGCTGTTTTAAAAACCATGTCTTTCGGCCCCGTTATATTTATGCCTGCCCGCAAAGCGGCGTCGAGGGCGAATTTGCTTGTGGTGGTATTCTGTTCGTTCGCCGCATCTTTTTTTATTTCATTTCCGGATTTCGGTTGGAACGAGAAATTTCCCATAACGCCGATGTTGTTAAAACCGAACAGCATCGAGCCGCTCGCTATATTAGTAAATGGGGTGGACATAACCGTTGCTGAACTCGTCGTCGTTACTTTGTTGTCTTTGTTGGTGTCTCGTGTAAAAGACCATCCGGTTAATTCACCGCCGAAAAAGCCGCCTAAATAGAATTTACCGATCGGCACCGCAAAACCTGCGTTGAGCGCCCCGTTTCCCTTCGAGCCGTAGCTTAAAAACCCGAACAGTTTTTCGGGTTTTACGGCATCCCACTCGTTGACGTTGAGGTAGTCGTCAACGTCCGTTCCGAAAAGCTCTAGCGTGCTTTCGGCTGTCATCGACTTCGGTGTAAGCCGAAATCCTTGTGCAGACAGTGCTGCAACACATACGGCAAACAAGAGTGCCGTTGTAAATACTTTTTTTGACAATTTCATTGTACTTCTCCTTAGTTTGAAATTGGATATTCTCCCCTTATTAAAGAGAGAGCTGTACTATACCCCCTCTCCTCCGAAAATGTCAAGAGGGTGTGTCGGCTGGAACGAGGTGACTCTCCCTAAAAAAACGAGGAACATAAGGACACTTCCCCTTAAAAAATATCATCTCTTACAAAACGGCGGCGAGTGTGGTATAGTGTTTGAAAATCGTACATCCTGAGTACGATTTTCAACTCGAGTTTTGTCAGGCACAGCCATGGACGGCGGTGATATAAAGGTTAGAGTTTTACTTACAGTAAAACTCTGAGATTAAAAATGTACAGGACGTACATTTTTAATCGAACATCGCATGCGTGGAACCACCGCCATCCGTGGCGGGATGTAAAAGAGGTAAGGAGGTGTGTTATGCAAAAACGTTTTGAAGACCTGACCATAGCCGATGACTTTATGTTCTGTAAAGTGATGCAGGACGAAGCAATCTGCAAAGAGTTTCTTGAAATGGTCTTAGCCGGCAAAATAGGGAAAATTGCCTGCCTGTCGCCGCAAAACACCGTAGCGGCCGGCGTTGAAGCAAAGTCGGTGCGCCTCGACCTGCTCGTAAAAGACGAAGAGGGAAAGACCTACGACGTCGAAATGCAGGTAAGCAATGAGCACAATATCCCAAAACGTATGCGCTACTATCAAGCAGCAATCGACATCGCATTCTTGGACAAAGGTGCTCACTACAAAGCCTTAAACGACTGCTACATTATCTTTGTGTGTCTCTTCGACGCGGTCGGAAAAGGCAAGCCCCTCTACACGTTTGAAAACATCTGTCTTGAGGACAAGGAAACGCCCTTACAAGACGGCACAAAAAAGATTATAATAAATGCGGAAGCTTTCGGCAAAGCAGAAGACGCGGAGCTGAAAGGCTTTTTGGAATACCTGAAAACAGGAACGGCAAACACTGAATACACAGGGAGGATAGAAACGATGATACAAGCAGTAAAACAAAACGAACAAGCACGGCAAGAATACCGCTTTATGTCGGGATTCGAGATGGACGCCCGGGAAGAAGGCAGAACCCAAGGCTTTTCCGACGGCTCTCATCAAGCAAAGCTTGAAACGGCGGCGGCAATGAAACTTGAAGGATTTGCTTTCACCCTGATTGCAAAAATTACCGGTCTTTCCGTTGAAGAAGTAAAGGCTCTATAAAAATTAGCTTTTTACAAAGAAGCGCAGCAGATGCCCGTCAAAAATCGGACAAGGATGTCCGATTTTTGACATCGAGTTTTAGGCTTACGCCTAAAACGTTGAGCATTTATTTCGGCGTAGTGACAACGTAGATGCCCGCATATTTGCAAAAGAGGAGGTAATAAATATGTTAGTAGCCGAATATGATTATGACACGGATATAGCAGTACAGAGTCTGAAGAAAGACGAATAGCTTTTTCCGACGGTTTGCACCAAGCAAAGCTTGAAACGGCGGCGGCTTTTAAACGTTTCGGCTTTGATATCGACAAAATAGCCG
>CAUUAT010000080.1:0-9565 GCA_963543195.1 uncultured Treponema sp.
GGGCTGTGTCTTCGATAGATTCTTTATGTCCCATCTGTGAAGAATTGGGATCAAGATAGGTAACACCCATTCCCAAATCATACCCTGCAACTTCAAAAGAACAGCGCGTCCTAGTAGAAGTTTTTTCAAATAAAAGGACAATGTTTTTTCCTTCCAAGTAACGATGGGGAACTCCGGCCCTCTTCATGTCTTTAAAGTTTTTAGACAAGTCAAGTAAATAACGGATTTCATCAGTCGTGAAATCCAACAACTTAAGAAAACTTCTGCCGCGCAAATTTTTCGCGCTTTTTCCGCGTATTTCTTTAAGCATTTTCAAAACTCCTTATAAAATTATAGACTATTAAAGGTATCCAACCTTTTTTATCATAAAAATTAATAATCTACACATCGCGGATACCGTATTTTTTTTGAGGTATCAGGTGATGTAAATTATAACGGGTATCTTTAAAAATGCCGTTTTTAAGATACCCGTAAAACCTCTGCCTTTATGCGCCTAAAACGCCCGCGATCCTTTCAAGAACTTTTTTTCTGTCAAGCGGTTTTACGATATAGTTTTTTGCGCCCAATAAAAGGGCTTTTTTTACAAGCTCTTCTTTACCTAAAGCGCTTATCATAACGACTTTTGCATTTTTATCAAAAGCCATAATTTGTTCAAGGGCAGTAATACCGTCCATTTTCGGCATAGTAATATCCATTGTTACAAGGTCGACATTCGGGCATAATTCTTTATATTTTTCTACGCCGTCAAATCCGTCGACGGCAGTAGCTGCGACTTCGTAGCCTTCGCTGCTTAAAATTTGACCTATCTGTTTTGTAACGAAAATGGAATCGTCTACGACCAACACCTTAAACGGAGTTCCATCAGGTTTTTTGCCCTCGGGGGCTCTTTCATTAATACTTGGAAAATCTTGTTTTGATATCATTTTATACCTCCGATACGCTATGTTCTATCACGAATAGCAACATTAATTTCAACTTTTCCATGCGGCGTTTCCATTGGAACAATCAAAGCTTCAATATTATTGTTTGAAATTTGCATATTATCTCCGCTAAAAAGAGCAGGCGGAGTTAAGTCAAACTTAAACCCTAAATCATGCAGTTTTGTTACCGCTTGCGCCGTAATGAGATTAGCCAATTCGGTAATTGTTGCACGGGCTAACTCGTCAAATTCTTTTAAGTCTTCGCTGTTCATTGCAGAAGCGATCTTTAAAGCCGTCGGCATAGTCATATCGAAAATGACACGACCTTCAACATCTCCTGCAAGACCAACAATGGCAGCCACACCCATAACCGGCATACATGTCGATTTCAGGTACAAATCTCCGCGCTTAATTTCTTCTTCCGGTAGTACTTGGGAAAGGATATTATACGCAGCTTCACTAAACGGATTGATATACTCTACACGCATTAAACACTCCTTGTAATCCTTATGTTTATATCGTTATTCCTTCGTAAATATTACAACATCACCTTCGGCATTTCTGAGCCAGCCGCTTTGTTTCGGCATCGCTTCGTTTTGCCCCAAGATTATAATTCCCGTATTCTTCAGTTTTTCTCTAAACTCGCCTATCAGCGCGTCTTGAGATGCGGACGGCATAAAAGATAAGACATCGCGCGCCAATATTATATCGGCGTCCGGTACGGCATTTTGATGCGTACAATCATGATATTCAAAAAGAATCATATCTTTTATTTCTTTAGAGAAGGTTAAGCTGCCGTCGACTGTCTTCGTTATATACGGCTCATATACGCCTGCCGCCAACTCATCGGGAACACCGAGCATCGGTGCGTTGGAAATTGCCAAAAGGTCAAAATCGTTCGCATAAATTCTTATGTGCGAACGCTGATATTTCATTTTCAAAAGCACCGCCAAACTGTATACTTCATAGCCTGCACCGCAGCCTACACACCATACATTGATTACGGCAGCATTGTTTTCAGGCAGCAGTTTGTAATATGCATTAATATAAGCCTCGCTCCAAAAGTGTTTTGTAAACGGTGATAAGAAAGGAGACAAAAAGTCCGCCGCGTCCTGCTCGTTTTGAATTTGCAAATTGCCGGAAGGTCGCATATCTTTCCATTCTAAATACCGTTTTTGTATCCAAGCCTCATTTACTGAAGTAATGTAAAATTTACCCATTGCTGCAAGTGTATCGCCTATAAACTTAATATCAAGACCTTCAGAGGACTGTCTACCCAACACCGGCTGTACGCCATCTGCTGCGGATTGAGCCTGCGGTAACGCTTCTTTAGCTTCTTCTTTTTGATTTTTCGAAGCGAATATTTTATCGACGTCCAATAAGATATATAAATGCCCCGCATTTTCAACAACGCCGTGAATGTATTTAATATTGATATCACCGAAAATAGGATGGGGCGGCTGAATTGTGCTGCTTGAAACGCCGACAACTTTATCGATATAATCGACAACAACGCCGAAAGTTTGCTCCTGCACGGTTATTATAACCATGCTTTCCACTTGGTTTTTTTTCCGCGTTGAAACGGGGATATTAAAGAAAACACGGAGATCAATAATAGGAATTATATCACCGCGTAAATTATAAACCCCTAAAACAAAGGGCGGCGTATTAGGTACATATGTAAAATTCCCCGCCTTCGCAATTTCTTTAACACGCATTATATCAATTGCATAATCTTTTCCTGCCAGAGAAAACGTTACCATTTTAAAATCGATGATCATCATCTGATCATGCACTGTTTCGGAATCGCTTACTCCGGTACTGACATTCTTTTTTATCTCTTTTACTTCTTTTGTTTCTGCCATTTTATCGTTCCTCAAATTAAACTACCAAATAGAAGCCTCACGGCGTTCCCGTGCCATAAGTTCCTGCTTTAACCCGAGCTCAAGGAGCTGCGCCACATCTATTATCAGCGAAACGGAACCGTCTCCCAGAATTGAAGCGCCGGCAATACCGGGCGAATTCGTAAACTGGTCTTTTAACGGCTTAATTACAACATCTTCTTCACCGATTAAACTGTCAACCATCAAGCCGACTTTCTTCTCTTCGGTACCGATAACGACAATATAATTATAGCCGTCCTCGTCCGTTTCAGCAGAGTTAATTCCAAACAAACGGTTCAGTCGCAGCAAACTGTACACTTCATCACGCACATTGAACACTTCATAATTATCGATTCTGTTGATTTCTTCCGGTTTTACACGGTGACTTTCAATAACCGAAGTAATGGGAATCGAATAAACCTCTTCTCCTACTTTTATCAGAAGTCCTTTAATAATAGCCAGTGTAAGCGGCAATTTAATGATAAACCGCGTACCTACATTCGGTTCCGACTCTATCGTAACCGTCCCGTTCAATTTTTCAATATGCGTCTTTACAACATCCAAGCCCACACCGCGCCCTGAAACGCTGGAAATCGTCTTGCTCGTAGAAAAACCCGGCGCAAACACCAATTGAAAGGCTTCAACATCGGTTAAATTTTTATTGGGATGCAGAATACCGCGCTCCACCGCTTTTTGCTTAACGGCTTCAACATCAATTCCATGCCCGTCATCGGTAATTTCAATTACAATCATATTGCCTTCATTACTTGCCTTTAATAAAAGCGTTCCTTGTTCGGGCTTACCTATTTTTTTTCTATCACCGGGAGCTTCTATTCCGTGATCAAGAGAATTCCTTACACAGTGCATTATGGGATCAAGCAAATCTTCCACGACCGACTTATCAAGCTCGGTATCTTCACCTTCAATTACAAGCTGAACGTCTTTCTTTAAGTCTCGCGAAAGGTCTCGGACAACGCGCGGGAAACGGCTGAAGATTTGACTGATGGGAACCATTCGTATTTTCATTACGCCTTCCTGCAATTCCCCTGAAATTCTGCCGAGATTTTGCGCCGAAGATTTAAACTTGGTAACGGCAGCCTTCATTGAAGAATCAAATTCGCCGAAAAGTTCCAAAAGTCCGGAATATTCGTTAATTAAGTCCTGTTTTATCGCATTGATGTCATAGCCTTGTTGTATTTTCCCGAGATAATCGGGGATTTTATCCAATAATTTCCGCGTCTTATCTTTGTATGCCGTATTCGAATTTTGAAAACCCGTATATAAATCGCTGAATTCCATTGCGCTTTGGTTGAGCGAAGCTTTTGTAATGACGGTTTCGCTTACAAGGTTTAAAAGATAATCTATTCGCTTTGCATCTACGCGCAAAATGGAACCGGAAGAATGCATTCCGCCCTGCGGTGCGGCAGCCTTTTTATCGCTTTGTTCAGGCGGTTTGGACGCTCCCGCAGCGGCGCCGGAAGATTGAGGCTGTGCGGATTTCGGTGCTTCGGCAGACACAGGTGCAGCCGCCTCATTCGGCTGTGCAGCTTCAACCGTAAGCGAAAGCTGTTCGGCATTTACGGCAAGCGTTACATCATTTATAAAACCCGCTTTTTCAATATCGTTTTTATCCGATGCGGAAGAAAGAAAATAAATAACCGTTTCATGAAATACATCTTCGTACAATGCGTCAAAATCGGGAACGGTTTTTAAAATACTGCCCTTTTGTTTTAGCGCTGCAAAGACTTGAATGCCGCCTACGGAATTCATTAAATTCGATTCATCGAATTTAACCGTAACGGCATATAGCTTTTCGGTTTTCTGTATTGTCTCATTTAATTCCAGAATTTCATATTCTGAAAAATAATCCGTAAGTTTTAAATTTGAAGCAACGGCTGTCTGCACGGATTTCGGTACCGCAGCGGCGACAGGGGGTGCCGCCGCAGGTTTTGACGGTTTTTTAGCGTTTTTCTTCTCAGGTATAAATGACCTAAGCTGAGTTACAATTCCTGAGACATCATCCGAATACACATTTCCCGAAGCTCTTGCCTCAAGCATCAGCTTAATAATATCGATTGACTTTAAAAGAATGTCAACCGTTTGCCCCGTTACTTCCACAAACCCGCTGCGGATTGCGTCGAGCAAATCCTCCATAGCATGCGTAAACTGAGACAACTCAGTCATTTCAACGGTCGCGGAACCCCCTTTCAAGGTATGAGCGGCTCTGAATATTTCATCGATGGCATTGCGGTCATTCGGCGTTTGCTCTATAACCAAAACATTGCTCTCAAGCGTCTCTACCTGCTGTTCAGCTTCACTGAAGAAATCTTTTAAAAGCTCTTCATTATTGATGTCAAGATAATCACTCATACCCACATTTTATACTATTTTAGAGATTAGTCAAGACGGGAAGCCCTTTTTTTCACGTTTTTATTAAAAATAATAACATTTAAAGCCGTAAAAATGCCGATTTTTTTAAAAAGAAAAAGAAGGTTGCCTTTTTAAGCTTTAACGGGTACCGTCTAACACATTTTCCCGTTATCGCCGATAACATATAGGCTGGATTTTTTTTTCAAACTATTGTAAAATTGCAACGATTATGCATATAAACATAAAAAAATTATGTTGCTCGACGCTCGTCATATGTACGGTTTTAACGGCGACGGCCCAAAATATATCCGTTCCTCATTTTGAAAGCGTTAATACGTTTTACGGACTTACCGCTTCGCCGTATATCGGAGCAAACTCGGCATCTTCATTGACACTGCGGTTTTCGCCGTCCTACGTATGCTATATCGATATGAGCATAGATGCGGATATAAAAAAATTGCTGCATTTTTTCTCTCCCGTTTCGGATTATCGAGATTCGGGAAAATTCGATTTCTTCGGTGCTTCAATCAATTTTCCGCATATAAAAAACAAGCTTCTTTCTCTAGGAATTTTTACCGGCTTTTATGACTACCTCGGTTCCGATGCGCTCTTACAAGAATATGTAAAAGCAAAAATGCCGGAACCGAAATTTAGAAAAAAATATACTGCTTCGGCTTTTAAACCGCAAAATAAGGTAAAAGGTTCCGGTTTTATAATCAGCGGCGCTTCCAAACAGAGTCTTTACTTAGGCCTTTACACATATTGGAATGAAGAACTGCAGAAAAATTTAAAAATAAACGCGGACATCCGCTTCGGCGGAAAAGTGAATTTTTTTTCCTTCGACTTTTTTGCAGGCGCGGCGGTAGGCATGGAAATAAAATCGTCAGAGCTGAGAGCAGGCATTACTATGCTTTTTGAAGCGGATGATTATTATGATTTTTTTGCGGAAGCGGGTGTCGCAAAAATAAAAATAGAAAAACCTTCTGCCGAAACCTTTATGTCTGACTTTTACGCTTCATTCGAAGCGCGCATAAAAAGCGGTACGGTTAATACGGCAATTTCGTGTTTTGTTTCACCCGTATTTTTACTTCCCTCAGGCATCACCGATTTAACGCTAAAAGATTCGTTTTTTGCGGGTTTAAACACGATGCTCACATTCGGCAGCCTTAATTCACACGGCATAGAAGGCGGTTTTTCGGTACTGGCGAGCGTCTGCTCGCAAAAACCAACCCTGATAACTCCGTTTTCTTTTTCAATAAGCCCGTTTATAGTTTTCAGAATAGATAAACTTGAATTGGACTGTAGAATTCCGGTAAACCCGTTGATGTACAAGAATTTAACGCAAATGTTTACCGGACAAATTTCGATGAAGGCGGTATTTTAATGAAGAACTTAAAAAAATTGACGGTTTTATTATTTTTGATTACGGCGGCTGCCGCTTATCCGGTTGAAATTGAAACTGCCGCGGAAGCCGGAAATTTTGCATTTACAGCGGAAGGCGTTTTAAAAAAAATGCCTGACTTCGGCTTTCGGCTTATTTTAGATGAAGATTTGGGTAAAAACATTCACGGGAGGCTGGCAGTCCGGCGCACACCCGGTTTCGGGAATTCGATATGGGGAAGAATTGCTTATGTAACCGATTCTATGAAAATATCTATAGGTCCCACTTTAGGCTTTTTAAATTCCGGTAAATTCGGTACGGATTTTATCACTCTTTTTCAGCCGGGATTCGGTACATCACTGTCCTTCAGAACACCGCAAGGTTTTTTAGCCGCAGTAGATACCAATTTCGCCGTTCAGCTTGCTGCAGCAAAAACCGGCAGAGTTTATTTGCAAGACGGTTTTTTTGAACTCGGTTGGAATTTTCCGAATATACTCGCTTCGCTGAAAATTTCACAAAAATCAAAAACCGTAACACGGAGCGGCGGAGAAACATTTATCAGTCTTACCGATATGGGATTTTATACGGTATCCTATTCGAAGCCGTCTTGCTTCAGAATTCCTTTAAATGTTTTTTTTAGAGTAAACCGGTATGAAAATCAAACGGCGTTTGCAAAAGATGCGACCGGCAGCGTTGTTGTAGAAACGGGCATTACACACGTAATCAGCAGCGATATTGAATGGTTTATTACTTTCGGCGCGGGCGTTTTTTCTTTTTCACTTGCAAAAAAAGGTGAACCCGTAAAAGGCTTTTTTTTCAATGCGAATGCGGGCGTAAAAATCACAGTCGGGAATTAACCGAAGCCTTCAATCCAGCGGATTTCAACGCCTTTTTTTTCCATGCGCCGGAACCATGTTTCCTGTCGCTTTGCAAATCTGCAAATCGCTTTGTAAAGGCTTTCAATGTATTCTTCTTTCGATTGAATTTTCCCCTGTAAATACAGTGCGGTAAATTTATATTCCAAGCCTAAACTCTCAAGCCGCTGCCATGAAACGCCGTCCCCGTTTAAATTTTTCACCTCTTCAATCATCCCTAAATCGATACGTTTTAAAAGCCGTGTACGGATGCGCGAACGTAAAACACTGCGCGGAAACCGTAAACCGACTATAAACGGTTTAATGTCGGGACGCCTTGCAGCCGACAGTTTTCCGGCATCGGGATGGGTTTTATTATAGTCGGCAATTTCAATCGCACGAAGCAATCGCTCACGCTGTTCAAGGTCGGTTTTATTGTGAATTTCCGGTTTTAACGATAAAAGCGTTTCCTGTAATTCTTTGAGCGTTTTATTTTGCAGATTATGCCGCAACTCTTTATTTTCGGGAACGGGGATTAAGTTGTATGAGCGAATCACCGCGTCAAGATACAGTCCCGTTCCGCCTGCAAAAATCGGCAATTTGTTTTTTGCAATTATCGCCGTAAAAGCCTCGTATGCTCCGTTTTGAAAATCGAAAACCGTGTATTCTTTTTCAAGCGTGCAAATATCTATCAGATGATACGGAATATTTCCGTACTCAAATAAATCCTTACCCGTCCCCAAGTTCAGATTTTTGTACACTTGCCGTGAATCTGCCGAAATTATTTCGCCTGAGTTTTCTTCGGCAAGTTTTACGGCATAGGCGGTTTTGCCGGTTGCCGTCGCACCGAGCACTACGACCGCATTATACGTGCCGTTTTTATAATCGCGAGACAACAGCATTTAGAACGGTGCCCGCCACGAATATTCCGATTGAAATCGAAAGATAAACCGCCGGCGATCCGGATAAATACCAAAGAGCTAAGGCGAAACTTCCTAAAAGCGAAACAAGTAAAAACGGTACAATAATAAAGTCCAACGATACGGTTAAGCTTGCAATTAAAATATTAAATACAAAATCAAAAATAAAAATTGCGCCCGCAATTATCAAAATAAATAATACAAGTTCCCCAATGCAGGGAATGTTTATATTTTTGTAAAAGGCGTGTGCAAACACAGCGGAAAAAATACCGAAGAGTGCGGAAAAACTTGTATCCAAGACTTCACCTGAGAATGAAAATGAAAGCAAGAAAAAAATGCTCAGCCCGAATATGCCGTGCAGCAAAAAATAGTGCAAGAAGAATCGCTCGGTTTGGACTATAAGAGCAGGAGATGTCGCCCAATTACCGATTCCTAAAAACGAAACGATTATAAGAGAAACCGTTCCTGAAATCAAACCTAAAATAAAAGCGGAAAAAGTTCCCGACGTATCTTTGGAAAATACCGAATAAAGTAAAAATATTAGCGGTAAAACAAAAATCAAAAGGAAATTCATAGAGGGCATTGTACTAAAAACAGCAGAACTGTGCAACGGGGAAGATCGGTTTTGCTAAAAGCTTAAACAGAATTTATGCCGACCATGCTCATTATTTTGTAACTCTATTGTATATAGAGTATATAAGGCGTTACAAAATTGCTCGTCAGGTACCTTTATTTGCGAAGGATACAAAGCAAATCCGCCAATATTTTTAGAGGCGTCCTAATTATAATATTTAGCCTGTAAGCTATAAAGCTCTTTGTACTTGCCTTCTCGGTTTATAAGAGTTTCATGGTTTCCATCTTGGACTATGTGTGCATTGTCGAATACAAGAGTCCTATCCGAAAATTTTGTAACCGCCATTCTATGCGAAATATAAAGAGAACACTTATCCGCAAAGAAAGAATCAAACTGCTCATAGATTTTATTTTCGGCTTTTGGGTCGAGGGCGGCGGTCGGTTCGTCTAAAATAACTATCGGGGCATTTTTATATGCGGCTCTGGCTATTGCAATTTTTTGACCTTCTCCTCCGGAGGGAGTAAAGTCTGCATCATCAAAGTCGCGGTACACCACAGTTTCTAAGCCTTTATCCAATTTATCGGTAACTTCTTTTAAGCCCGACGCTAAAACGATATTTTCCAAACGCTTTTTATCGGCTTCGGTTTTATCGTTCCCGAAGGT
>CAUUAT010000081.1:0-9296 GCA_963543195.1 uncultured Treponema sp.
AAAACGGCAAGCGGAATGAGTGCTAAAAAGAAAAACAAAAATCTTTTTTGTATCCGCATCAAAAGTTCCATAATAATTATTTTACCGAACAAAGCCGATACCGATTACCCGTAATCCGCTATGTTTCAAGCCGCTCATCGATAAACGCATATTTTAAATTATACGTATCCTCATAAAATTGCGTCACGTTTTTCAATTTTTTTTGCATAAAAATATTGTAGGTTTGGTTTGCATACGGGGCAATGCAGCACTCGTCGACTAAAAGAATTTGTTCGGCGCGTTTAAAACATTCAAGTTGCTTACCGAAATCAAGGCTTCGTTTTGCTTCGGTTATCAGCCCTATATATTCTTCGTTTTCCCAGCCGATGGGAACAATTTTATTGCCGGGTAAAAATAAGTCCAAATAACGCACCGGTGTGTCAACACCGCCCGCCCACGATTTAAATCCCATTTGATAATTCAATGTTTTATTCCGCTTTTTAAAAACGGTACTTTCGGTTCTATCGAGCAAAACATTTACACCCAACGTTTTTGATAAACTGCGCTGCAAATACTCATTAAATTGAGATCGTTCATTTGACGGAAACATTATTTCTATCGTTACATCGGCGGGATTTTCGCTTATTCTCAATTCTTTTAAACCTTCAATAAAAAGCGCCTTCGGGTCGGGAATACTTTGTAAAAGGAGTTTTATCGGTTCACCTGCAAGCATTCTGTAATTTTGCCCCTCAAGTTCCGTCGAAAGCGAGACGAAACCGTAAGCGGGTTTATAAATGTTATCAAATAGATCTCGGCAAATTTCCTCACGGTTTAAACTTGCCGAAACCGCTTGCCTGATTTTCACATTGGAAAAAAGTTTATCTTTTTGATTCATAAAAATATATTGAACGCGGCTATCCACCCCGCTTATTTCATTAAAGCGATTTGCTTTTCTCAGTTCTTCAATCCAATTGATTGAATAAGCATTTGCAATGTCAATACTGCCGCTCAACAGTTCGCCAAGCGCGGCATTTTCTTCATTTATTATTTTAAACGTAATACGTTCAAGCTTGACATTTTTCGCATTCCAAAAATTTTCGTTTTTAACAAGTTCTATCTTGCTATTGTGAATCCAACTCTCTATTTTAAAAGCCCCGCTTGAAATTATTTTATCGGCATCACTCCCATATGATTTTTCAAAAATCGTTACAATATCTTCACGCTGAGGCGGAATTTTTGCGGCAAGTTCGTCAAGTCGTTTAACGGGATTTTCGGTGATAATTTTCAATGTCTTTTCGTTTTCGGCAACAATTCCTATATCGCTATAGTCTTTTTCTCCTTTTAAAATTGCCTGTACATTTTTAATGTAATCATAATACATTGCCATCGGCGACGCCGATTCCCTATTAACAATTCTGCGAATGCTGTATACAAAGTCGTCCGCCGTAATGGGTTTTCCGTCCTGCCAAAAGGCTTCGCGCAAATGAAAAGTCCACTCGGTAAAATTTACGTTATGCTCCCACGCTTCAGCAAGACCGGGAATAATGCGCCGTTTTCCGTTTTCGATTTGAATGTTCGTAAGATTTTCATTTATATAATCCAAAACGGCAAACGAATATCTATCGGATGCTTTCGCCGGATCTAAAATACAGGGTTCGGCTCCCAGCGGCACCGTAACGGTTTGTTTTCCGACGCGGTCAGGTTTATCGGCTGTTTTACCGCAAGCCGCCGCAAATAACATAAGTACCATAAATGCCGCAAACAGAAAAAAATGTTTTGTTTTCATGGCGTGCGAGTATATCAAATCGAATATGTTTGTTCCAGCGTCGATAAAAATCCGCATGTATCAAACAATATAAAGGGAGCTCTCTTTGCTCGCATTTTTCTTTTTCGGCGACACGGGCACCCTTATAACACAGGGGATAAAGCAGGAAAATCACACGGGTAGGAATTCTCCTGTCCGGTCATTCCTATTTTGCACTAAAACCGTAGGATATGTTATCTCGTCGTTTTTTCTTTCATCAAGACCGTGCAGTAAAAATGCATAAATTTTCGCGGTGGGGCTCGGATTTCGGTTAAAAAGCAAAACGGTCGCGTCATGTTTAAATTCGTTTATCATAAAAAAATCCCCGTCACTGTCGCCAGCAATTAAAATGGGCGGTTTGTTTCCATGCTGCGGCGCCATTAAAACTTTTACCGCTTCGGCTTTCCCTTCACGCCGCGTTGCGGGAATTGAAAAATCATTGTTATCGGTAAACCGTCCGCCGGCATCTAAAAGCCGTCTTCGTGCAAAAATATTTTCACGTTTTATGTTGTATCCGTATTTCGGATTTGATGCAAACACCCGTACGTTTGCTTCCTGCGAGGCGGAACAAATATACGTTTCTATTCCGTTCCGGTTTAAGACGGAAATAAGATTTTGTATTTCTTTTTGAAGCCTCACCCCTTTTCGATATGAAGCCTGCACAATTCCGGCGGCTCCGGTCAGTACGGCGCTTGAGCGGATTGTGTATTTTTGAATGGCATCGGTAAGCCCCTTGTCGATGGCTTTTTCGGTAAGAGCTTCCAATTCGGCAACGGTCATTCCCGTACTCACGGATTGCGCAATATCCGTATCGCAAACGGAGCCGGCACCCAGCATTAAAGCGGTTATCTTCGCTTTAAAATCAATGTATTCTTCGCTCGCAGTAACTTCGGCAAGCGATTTAGTTCCGCCCAAACCGCTATAATTGGTATAAAGGAATTCGTACCGCGCATCCAGATCGCTTGAAAGCTCCATTGCCGTTACACACCGTCCCTGCTCATTGATGCAGTTTTTAAGCGGAATGTCTTGCGGAATTCCGGCGCGGATAGTCCGTGCAAATTCTTGCGGTGTTAAATTGAATGCAAGATTTTCAAGCTGATACATAAAAAGGTTATCCTGTGTGTCATAAAAAATACACGTAAAATCCCAATCGAAGACCGCGTAATTATCCGAAAAAGCTTTTTCACGTATCAGTTTTTCCAAACATATTACATTTTTGCCGTACCAATTCCCTGCTTTCAACATATGGTTTTTATTACCGGTTGTTATGGTGTTCATTTAAAAATCCTCGATACTGCCGTCCGCATGCGCTATAAAAACGCGCGGCTTGTTTTTTGTAAAAAAACCGTTTTCCACAACTCCGGTAACGGCATTTAATTCCGCTTCCAGTCTTGCGGGGTCGGGTTTATCCGTTCGGTTCCATTTTATATCGATGATAAAGTTACCGCTATCGGTAATAACGGGTCCCTTTTTTTTTATTCCTTCGCGGAGTGTAACACATATTCCTTGCGCTTCAAGTTTTTTTGTTATAGCCAACCGCGCTTCCGGAATTATTTCGATAGGAACGACACAATCCGTTCCGAGCACAGCGCTTTTTTTCCGCTCGTCGGCAATGATAATAAACCGTTTTGAATTGTACGCAATAATTTTTTCCAAAAGGAGTGCCGCACCGCCGCCTTTAATAAGATTTTTTTCAGCATCTATTTCATCGGCACCGTCTATCGTTATATCCAGTCCGCCGTTTATCTTTTTTGAATTAAGCGAATACACGGGAATATTTGCATTTTCACATTCGATTGCGGTTTGGAAACTGGTCGGAACGGCGTACACGGTTTTCAGTTTTTCCTCGTCTAAAAGTTCTGCAAGGCGGCGCACCGCATAAATCGCCGTTGAACCGGTGCCGAGCCCTATTTTTACTCCGTCCGAAATTATATGTTCCGAAAAAAGCGTATCCACCGCATATCGCGCAACGGCGTTTTTTTGCTCGTCGATACTCATATTGTTATTCATTTTATTTCCATCCTTACGTATTCTATTTTTGTAAATGCCTTAAACTGATAATGCGCTTGATATTCAAGCATTTTATAACCGTTGCACACGCGGCATCCGGCCGCCCGCGCCCGTTTAAGCAGCTTTGTCGTTTCGGGGCGGTAAATTAAATCGAATATTTTTTCTTTACCCTTAAACGTGTAAAAACTTAAAGGGTCTTTTTCTACGTCGGGTTCCATTCCCGCCGTAGTGGTTTGTATAATCAAATCCGAATACGCACACAGTTGTTTTATGTTGACGGGGTCGAGAAGCGCCCATTTAAAATGATACTGCGCAGCAAGATTTTGCGCTTTTTCAACAGTGCGGTTAAAAATGCAGGCTTTCCCGTTCAGCGACTTTATTACATATGCCGCAGCTTTTGCTGCCCCACCGGCACCGATAATTGCGGTTTTATAATGCTGCAATTTGTCTTCACCGAGAAATTCGATTAAAGCTTGACGAAACCCGTCTACATCGGTATTGTACCCCGTCCATTTTTTGTTATGCCGAATAAGCGTGTTTACGGCTCCGATGGACTTTGAATCCTCGCTTACGGAATTGATTTCGGAAACGACGTCAGTCTTAAAAGGAGCGGTTACCGACAACCCTTGAATGTCCACCGTTTCGGCAAAATCAAGTGCTTCTTTCGCAGTATCGGCAGGAATCGGAATGTACAGCGAATTTATGCCGAGCCGTTTAAATTCGGTATTATGAAGGAGCGGGCTCAGACTTCCCGCTACGTCTTTTCCGATAACACCGAAAATTGTTGTTTCCCGATTTATGTTTTTAAACCGGTACATCGCTTGCAGCGTTTCGGGGTCGATAAGTTCTTTTTCCAAACTGTGTTTTTTTATATATTCCCGCGTGAATGTATATACAATTTCGGAATTCATTTGTTTTGAAAGCAGGCGCGCAGGAAGCGAGAAGTTTCCCATTACGCTTATAATAAAAGGGCTTTTCAGTTTTTTTACGGCTTTAAAAACTTCCGTAACGCCGCATAACGAGCCCGCATGAAATGCCAATTTCGGAATCTCCGCTTCGTTCCGTAAGAGGCTTTTTAGGGTTTTCACGATGTCTTTTGCCTCTTTTACGGAAAATGAGCCGTGCATACTTCTGATGATTTTTATATCGAAAATTCGTGCGGCTTCTTCAACAGCCGATGCGCTGAAATCGCTTTCCAAGTCGATGTATGCGAAATTTTTTTTAGGATCGGAACTTGCAAATGCCAACCCCCGCGCGAAAATCGTCATTCTTGCACCTTCACCGCCGGTAAAAAGTCCGCCGTCTGCCTTCCGCCGCACCGTAAGGATAGTAGGAATTTTTGCCCGTTCGGGAAATGCGCGTAAATATAAAATTTCGCTTTGGTTTAAACAATCGGCTCTTAGCTCTGCTATGTCTACAAAGTCTTTGTATTTTTCCAACACGGAAAGGTTTTTTTCAATTGTTTTTTCCGTTAAAACGAGGCAAACTTTTGTCGTCATATTTTATTCCAGTACCGTAACGGTTTTTTCCGGAGAGCGGGCAGAGCCGGCAAAGCGGGCAAAGCCGGCAGCATTTTCAATTTTACCGATAACCCACGATTCTTCTTTTACTAATTTTTGATATGCCAAAACATGTTCGGGCGATACGATTGCAATCATTCCGATTCCCATATTGAAAATTCTGTACATTTCGTTTTCCGAAGTGCCGCTTACACTTTGAATAAGCGGATAAAGAGGCGGGATAGGCCAGGAACCTTTCTTTATTTTTATGATGAAGCCGCTTCCGGTTACGCGCGGAATATTTTCGATAAAGCCGCCGCCGGTTATGTGGGCAAGTGCTTTTATAACTTCAGGATTATTTTGCAAGATAGGATACAGTATGTCCAGATACGAGCGGTGCGGCACTAACAAGACGTCCGCCAAGGGCTTACCCAATTCGGGGTAAACCGTACGTAAATCGACGTCTTTAAATGCCGCGCGGATAAGGGAGTACCCGTTTGTATGAGGACTGTCGGATTTTAAACCGATCAACACATCTCCCGCTTGAATGTTTTTTTTCGGAAGAATTTTATCATACTCTACGACGCCGGTAATGGTGCCTGCAATATCGAATTCGCCGCTCATATATACGCCGGGCATTTCCGCCGTTTCACCGCCGATTAAAGCACAGCCGGATGTCCGGCATGCTTTTGCCATTCCGCCTACAATATCGGCGATCATTTGAGGGTTTAATTTCGAACTTGCAATGTAGTCTAAAAAGAAAAGCGGTTTCGCTCCCTGTACTAAAATATCGTTTATGCAATGATTTACAATGTCCTCCCCGATCGTGTCGTACATTCCCGCTTGGGCTGCAACTTTAACTTTGGTTCCGACACCGTCCGTCGAACCGACCAAAACGGGTTTTTTCATTTGCAACAATTCTTCGGTTCCGAAAAGCCCCCCGAAAGAGCCGATGTCCGACAGCACCGATTTCGTATATGTCGATTTTACGGCGGAACTCATTAAACGGACGGCTTCGTTTCCCGCATCAATATCAACGCCCGCTGCGCCGTATGCGGACTTTTTATCCGATTCGTTTTTCATATTCGATTCTCCTTAACGTATAACGTTTTTTAAAGACCTTCTCTAATTTTTTTCAGTCCGCGTTGTCCGATATCGCTTCGATACCGAACATTCGGAAAATGAATTGTTTTGACCTTTTTATATGCTTTGTCCAACGCTTTTTGCAAACTCGCATCATTGGCGGTAATACATAAAACTCTCCCGCCGCATGTAAAAAAGGCCCCGTCTTTTATGACCGTCCCCGAATGTATGACGGTTACATCTTTTTCGTCGCACAGCTCGTCTTTGTTCAATTTTTCGCATGGCGATGATGAAACGGGATAGCCGCCGCTCGCCATAACGATTGTAACCGCATAGCCCGATTTCCATTTCGGCGGCGCATCGTACAGTCTTCCTTCGGCGCAAGCCAGCATTGTTTGAGCCAAATCACCGTCAAAAAGCTGCATTAAAACTTGCGTTTCAGGATCGCCGAACCGGCAATTATATTCCAGCACCCGAACGCCTTGTTTTGTAAGCATCAGTCCTGCATATAACACCCCGATATACGGCGTACCGTTTTGTGCCATTTTTTTTATAACGGGTGTGATTGTTTTTGCGGCATATTCTTCCGTTTGCAGGGCGCTGCAAACGGAAGCCGGCGCGTATGCTCCCATTCCGCCCGTGTTCGGTCCCGCATCGCCGTCTTTCAGCCGTTTATGATCTTGCACAGCCGGCATTACCGCAATACGTTCGCCGTCCGAAAAAGCTAAAATCGAAACTTCTTCACCTTCAAGCCGTTCCTCTATTATCACTTTGTTCCCCGACTTTCCGAAACGGTCTTCAAGCATTATTTCCTTCAATACGGTGAACGCTTCCTCTTTTGTTTCCGGCAAAATAACCCCTTTACCGGCGGCAAGCCCGTCCGCTTTTATGACGACGGCAGAGCCGATCGTTTCTATGTATTTTTTAGCGGCATTAAAATCGGTAAACGCTTGATAGCGCGCAGTAGGAATGTTAAGGCTCATCATAATTTGTTTTGAGAAATCTTTAGAACCTTCAAGTAATGCGCACGCTTTTGACGGCCCGAAAAATGCAATTTTTTTTCCGTGTTGCTTTGCCTTTTGCAAAACCGTATCGGCAATTCCCATACAAAGCGGAACTTCGGGACCGGCAACCAGTAAATCAATCGAATGTACCACCGCAAAATCCGCTAATTTTTCAACTTCATCCGCTTGAATGGGTACGTTTTCACCCAGCAAAGCGGTGCCGCCGTTACCCGGCGCTATAAAAAGTTTTTTGCAAGAAGGAGAGCCTGCTAATTTTGCGGCAATCGAGTGTTCCCTTCCCCCCGAACCGACAAGTAAAATATTCATTTTTCGTACACCTTACATTGTTGGGCATCTTAAAAAAACCGAAGTTTTTAGAAATTCCCCGTTATTTGATTTTTAAGACACGGCTTTTATCAATGAGCGGTCAGTATATCAAAACGGAGAATAGGGAACAAGAGGGGCAACGGAAAATCCAATTTTATAGCACCTACATAGGTGCACCTGCACAAGCGCCCTTGCTTTTTTACCCAAAATAATATAGAATGCGCCATCAATATGAAACGGTCAAAGGGAGACTTCAGTTATCGATTTTCTCACAAAAAGAGTGCTCAGGTACTTGACACGCCGAACACCTGTTTCATAATTTTTAGCGACAAGCGACAAGCGACAAGCGACAAGCGACAAGCGACAAGCGACAAGCGACAAGCGGCTTAAGCGCTCATTCCAACCGAATAGATTTTCACGCACAGACACATTTTTCTCAAAACAGCCTTGGTTTGATAAGGGGAGCTGCGCCCCCCTTAGACCCCCGACTTTTTGTAGGGCGGTTTTTTTCTTTTTTGTCGAGAAAAAGAAAAAAAGCCCCCTACGACCCCAAAAAAAGAAAAAACGCGACCAAAGGGGTGTCCCCTTTGGAAACCCCGACCGTAAACCGCAAGACATACAAACAAAGATTTCTAAAGAGCTGCGGCTCTTTAAAATAAATACAACAACGAGTAGGAGGAACATATGTTAAAGTACTGTTTACGTGAAAACTTACTCACGGCAAAGCCGGATGATTACATGGCTCAAGTTACCGACAGCCAAGTATTCACCCTTGACGACGTTATCGACCGTATGGTCAAACGAGGTACCACCGTTACCCGCACCGACCTAGTCGCCATCATGCAGCTTTACACGCAAGAATGTTCATTCATCGTCGAAGAAGGCGGCTCACTCAACACGCCGCTCATCAACACGAGTATGAGCATAACCGGCGTTTTTGACGGGGCGGACGACAGCTTCGACAAAAAGCGACACGCGGTTTCCTTAAACATCAATGCGGGAACGGCACTTAAAACCGCGCTCGGCAAAGTAAAGACAACCAAAACCGAAACCGCCGGCACCGACCCGTACATTTCGAGTGTTTCGGACAAGCTGACAGGAGAGTCGGAGACCATCAAAATCGGTTCGGTTATGGAAATAATCGGCAGCCGCTTAAAGTTCGACCTTACGGATAGCGAGCAGGGCGTCTTCGCCGTAGCGGGCACAACCGCCGTACGCTGCGCTTCGGTTATCGAAAACAAACCCGCTCGCCTCATCGCCATCTTGGACGCTTCGGTTCCCGCAGGAGAGTTTACGCTGGAGGTGCGGACAAAACTTATTAACAATGGCAGCAAAAAGTCGAAGACCCTCAAAAAAGGGTACTATCACAAGAGTTTAAAGGCGGTCGTATAACTAATTACGGTCGGAACGTAAGCGTAAAGGTAATTACGCGGTGTGCGTAAGCATAATTACGTAGTGAGCGTAAAGGTAATTACGCACTGAACGTAAGCATAATTACGCAGTGTGCGTAAAGGTAATTACGCACTGAACGTAAGCATAATGATGGTCTGACCGACCACGATTAAAAAATATACCTCCTTGTATATTTTT
>CAUUAT010000082.1:0-9285 GCA_963543195.1 uncultured Treponema sp.
GTAATGCCCGAAGCGGAGGCAGTAATAATTGCGTTTGAGCCGAGACTGAGCGCCGTAGAACATGTTGCACCGGATATGGCATTCGTAATTGTCGTTTCGTGAAGAGAAGAAATTTCTGAAAACAGTTTTTCATAATTAAGCGTGGATTCGGTTGTAACTGCTATCGAATTCATCATTGCAACGGTTTCAACGGGATATTCACCTGCGGCGGTCTCGCCCGAAAGCATTACAGCTGAAGTACCGTCCAAAATCGCATTGGCGACATCGGTAACTTCAGCCCGTGTCGGACGGAGATTATGCGTCATAGATTCAAGCATTTGAGTTGCCGTTATTACCGGTTTCCCCGCAAGGTTTGCTTTGCGGATGAGTTTTTTTTGCTCATGCGGAATTTTCTCGGGAGGAATATCCACGCCCAAATCTCCGCGTGCGACCATTACGCCGTCGGCGACTTCTAAAATAGAGTCGATATTATCAAGTCCTTCCTGATTTTCAATTTTAGCGATGACACTTATTTTACTGTTATGCTTATTTAAAATATTTTTAATTTGCATTACATCATCCGCATTTTGTACAAACGATGCGGCAATAAAATCCAAATCGTTTTCGACGGCAAACTCAATATCGGCAATATCTTTTTCGCTCATATAGGGAATGTTTACCCGCAAGCCGGGAATATTCACGCCCTTTTTACTTGTCAGTGTACCGGAATTAACCGCAACGCATTCAACGTCGGTCTCGTTAAGAATATCGATTACGCGGAATTCCAGCATTCCGTCATTGATTAGAATCCGGTTTTTCGGCTTTATATCTTTTGTAAGATTTTTATACGAAATGCCGCATATTTGATTGGTTCCTGCGACATCGCGTGTTGTTAAAATAAATTCCTGCCCCTGCACAATGTTTGCAGGCTTTTCAAATTGTCCGAGTCTAATTTCAGGTCCCTTTGTGTCCAGCATAATTGCGACCGGCATATTAAGAATTGCCCTCACTTTTTTTATCCGATCGATTTTTACTTTATGCTCTTCGTGCGTTCCGTGCGAAAAGTTTAAACGGCAAACATTCATGCCCGCATTCACCATATTTTTCAGCGTTTGTTCCGATTCGGATGCAGGTCCGATTGTGCAAACTATTTTGGTTTTTTTCATTACAATCCTCCATAAGGTACGTTCAATCATATCGAAATCGGAATAATTTTTCAACTAAAGAAAGTACGGTTTCGGCATCGTTTTAAAAAAGCTTTAAAAAAACTTACCGGTTGACTAAATTGGGATAAATCAATTATTGTTCTATTTATTTATTAGGAGAGATAAAATGAAAAAATTAAGTTTTACAGCAGTAGCGGTTGCGGCTATTATTGGGACGGCTTTACTTTGTACTGCCTGCCCAATGGATGGGCAAGAAGCCGCCGAACAGTTTTTTACCGGTTCCTACGGAACATACGTATGGGCGGCAAATGACCTGACCCTTTCCAGCAACGAAACGAATTTCAGCGCGCACTTCGCAGGATCGGGCGTACACAGCGTTACGCTTAAAAAAGAAAGCGTAGGCAGCGTCGATTATCTTACAAGCGGAGAATATTATCTTGATGCAAAACATATAGGCAACGGCGTTTGGTCGGGTATTTTTTATTTAAACGGGAAAGATTTCCGCACCATTGAAATTACGCTTAAAAGCGGCAACCGTTGTGAGATTCAGCCCGGCTTATCCGTCGAAGACGGTATTAAATTCCCTGAAAATTTAAAGATAGAAGGAACGTTTATGGAAACGCCGAATTCAATGACACAGACATCTTCTACCGGTATGCCGACATACACCAAACAATTTTTTGCCGCCGTAAAATCGCCTTCATTGAAAACGCAATGGAAAGAAAAAGAAATCGAAACATTTACAGGACGCTCCGAAGACACGAAAACCGTTTCCGGCAACACAATAACTACTGAAACATGGAAAGGCTCTCCGAACTTATTTATAAACGGAACCGCCGCAAATGTGTATTACAAAAAAATTACCGAAAGGGATAGTTCAAATAACTTTGTATCCGGCAAATTTGAAATCTTTATTCCGAAAGGCACGGCGTTGCCGTCCGATTTTTAATTAACGGGTATTTAATCCAAACGTCTCTGCTGTGCAGGAAAGGCTTTATTGCACAGCAGAGCTCCGGCACAGTCGTTTGATGCCGCTTAAAAAAGGAGAGCTTTAAAAAACTTTAGTTTTCGGACAGTTTCCTTTATTTTAGCTGCGATGTTTCGATAACAAACGTACCTCTATGTACGTTTGTTATCAGCAAGTTTTCATAAGAACTTGCTTCCGGTGAAACCGCTGCCATTTATGGCAAGTTTAAAGTCATTGCTGTACAAAGACTTAATGGTAAATTAGTCGGAGATGTCCCGAAAAGTAGCCCGAGTTTTTAAAAGATGCTCTTCAATAATATAATCGTATAGACTTTTTGGGAGCTTCTTGCGTTACCGATTTTATCATGTGTTTTCGGTCTTCTTTACGGTCGTACACAAAGTATAAAAGATTCGTTCCGTCATATTCGGAGAACAAAAATTGATTTTTATCAGTAAGCTGAAACGTAACGGCTGCGGATGAAATTTCCTTTAAATTTCCGCCGTCATAATCGGAAACATAAAGCGCAATGGAATCTTTATCGTTTAGAACTTTGTCATTATTTGTGTCTTCTTTTATAACGGCATACACATTACATTCAAGAGAATTCCGGTCGCGGGACGGTTCATCTTCATAGAACAATTGAAACGAATGCTTATAAATAAAAACATTCGACGGAAACAATGTGCGTTCCGTCTTTTCCCCTTGTTTTATAAAAATGAAATTGGTGATTCCGCTATTATCCGAGTCGTCTGAAAAACAAGAAGTACGCTTAGCTTTTACGCCATACAGTTCGTCGGACTTTATTCCCGAATTTCGTACTGCAAAAACGTACAGGTCTTTTATTTTGTGATAAAATTCAATGTGTTCTTTTACTTCAACGTTGTTTTCTTTGTCGATAACGGCGATTTGCCGAGTCGAATGCCTATCGCGAAAAATTCCCATTTCTCCGATTATCGTAACAAGCACAAAAGAAAAAACGGCAATTCCCAAAAGAGATGCAATAAGGATTAAAACGAAATCTATTTTTTTTATCAATTCAAATATCGGCTTTTTCATTTATTTCAATTCCTTTATTTTTGCGGCGGCATCTTGAAGCGTTAAAATTTCTTCGCTGCGCTCACGCAAATTTTTTAGCTTTATTGTAAAAACTGCTGAATTAAATTCGCCGTCTAAAGCGCCTTGTTCAGAAATAAAAACACCCCATACAATATCTTTTTTTTCGGCATATGCATATTGATGGTTTATTTTTTTCGGTTCGGGATAGACTTCCGCATTTATTCCGCAGCTTTCAAAAAAAGAGGCGGTTTTATAGCTTAAAGCCAAACCGGAATCGGGAGTAGAAAAAATGAGCACATCGGTAAAACTGCAACGGGTACGGGTACGGCTTTCGCCGAGCTGTTCAAGCGCCGCCAATAGCCTATCTAAGCCGATGGAAGCGCCGACACCGCTTATTGATTCTTTCATATAAAGCCCGGTTAAATTATCATAACGACCGCCCGAACAAACCGAACCGATTGAAGGAAGGCGCGTTAAAAACGTTTCGTAAACGACTCCGGTGTAATAGTCGAATCCGCGCGTAATGGACGGGTCGAAGACAAAATAGTCTTTAGTGCCCGTTGCACATATCAAAGAATAGATCTCGCGCATTCTAATCGACGCTTCGGATTTCCCGCCTGCGAGGTCTTCAATATGAGAAAGGACAGTTTCAAAATCGGCCGTTTCGATAGAATCCGTACCGCCTGAAACATAGTCCAAAATCTTTTCGGCTTTTTCGGCGGAAGTCAATTCCGCTAAAAGACTGAATACTTCTTTTTTCCCGATTTTCGAAATTTTATCTACAATGCGTAAAATCTGTTCGCTGTGTTCTTGAATAGTAAGTGTTTTTAAAAATTCGTTAAAAATGCCGCGATGTGAAACGTGTATTTTAAAATCGGAGACATTAAGTTCCGTTAATGCTCGTTTTATCAAATGCACTATTTCAAAGTCGACCGCCGCGGTGTCCGAACCGATAATATCAAAATCGCATTGCATAAATTCGCGGTAGCGTCCTGCCTGCGGTTTTTCTCCTCGCCATACTTTTCCGATATGATACCGCTTAAACGGAAAATAAAGCTCGGAATAATGTTCCGCAACAAAACGCGCAAGAGGAACGGTTAAGTCAAAACGCATTGAAACATCACGCCCGCCGTTATCATTAAATCGGAAGACCTGTTTTTCCGTTTCTCCGCCGCTTTTGCGCAAAAGAATTTCGGAATATTCCAAAACCGGCGTATCAATCGGCACAAAGCCGCAGCTACGGAATGCTTGCACCAATTTTTCCGAAAGCAAAGCTCTTTTTATTTCAACGTCGGGAAGAAAATCGCGAAAACCTTTTAAAATTTTAGGTTGTATTAAAGTATTCATATTGCGGAGTATACTATATTTGTGCAAATAAAACAAGGGTAAAGAATAAAGCGGTACTTTTATCTGATGGGATAAAGGGGCAGGCAATTTTAAGCGGCATTTTGAGGAAAAAAGCACGTCCTTGTATGGAATGTGAGATTATCGGACACCGTGAAAAATTTCAGTTTTTTCAAGCTGTCCATCAATAAAACGGCGGTGATAAGGAAGGTAAAAAAAAATAAAAACCGCCGATTAACACGTATTTTCAAAGGGTGTAACCGACGGTTCGGACAAAGCTATTCGGAAACGACGATATTCGTTAAATCGGTAAATTTCAACAGGCGGATTGCTCCGTTTGCATCTTGTATCAATAAACCTTTTTCGCCTATTGTAATCGCCGTATAGGGCAGTACCTGTACCGCCGATTTCGCTTGCAATTCCAAATTTTCATTGTATCTGGCAAGATTATATTTCCCGCCGTTGTTAATAACCGCATAATAGTCATTTCCGTTTTTAACTAACATGCTGTCGGCAGCAATGTTTTCTTCGCTTTGTTTAACGATTTCAAGCGATTTTGAATCAATCAACACCAGCGCGATAACGCCGTTGCCCGATTCGGAGCCCGCAATCGCAAGAAGGTTTTTTCCTACGGCATAAATGTTTCTTCCGCGTATTGTCGCAACACTTGATGTTTTAAGCTCGTTTTCCGTTTTTAAATCCAACAAAACAAGTTCCGAAAGCATTTTCGCCTCATCGACGACTTTTAACCCGTATCCCGGAATTGCTGAAGCAAGTGCCGAATCTCCTTCGGCCTTTTTCTCGGCTTTTTTTTCTTCAATTATTTTTTGAGTGTCGGAAGCAATATCTTTTCGGTCCGTTTGCGCTTCTTCTGCCTTTTTGTCGGACAACTCCTGCTCTTTTTGTGCTTCGGTTTCTTTTTCGGAGGCTTGTTCTTTTGTTTTATCCGCTTCCGCCTGTTCTTTATCGGCTTGTTCTTTCGCTTTATCCGCATCCTCTCTGGCTTTGTCGGCTTCGGCTTGTTTTTGTTCCGCCTCTTTTATATCTTTTGCATCACCCGTTTTTTCCGCTTCTCGTTTTGCTTTATCGGCTTCCTGTTGTTTTTTGTCGGCATCCTTTTGCCGAGCGTCGGCTTCTTTTTTTTGTTTGTCGGCTTCTTTTTGCTGAGTGGATGCCTCTTTCTTTTTTTCATCGGCTTCTTTTTTCAACTCTTCGGCTCGTTTTTCCGCTTCGCCGCTTTCGCGTTCTTTTAAGTCCACCATATCTTTTCGGATGCCAATTTCTTTATCGTCGCTTTCTTTCATTTTTTCTATGACGTTTTTATCCGAGATTGAAGATGTATCGACCGAGCTCAGCGTCCCCGAATATTTTTGATCCGTTAGCGGAATGACAATTTGAGTTTGCCCTGCCCATTGATCGTACCGTAGCGCAAGTCCCGCTTTTTCCGCCGTCAAGTTGTTGATGACGACGGTCTTGTATTTTTCTTTAAAGAATGAAATATTCCCGCGGTAGACGGCATTATAAACCGTGACGAAATGCGCAATTGTCGCTGCATCTTTTTGCGAATAGCCGTAAGCGGACGATAGATACCCCGCAATTATTATACGTAAATTGGCGATGTGGTCGACGCCTGCATTAGTTCCGATCATGAAAATATCCGCATCAAAGCCGGTTTTACCCGTTTCATCCACGCAGTGAATAACCGCATATTTTCCGGTATCTCCGGCACGGCCGTACCGTGCGGCTGATCCCAAGGCGGAACCTATTGCACGTATAGTTTCGATACTATCTACACTGTCGTGTTCGCCCGTATAGTTAATAAATTCTATAACCCGATTTCTTACCGTGTCAATTTCCGGTCGGTCAACTTCAATTGCCGCTGCCGGGGAAAAAACGACCGTTACAAATAAACAAAAACCAAAAAGCTTTTTCATTGATTTAATCCTCCGAATAAGTCGTATTCTACTATATTTTTTTATTTTTGTCTTGTGAACGTTTCAGCCGTAAAACGTTACGGGCGGGATAAACGGTAAAACCGGACATACGGTGTCCTCCTTTCCCCATGCTCGGTTTTTTGACCGTCGGCAATTAATTATTCGCTGTCATACTCGATGAGTGTTTTTACAGGAGTATCGCCTAAAAGTCGCTTATAATTTAAAAAAGGCAAGCCTACGACGCCTAGAAAGCCCGTTACCGTTGCTCCGCCTTTTTCCAAAATAGTGCGGGCTGCATGGAGAGTGCCTCCCGTAGCAATTAGATCATCCAGCAAAAGGATGTTTTGCCCGGCAACTATATCGCTTTTGTGGACTTCGACGGAGGCTTCCCCGTATTCCAGTTTATAAGAACAAGAGTAGGTTTCTCCTGGCAGCTTTCCTTTTTTCCGGATTAAAATCAGCGGGATTCCCATTCTATCTGCAAACGGTGCCGCAAAAACAAAACCGCGTGCTTCAATCGCAGCAACCGCATCTATTTTATAGTCTTTATACATCTCCGTCATTTTGCTGAGACAATAACTGAAAACTTTAGGATTAACCAAAATGCCCGTTATATCGTAAAACAATATTCCCTTTTTCGGAAAATCGGGAATGCGCCGAATAGCGGAATCGATAACTGTATCTTTCATAGATTACGAGTGTAATCTTTATCCGGCCGGCAGTCAATAGGGCAAAAACGAATCGTACTAATTATTGAATCTGAACGATTATTATAAAAGGCGAGTGAAATAGTAGAATGCGAAAATCACGGGAGATGATAAATATGGTATTGGCGGAATATGACTATGATACGAATATTGCAGTATTGCGCTGAGAAAACGTACACGGGCCTTTAAAAACTTCAGTTTTGAAGGTGCGCTCTGCTAGCCGACTTTACCGATATGGTTTTTATACCGTGCTAGGGGATAAATTCTCTGTTTTGTGAACAATTTTGACTTTATGCATATGAGTACTTTACAAAATAAAGTAAATATGCTATTATTTATAGAACCTGAGGAGGTTCATAATGAAAAAATTTATTCTTTCTATCTGTTTATTTTTAAGTGTTTTTATATCTATTTATGCAGAGCAGGAAAACCGTGATGTTACCGGTCTTGCATTAGAATATGGGCTTATCGGCAGGCAAGATGATTTCGGTATATCGCTAGCCATTACTTCTCCTTGGCTTTTTCATAATGCCTTTGCATTACACTTAAATGCTGATTGTTTTTTTCTTAATTCACAGCAAAAAACTCCATATTATGTACTTGATTTTTCTGTTCTTGGAGGGTCATTGATGCAAACAGCAAACATCCGAGTTTATGGAGGAGGAGGTCCCTTACTAATCTTTCCTGTTCAAAAGAATAAGCCTAAGGTACTTGTAACAGGACAGGGATTTTTCGGTTTTGAGTTTTTTATGGGAAAAAGACCGGCTGATTTGAGTTTTTTTATAGAAATGGGCGGTGGCGGTTTCGGTTTTACTGCAAAGGCCGGTTTACGTTATACTTTTCCGATGCTGTATCGTGAAAAACAGCATTGACCTTTTAGTATCGTAAGGGGACTTTTATGAATGATAAAGAGATAAAAGAAAGATTAGCCTTAATAAGTGCATTAACCGAAGATGTTCAAGATGGGCTTGAAGATATGATAGTGCCTTTTTTGCTGTACGGAATTACAATTCCTATAGGCACTTTTATATCCTATTTTTTAGCTAAGTCAGGTTTTAGCTTGTATATCCCTCTACTTTGGCTTTTTATAATGACAGCGTGTCAATTTTTTTTATTTTTTTTTATGAAGCATAAGCAAAAAATAAAGATAAGAAGGGCAACCGGCAAGATTTTAGCTGCCTTGTGGGGAAGTATCGGTGCCGGCATTATTTTAGGCATGATACTGAGCGGTTTAGGAAAACTTGATTTTAATGCCGTTTTTTTTAATACGGGTCTTTGTATCGCCATAGGCCATGCCGCAACCGCAGCTATAGTACAAAAAAAGCACAGCTTTTTTTTATGTATTGAAGCTTTGTGCTGGGCAGGATGCGGAGTTGTATGTCTTTTTGCTGCAAAATATACGGCTCCTCTTATAATCGGAACGGCAACGTTCGTACTGCTCGGATTACCTGCCGCTGCTGCTATAGTTATAGGTAAATGGAAAAAACGGTAAAAGTGAATGAAAATAGGCGATAATACGGAAAGTTCTTTTGATCACTGTCTCCTTGATGAACAGCTTTCGTCTCGTCTTAGGCTTGCGGTTATGTCTGTCTTAATCGGCTGCGAAAAAATAGAATTTACCTTGCTTAGGGAAAAGGTAAACGCAACCGACGGTAATTTAACCGCACACTGTAAAAAGCTCGAAAATGCAGGATATTTGAAGATTGAAAAGCTTTTTGTAAACCGCAAGCCCCTTACTCTTTATTCTGCGACGGATGAGGGGCGTAAAGCTGTAAAAAATTATATAAAACAGCTTACATCCCTTATAGAATAAGTAGTGTTTTTTTCATGGCTCCACGTATCTACATGCGACTGAGAGTTTGGCTTTAAGCGTTTGAAGATAGCCGAACTTATGAACAAGATAATCGATATTGTCTCGGGATAAACGGTGCGAGGCGTTTGGAACACAGGTACATTGAAAAAATGCACAGCCGAATAACTTGTTGTTGTACGTTTTGACCGTAATATTTTTCATAGTGCCTCTTTTTGCGCTTCTTTGTAATTACCTGTACACTCGTACAGTACCGTTTCCGCGGTCGATTTCTTTTTCGTTTTCATGTCTAACCCCATTGTGCCCTTCCTTTGGGCTTCTA
>CAUUAT010000083.1:0-9111 GCA_963543195.1 uncultured Treponema sp.
CAGAGCACGTGATTTGTAATCTCGGGGTCTAGGGTTCGAATCCCTAAGTTGGCTTTTTTTATGGGGAGTTTCCCGAGCGGTCAAAGGGGGCAGACTGTAAATCTGTTGGCTATGCCTTCCAAGGTCCGAATCCTTGACTCCCCATTTCGGGATTGTTTTAGTTCTTTTCTTAATAAAAGACCTTGAAACAATCCCTTTTTTGTTTTATACTGCGAGCTATGGATAATACTTTCGGGAAAAGCGGCTTACGGTTTTCTTGTACTCACTGTTCTTCTTGTTGCCGTTTGGCACCCGGGTTCGTATTTTTATCCGAAAATGATCTTTCCCTTTTGCTGCGGTGGTCTTTAATGACTCGGGAGAATTTTATTACGGTGTATTGCCGCTGGGTTTATCAGCCGGACGGTTTTGAATATTTAAGTTTAAAAGAAAAATCAAATTATGATTGTATTCTTTGGAAAAACGGATGCGCCGCATATGAATTCCGCCCATTACAATGTTCATCCTTTCCGTTTTGGGCTTCCATTGTAAACGACGAAGATGTGTGGAATGCGGCTTGCGATGATTGTCCCGGAATGGGTAAAGGAGCACTTCATTCTCGCGAAGAAATCAAGAGGACACTGCACGAGCAGGAACAAAATCCCGCAATTAGGCGTAAGATCAATTCGATTTAAGTGTTTGAGGTAATTATGCGTGTAAAATTCTGGGGAGTAAGAGGCTCTATTCCGTCGCCGATTACACCTTCGCAAGTAGAAAGCAAAATTGCAGCCGTTGTTCAGCGAATACAGGCAAAGGATATAGAAAGTCAAGATTCAAGAGAAAAATTTTTAGCGTCTCTTCCCCGATGGCTTTTCGGCACTGTAGGCGCGAATACCTCGTGCGTCGAAATTGAAACCGATACAAAAAACCACCTTATTTTTGATGCGGGAACGGGTATCCGGGAGCTCGGCATAGATTTGACGACCCGTCCCGATTACGGGAAAAACAATATTTATCATTTGTTTCTTTCCCATTTCCATTGGGATCACATTCAAGGCTTACCGTTTTTTAATCCCGCCTATGACCCATGCAGCACTATTATCATTTACAGCACCCGCAAAGACTGTAAAAAATTTTTGGAAGAACAAATGAAATATCCGTACTTCCCGATTTCAATGCTGGGTGAAGACGGTTTTGCGGCAAAATTCGAATTCCGCTATATCGAGCCTGACCAAAAATACGTAGTAATCGGTGATACTAAAATAGGCTGGCACAGGGTCCGTCATCCCGGCGGCTGCACCGCTTATTCCATAATTGAGAACGGTAAAAAAGTCATTTACTCGACGGACACCGAATTACGACCGCAAGATTTTGAAAAAAATCCGCAAAATACGGAATTTTATACAAAAGCGGAAATGCTGATAATTGATGCACAATACACGCTTACGGATTCAATTCAAAAAGAAGGCTGGGGGCATTCGACATTTTCCGTTGCAATCGACTTTGCATCCGGCTGGAATATAAAACGGCTCGTTCTGTTTCATCATGAGCCGACGTATAACGATAAAAAACTGTTTTCGCTGAAACAGAGCGCCGACTGGTACCGGGACTATTCAAAAGAACATTTGGTCGATAAAAATATAGAAATTTTTATCGCCCAGGAAGGACGATCGTTTTTATTATGAACGGAAAAAGCGGCGCATCGTATATTTTTTCGGATGATGAATTAAAACAACTTTCGCTTTTTTTTAGAAAAAACAATTCGGCACTTCCGTCCGCATTGGAATCACTTGCGGAATTTGCCGAGAGCTATGTCTACGGGCAGATGACCATCGCTGAAGCCGAAGCCTTTTTTGGAAATCAATAGTAAAACCGCTTCCGGACTTCCATTTTTAAGGGAAATATTATGAAAACAAGAGTATTCATTATCATATCGGTTTTTATTATATGCTGCCTTGGCGTATTTGGCTATTTTTTATATTTAAATAGACCGCCCGCAAATACGACCGAAACCGTAAAAGAATTTAAAATACAATACGGAACTTCCGCAAAAAACGTTATCCGCAATTTAAAGAATGAGGGATTTATCCGTTCGGAGCGGTATGCCTATCTTTTTTTACGTTTAAAAAAACTGAATTTAAAAGCCGGTTCGTATACGCTCAATTCAAAAATGACGGCACAGGAAATTTTACAAAAACTCACCGAGGGCACGCAAGCTTTAAGGAAAATAACCGTTCCGGAAGGGTTGACACTCAAAAAAACCGCTGCCCTTTTTGAAAAAGAAGGTTTTATGAGCGCCGGAGAATTTATTGCATTGGCGACCGATTCTTCGTTTTTGAAGGCTAACGGAATAAAGGCGAAAAGCGCTGAAGGCTTTTTATTTCCCGACACTTATTTTTTCGGTGAATATGACAGTCCTGAAATGATCTTAGCCCTCATCTTTAAAACATTTTTTGAAAAAACTGCGACAATTTCGAATTTTCCGAAAGATTTTAATGAAGCGTATAAAAAAATTATTTTAGCAAGCATTATCGAACGCGAATATCAGCTTGCTGAAGAAGCGCCCGTTATTGCAGGCGTTTTTACAAACCGGCTGAAAATAAACATGGGGTTGCAATCCTGCGCCACCGTTGAATATATCATTACGGAAATTCAAAATAAAAAACATCCCGCACGGCTTTTTTATGAAGATTTGGAAATCGATAACCCGTATAATACTTACCTTTATGCAGGGCTTCCGCCGGGTCCTATTTCGAATCCGGGATATACGGCTTTAGCGGCTTCCTGCAATCCTGCAAAAACCGACTGTTTTTATTTCAGATTATTAGATCCCGCGGCAGGGAAACATATTTTCTCCCGCACCATTGATGAGCACAATAAAGCGGGAACATCTTTTTATTTAAAAAATTCGGCGGGAACAAATGAAGGTCGATAAAAAAGCGGTTTTATAATTTCATTACAAAACCGCTTAAAAAAAATCGGTATTTCAGAAAACGCTATTCTTCTTGAGCAAGTCCCGCGTTCATCGACTTTAAAAACACTTCATTATTTTTTGTTTTATTCATTTTGTCGATAAGAAATTCAATCACATCCGTATCTTCCATCGGGTTGATAAATTTACGTAAAATCCACATCCGCTTCATTTGCTCTTCGGTTAAAAGCAGTTCTTCTTTTCTGGTTCCGGAACGTTTTATATTGATTGCAGGGAAAAGCCGCCTGTCGGAAAGTTTTCTGTCGAGGTTGACTTCCATATTGCCGGTACCTTTAAATTCTTCAAAAATGACTTCATCCATCTTGCTGCCCGTTTCTATAAGAGCCGTTGCGATAATAGTCAAACTTCCGCCTTCTTCGATATTCCGTGCGGCGCCAAAAAAGCGCTTGGGTTTATGAAGCGAGTTGGAATCTACACCGCCGGATAAAACCTTGCCGGAAGTCGGCATTGTTTGGTTATATGCACGAGCCAAACGCGTAATAGAATCCAAAAGGATAACGACGTCCCGCTTATGTTCTACAAGCCGTTTCGCTTTTTCCAAAACCATTTCAGCAACCTGCACGTGACGGGTCGCCTGTTCGTCAAAAGTCGAAGAAATTACTTCGGCATTCACGGTACGCTCCATATCGGTAACTTCTTCGGGGCGCTCGTCAATAAGAAGAACGATTAAGTACACTTCAGGGTGATTTGCCGTAATTGCGTTGGCAATTTTCTGAAGCATAATCGTTTTACCGGTACGGGGAGGAGCTACAATCAAACTCCGCTGCCCTTTACCGATGGGGCAAAATAAGTCCATTATACGCGTCGAAATTTCCTGCGTTGTCGTCTCAAGATTAAGTTTTTCTTTCGGATAAAGCGGTGTAAGGTTATCAAAAGGAATCCGCCGCTGAGATTTTGAAGGTTCGTCAAAGTTGACGGACTCTACACGCAAAAGAGCGAAATAACGTTCCCCCTCTTTAGGAGAGCGGATCTGCCCATATACGGTATCGCCTGTTTTTAAACTGAATAAGCGGATTTGGCTCGGAGAAACGTATACGTCGTCACTTCCCGATAAATAACTGTTTTGCGGGGAGCGTAAAAACCCGAAACCGTCCGGCAACGTCTCCAAAGAACCGGATGCAAAAATAGTGCCGCCCATATTTGTGTGATTTTTTAAAATATGAAAAATAATTTCCTGTTTTTTCATTAAGGAAATTTCGTCTTCAGGAACTCCATATTGAACCGCCATATCGCGCAAATCGTGCATCCGCATCTTTGTTAAATCGTTTATCACTACTTTCGGTAAGTTTTCCCGATTAAGCGGTTGTTCATCCGGCTCACTTTGCAATTCGTCGGTTTCTTTTTCTTTAAGCAGGCGTTTTTTTATTTGTACCGGGGCACGTTTTATGTGGTGAGCGGGAGGTTGTTCATACGAGTCTTCGGTTTTACGCTTTATTCTTTGCCGTATAACAACTTTTTTCTCAACGGCAGCGTCTTGTGTATCATCCTGTAATACTGTGCTGCGTTCCTCAATTTTGCCGACTTCCTCTTGGACGCCGGACGAATCAAAAAGATCCTCTCCCGAAACATCGGGCAAAGTTTTCTTTTTTCCGATTACCATTAGATTGTCTCCTAATAAACAGTTTATGTATATCTATAAAAAATGCTGTCGGGCTTTTACAGATACGTGTCATATCATTTTTAAATAAAATTAACGATCTTTTCACGGCAAGATAATCCGAAACGAATATGCAAAGGGTGCTTGATAAAAGCGAAAAAGCACATCCTGCCCTTATTCCGTAATACCGTTTATATGTTTTTGTATTATATAATATTACAAAATAACTCAAAATCGGTACCAATCATCAGTACTTTGCCTAAAATAAAGTGATTCGTGCGGAAGATTTAATTTCCCCGTACCGTATCGTGCGCAACAGAGGGTTTTAAATCCGGCTGCAATACCGGTTATAAGAATGCCGGTATCAATGCTTCACATAAAGGTATCTTGATTACTCGTTAGCCTGAATAGGTCACAACTATACCAAATCCGTAATTTTTTGTCAATACTTTGCTCATCGACTTTGCTCACCGACTTTTCTTTAATGCCGCTGTAAAAAAAAAGGCCGCTCGCTTGACAAAGCATTATTTTATTCTTATTCTTTATCATCCCTATAAAATGAATCTCGTAATGAGGAGGATATATGTATGGAAATGAGACACTGTTTCGATTCAATCGATGAAGAAAAATTAAAAACAGTTCTTCAGATTAAGCATGATTATAATACCGGAGTTATCGCCTTACAAGAAGCCAAACGGATTTTAAAGGAGAAAGTGGGAACACTGAAACCGTATGAAATTGCGTTAGCCGAACAGGAATTGCAGGAATTCGATGAGAATGAATGTCAAAAAGAAGATATTCAAAAAATGCTTGAACTTTTTGACGGTATTATGGATACCGACCGGCCTGCATTGCCTCCAAGACATCCTATTATGTGTTATTATCGCGAAAACGATGCGCTTAAAAAAATTCTTTTGGAAATTGAGGATCTCATTCAATATCCGTTGATAAAAAATCAATGGCTGGAGCTTTACGACCGATTGGATCAATTTAAAATACATTTATCGCGTAAGCAAAATCAACTGTATTCGGTGTTGGAAAAAAAAGGATTTGACCGTCCGACAACTACGATGTGGACATTAGATAATGCTATTCGCGATGAGATTCGGAATGCGCGGAAGTTACTTGACGATAATGCCGATGATCAATTCATTGCACTTCAACCGACAATTATAGCTGATGTACGCGATTTACTGCAAAAAGAGGAAACGGTGCTCTATCCTACATCGCTTGCAATGATAAACGATAAAGAATTTGAGGATATGAAGAGCGGCGATCGTGAAATTGGTTTTGCATGGATAACGGAGACTTTTCAAGATGAGCCGTTAAAACGGGCGCAATCCGATACCGCTTGCGCTGCAGATACAACGAATCGTTCTTTCGCTGAAGATTTAGCGGAAGTGCTGCGTAAGCATGGCGTTATTGCCGACAGCGGCAGTGTTTTTGATGTGGCAACGGGCAAATTGACGCTTGAGCAAATCAATCTTATTTATAAGCATTTACCGGTTGATCTTTCTTATGTGGATGAAAATGAAACGGTTTGTTTTTATTCAGATACCGATCATCGGGTATTTCCGCGCAGCAAAAATGTTATCGGACGGGATGTTAAAAACTGTCATCCGCGGGCAAGCGTGCACATCGTAGAAGAAATTATTGAAAAATTCAGGTCGGGTGAACAGGATTCCGCCGAATTCTGGATAAATAAGCCGGAAATCTTTATTTATATTCTATATGTTGCTGTTCGGGATGAAAGCGGAAAGTTCCGCGGCGTCCTTGAAATGATGCAGGATTGTACGCATATCCGCAATCTGAAGGAATCACAAACGCTGCTCACATGGAAAAAAGCAGGAGAAACGACGGAACAAGCGGTTATTCAAGAAGAAAATGAAACTATGAATAGACAGGATGGAGGAGAAACTGCAAATAGAAAAAAGCTGACGGCGGATGATATTAATGCCGACACTTTTATAAAAGATATTTTTGCGGATTACCCTGCATTAAAAAATCAAATGGAAGAAATCAATCCGAAATTCAAAATGCTGAAGACTCCGCTTGCTCGGCTGATACTTCCGAAAGCAACGATTAAAATTGCAAGCGAACGTACAGGACTGGAGGTTGCCGATTTACTTGCGGAAATTAAGAAGCGAATTGAAGAATATAAGTGAATATTGGATTGACAAGCTCGTCGCTTGCAAAAAGGCTCATGTGCTTGAAAAGCCGGTTTTTACACATTTTTACAATGTATGGACTATCGTCACACGGATGCACATTGTAACGCAGAAAGCGTTGCACCCGTAAACCGTTCTTTAGTTCATTTTACGTTCTTGCACATTTAAAAAAAACGGCTATCTTCACATACCTATGGCGAATCCGAAACTTTTTAGAGCGGTTGACAAAGCTGTTTTCGATTATAATATGATAGAAGAAGGCGACGCAATTTTGCTTGCCGCGTCGGGCGGAAAGGATTCTACGGCGCTAGCGGAATATTTTTCGATGCGGCAAAAGCGGTACCGACCGCACTGCACGGTTCATGCGCTGCATATTGCAACCGACGTTGCACCCGCTTTTCCGGAAACCCTTACCGATAAATTCGGCGAATGGAATATTCCCTTGACGGTAAAAAAAATATCCGTTTTAGGCAGACTTAAGCCGAATGAAAAAATGAATTGTTGGTGGTGTTCGGCACAAAGGCGCGCCGAATTAAATAAATTCGCAATGGAAAACGGCTATAATAAAATTGCGTTCGGGCATCATTTGGATGACATTTTGGAAACACTTTTGATGAATGCACTGCAAAAAGGGGTTTTGGCGGCAATGCCGCCCGTACTGAAATTTAAAAAATATCCGGTTACGATAATCCGACCGCTGTGTTTTGCCGATTTACCGATGATTATCCGCCATGCGGAGGAAACAGGTTATATGTGCTCTACCTGTACGTGTACGTTTCAGGAAAACTCCGCACGTAAAACCGCCCGTTTGCAGCTTGAAAGGCTGACAGGCGGTTCATATAAACTGAAAATTAATTTATTTAATGCGCTTAAGCATATCCTTCCCGAATATTTGCCGTAAGTTCCGGCTTTAAGGACTAAGCGGGTCATACACTCAGGACTAATATAACTAATTGACATTTAGAAACGAGCAAAGAGCCGCATCAACGGACTTGTACCGGTGCATACAACGAATGCAAATTCTTCTTCAATGCACTCACGACAAGAGCACGAAAGAAAAGGTAAACTATATAAAGATAAACTTTGAGATATATTTGAATGCACAATTTTATTGAACAACTTAAGTGGTGTACCAAGCGGAAAAATCTATATCCGTTATCGTTCCCCGCCCTCTAAAGGCTGCTGCTTCTATAACTACCACCGTCGCAGGAATTTTTACTAGTCCCGCTTTTGCATCGCTGCAGCCGATAAGAATTGTTTTTCCGGCATCCTCAAAGTAGAAACCTTTTTCGGTAAATCTCTTTCCCATCTTTAACTCCTTAATAGTTTATAAAAATTTTCCCCTATCAATCGCTTATTTTAGATCCCATAAACCTAGGGGCATGGGCTTATGAGAAAAATTATCAATATAATGACGACTCAATTCCGCCTCATTGGGAAGAATATTGCTTTCTTGTCGATTATTCTTAAAGTAATCGGTAATCGGAAAATCCGAGCCGAATAAAACTTTACTCTTAAATCCTGCTTCATTAATTTGTTTAACGATTTCCGGCGGAACAAATGCGGTGTCGCAAAAAACATTATCATACTCAGCTAATAACCTCAGTGTAGTATCCAATGGGCGGCAATGTGCAAGGATAATTTTTCCGTTTGTACAAAGCCGGAAAAAAGGCTCAAAGAGGTCTGCTCGGTCAATGTCAGGTCCTGTATGAATTAAAATCGGCAGCTTTTTTTTATCGGCATAGATAAATACCGATTCTGCAAGAGCTCTTGTAAAGGGCTCCGAAATATCCCAAATATTTGCACGCGGATGAAGTTTAAACCCTTTATATGGAGCTTCACTCATCACTTTTTCAAGTGTAAGCTCAGGTAAAAAGCGGTGTACCAAAGGAATAATCCAATATAAAGGAAAAGAGTTAAGATTAAGAGAAGCGGCTGTTTTTTGTGCATCTATAATTTCTTCTTTGATTTTTTGATAGAGCTGTAAGGCTGCATCTTTTGAGTCCACCGTTTCACCTGAAGTAGTGGAAGAATACATAAAGCCTATCACGCCTGCATCTTTTAAGATTTTAAAAACTGTTTGAGCATCGTAATAAATATCATAAAAGCGTCCTATATGAATGTGATTATCAAATATTTCTTTTTTCATATGCTTTTTACCTATTACAATGCACCGTGTTTTTTTCTCCAATCATATACAATGTTTCTATTTAAGGCTGCAACCTTACAAAAATGTTTGTTTATCTTAAAGGGATCCCCTTCGGGGTTTTCGTTTGCATTTCGTACCATGCACATGGCACAAAAAGGTTTATCTTCACAAGAACCGCATTCGGGAAAATCCTTGTTTCGGATATTCCGCAGAAAATTCATTTTTTCGG
>CAUUAT010000084.1:0-8877 GCA_963543195.1 uncultured Treponema sp.
AGCACAACGGTTTTCAAGACCGCCGCCTTCAACCGCTCGGCCATCGCTCCTAAAACGTATGAGGTAAAGTAACCGAAAACAGCCGTTTTTGTCAAGAGGTAAAATACACAATCTTTAAAATTTATAAACTGTAGCGGTATTGCCCGAAAAAGCTTTGAGTATCTGTCAATCCAACCGAATTTTTACCGGTTCCATCCGGTTTTATATCATCCGCACACCGTCCTCAATACTGCAAGGAAAAAACGATGCGGTTAGCCCCGTTTCCGTTTTATATATTTTTCCGACGGTATATGAAAATTGTTCAATATAATTTTTATGAACAAGCGCAATTGCACAACCTGAGAAACCGGCACCCGTCATCCGTGCGCCTATGCAGCCTTTCTGGTTTACGGCGGCAAAAAATAAGGAATCCAATTCTTTTCCGGTAACCGCATAATCGTCTTTTAATGAAATATGCGATTCGCATAACAATTTTCCGCATTCGTATAAATTGTTTTTTTTTAATGCTGCTGCAGTTTTTGCAACACGTTCATTTTCGGTAACGCAATGGCGGACGCGTTTTACAATCGTTTCGCCGCAAGAATTTTTTAATTGAAGCTCTATTTTTTTATACTCTCCAAACGTGAGTTCACATAAAGAATATATTTCCCTCAACTGTTTTAAAAAAGCGAGTGCATTATCGCATTCTTCTTTGCGTTCATTATATTTTGACTCCGTAAGTTTGCGAGGTTTATTTGAATTCATTATAACAATTTTGTACGGTTCAATATCGATCGGAACATATTCATAGTCAAGCGAAGATGTGTTAAGTAAAATTGCGTGATTTTTTTCCCCCATTATAATCGAAAACTGATCCATTATGCCTGAACTTAATCCGAAAAATTCATTTTCAACACGCTTACCGATTTTTGCAAGATCGATTTTGTCGGTATGAAAATCAAACAATGCACAAACGCCCGTACCGAATGCCGCTTCTACTGCTGCGGACGATGATAGCCCCGATCCTTCGGGAATGCTGCTTGTGATAAAAACTTCAAATCCGCAATTTATATGTAAGCCCGCTTCTTTTAAATATTTTAGCATTCCGTTTAAGTAATTTGCAAAATTATTTTTAGAATCGAATTTGAAATGTTCGTTTATGTCAAATTCAAAAGATTCATTTTTTCCTTTGCTCTTATAAAAAATTTTCGTATCGGTGCGTTTCCGCAACACAGCGAATAAGAATAAATTTACCGCCGCCGGTAAAACTTTTCCCCCGTTATAATCGATATGTTCGCCTATTATGTTTATACGTGCAGGAGCTGCCGCAATGAGAATTTCATTTTTTGAATTTCCGTATTGCAAAATAAATTCATTTTTTAATTTGTGTAAAAGCTCATCATTTTTTTTCAAAGTAAATCTCCGTAAGTTAGTTAGAACCGGTACTACCGGATAATGAGTTACAAAATTATACCGCTATTTGTGTTTGCCGACAGAGAAAACCGTATTCTTCCCGTATCGGTTTTCCGGCTTTATATCTCATATATCAACATTCCGTCTTTTCCCATAGGAATTTCTTTCATAAGATTCCCATGCCGCCAAACAAATGCGCCGCCGCCGCGCAGTCCGTTTTTTGTATTTACAATAGAATTAACGAATAAAACCGGCTGATCCATAATTGCAGTACGCGCAGCATATTGAGCCTTTTCCGACGCTTCCCATTCTTCGGTCTCGTAACCGCAAAAAACCGGCCACAAAAGTGCATCCGTATCAAGCGCTATTATCCGCTCCAGAAGGTAATCTTCCCATAAGTCTCCGCAAATAATAACTGCAAGTTTTTTATTTTGAAATTGAAATGTATGGAAATTATTACCTTCTCGGTAATCGGCACAAGTATCGTTTATACGCCATCCGGCTGAAACTCGTTTATATTTGTCGACGGTTTCTCCGTTTTTTCCCGTAATTAGATAAGAGCTGAAAATACTGCCATGGTCGTTTTCTATAAAACCGAATCCGATTGCAATGTTATATTTTTTTGCAATATTTTTTATTTCCACAACCGGTTTTGAATTGCAGGTTACGGCGGTTAAAATATCTTTTTTATATTCAAAGCAAAGAGAATCGAATCCTTGTAAAAAGCTTTCACCGAATAAAAGTAAATCCGGCTTTTCGGCTTTTGTCCGTTCGGCAAATAATTCTATTTGTGAAATATTATATTTACTGTCATTCGGCTTATTTTTTGCTGCGCACAAAATCGCTTTCATTTTAGTGTTTTTTATTTTTTCTCCAGTAATAAAATTTTATTTAAATCTTCTTGCAGTTTTTTTTGTTTTTCCGCAATTTTAATTCCTTCAACAGCAGGATTAAAATGTTTATCCGTTTTGAGGATTTCTTCCCATATCGAAATTGCTTCCGCATAGTTTTTCTTTCTATATTCATTTAAGCCGCGCATATACAGTTTTTCTATTTCGGTACGCTGCGTTCCTCTGCCGTCGTCTCCGAGAAGAATTCTTACGCCGGCACTTATTCTGTTTAAATTTGTCGTTTGACTTGCCAAATCCAAAATATAATTTGCATTTATGCGGATATTTGCTAAATTGACTTCTCCGCCTAAGCTGAAACGCGGATTGCCTCCATATATACCGAAACCGGTTAAAAGGTTAAAATATTTTGTAATTGAAAACAGTAAGCCGATACTTCCGTAAGGGTAGCCTGATGCCTTTATATTTTTTACATTTATGTTTTGCTTTAAATCTATCGTAAATAAAAAAAATGAAACCGGACGGTATGCGATGCCCGTTGCGATATACGAAGGCGGAATTTCACCGTTTATCGGCGTACCGAAATTCTTCAACATAATTCCAAAATAAAAATTCGGATCAGGATCATAAAATTGTTTTGCAGCATTTGCACGCATAATAATTCCGAAATCGCCTAAAACCGCATATCCGTTTTGTTTTTTTGCAGATATTTTTAAAGGCTCATCATTATCGATTCCTGCAAAGGGGGGCATCGCACGGATTCCGGCTTTTAAGTTTCCGCCGACGGTAATTCCTTTAAAGTCGTAACTTGCAAAAAAATTATATGCCAAGTTTACGGTAAAAAAAGTTTCACTATAAAAACCCGAAGACTTTTTTTCTCCGACGAAACCGTATTCCGTGAATGGAATATAAAAACACTGCAGCGCCGCTCCCCAGCCGAGATTATTTTTCCGCTGTGTATAGCCTACCGTTTCGAGTTTTGAATCGGCAATCCAACTGTTATGTAAAAAGCTGATTTCGGTATTTTTTAAAAAAGCGCTCGCCGCAGGATTTGCATTGAAAAAGCTGCTGTCGTTTGAAAGAGCCGTAAATGCACCGCCCAGTCCTTCAAATCTACCTCCCGAAGGAATCAGTAAAGAACGGAACGTTGTTTCTCCCTCATTTTTTTGCATAAAAACATCAAAAGCTTTGGAAATGTTGTAATACGAATTCGATATGTCGGCGGAATATGCGCTTATACCTGCAAATATGAGAAAAAAACATATGAAAGCACCTTGAACAAATCTTTTCATAACCCGTACTATTTTGATTAAACAAGCTTCCGGAAGTTTTCCGTGCGTTCCGAGCTTTTTTTTAACGTTACATTTTCGCCCGGCGGCGGTTTTATCGCAAAGATGACCCGGAAGATACCAAATAACCGATACGCCTATTATATACAAATTTCGGTTTTTTGGCAGCGGTTTTTAGAGATTTTTATAAAAAAAAAGTATATAATCTCCGACAATTGAGATAAGGAAAATTCCCCGATTTTAGGTTTTACGGTGAAAAAAAGGTTTTATTTTGTAACATTATTCGGTTTTATTCTCTACTTGTCCGTATATGCGCGCGGAAATACGGATTATTCGCATGCCGAGGAACTCTTGGAAGCGAAAAAAAATGAAGCGGCGCTGGAAGAAATCGGCAGCGTGTTCGAGTCAAAACCGGAATCTGCGGAGGCTGCGGTATATTTTGCCCGTAAAACGATGAAAAATCAGGAGCAATTTCGGGAAAAATTCAACGAACTTTTGCAATTATTATATGAAGACCCCGACAATAACGAAAAAAAACTTGCTTTAATAATGGAAATTGAAAAAAGTGAATCCGATATGGAACCTTTGCTCGTCGACTTTTTGGCCAAGTTAAAGGTTTCTTCAATATATGCCATCCAGCGTATTAGATTCAATATAATTATGGATGAAGGAATTGCTCTTATAAACGAAAATCGATATAACGAAGCCGCTGAAACTTTTATAAAAGGCTATTCTATTCATAACGAAAAATTCCAAAGCGAAAATGCCGATACGCGACTGCAAGCCGAAGTAAATAATGAAATAAATTCGGTTAAGGCGGGTGTCAAAAAATATGCTGCATCTTACGCAAAATTTATAAGCGCCGAAAAAAAACTGAGCGAAAAAATAAAAGCGGAAACAGGCGTTTTTTCCGAAAAAGATTTTTTAGAACTTCAGCTAGCTTTAAACGAATTACGTGCCGTAACCGATTCCGTTTCATCGTCGGGATCTATTTTAAAACGGATATACTCTGAAGAAATTAAAAAAAGTATAAGCGCTGATGAAACCCTATTACCGTTTGCATATAGGCTCACCATCGGAAGAAGCTCCGCGACGGAATTTGAAGGCGTAGAAGGTGCTATGGATGCGGGTATTTACCTCAATATAAATTCTTTTATTGAAAATTATTGGCACGAACTTCGCAGTCTTTTTGAAAACGCATGCAATACGCTCAATTTTGAAAACAATGCACCCATTGAAAACAGCATAGCACTGATGAACATCTATTTAAATTATTTGCAAAAATGGTATGCGGTACGGGCAGAAAATTCAAAATCGCGGTTTATAAAAAAGACAAATAATAATTATTCGGCAAGAATTGACGCATTTTCTCATTTAATCGGAATAATTTCAAATACAAAAAAACTGTACTCCGAATTTTTGCCGATAGAAAAGAATAAGAATAAAATTGCCTCAGATTATACCGTTTCGGTTTACGAACTTCGTGATGAAAAAAATATTCTTGTAACCGCTTTACAAAATGCGGCGGACGAAATTAACACAATAGCTCAAAATGCGTCAAAGTTATTTACCGAAACGGCAAAATATAAAAAAGACGGAGCGGAATATGAAGCGGACTTTTTACAAGTCAAACAAAATCTTTTTTTGGAAAATATTTCGGCCTTAAAAATAAATTTATTTGAGCAGCTTGCATTGCTTAAAAATAAATCGGGTAAAATAGCTCTTGAAGCCTCAAAGGGCGAATATGACGAATATCATAAATATACAATAAAAACGGAAAATGAAAACACTTCGGTCTCTCCCGTTGCTTTATTGCAAAAATTAAGTTGGCTTAAACAAACGGTAGAACAGGATTCACGGTTACTTACGGCATTTACGGAAAGAAGCGATATAAAATCTCCCGATTTAAATGCGAGTTCAGCGTTTTCCGCAAACATTACCGAAATAAAAAAAACGATCGCCGCATTAAAAGAGCTGTCGGCAGCGATCACAAACGATACGGCGTATTTTAATTCGATGTTCTTAAAGATTCAATTGGCAAAAAATGAAGCGGAATTACGTTACGAGCAAGCACAAAATTATTTCAAAAAAGGAAACTTCAATGCAGCGCGCGAATATATAGAATTGTCGCGCATAAAAACAAACGAAGCGCTATTACTTGAAGATGACGCTGAATACCGTGCGATGACGGATGAACGGCTTGATAAATTAGGGGTTGAAATAAATGACGCCGAAAATGAACTTGTCGTTAAAGATGTCCGCAATTATTTAGAGAAAGCGAAAAAACATTATTTTAACGGGGAATTTCAAAGCGCGGAAGACACTTTGATTTCCGCACGCAATCGCTGGGCGGTAACGCATGTCGAGCAGAATGAAGAAGTTACGAACTGGTTAAATATTGTAAGCACTGCCGGCGCACTAAAGACGGGTAGAACGGTTCCCGTTTCGGCTCCGCTTTATCCTCAAATAGTTCAACTTCTAAACAATTCTACGCAACTGTATCTTGATTCCGTAAAAAAAATAAATTCTGCCGAGCACGAACAGGCTTTAGAAAATTTAAAAGCCGCAAAAGAAAATATAAAACAAGTTCTTCTTCTTTACCCGTTTAACGAAACTGCGGGACAATTAAATTTAAAAATAGATAAACTTATCGATCCCGCTAATTTTTATGAGCAATTTAGAAAAAAAATTGCAACCGTAAGAAAAGAATATAAAAGCAATTCACAAAGAGCATACAGCGATTTACTCGATTTATACAGTATTGATAAAAATTTTTCGGGCATAGCGGCGCTAAAAGATGAAATAGAAATTTATCTGGGAATAAAATTGCCGCCACCCGATTTAAAAGCGATAGCGGAATCTGCAGAGCTTACGCGATCCGCACGAAAAATATATAATACGCGCAACACATTTGAATTTATTGTTGCCGTACAGCAGCTTGATCGCGCAATTAAATTGGATTTACAAAATATTGAAGCGGTACGGCTGAAAGATGAAATACAAACGGCTATGGGCGGTGCTTCCGTAATTGTTTTATCGGCAGCAAATGAATCAAAATATCAGCAGGCGGTAGCCGAACTGCAAAAGGGAAATAAAATTATTGCAGCCGCTTTAGTTGAACAGCTTATGCAAAATGCAAATGCACGCAATTCGGCAAAGGTGCGAGAATTAAAGAAAAGGATAGATGCTTTATTATGATAAAACATAATACACGATTGCAATTTTTATTTCCGCTCTTATTCTGTTTGTTTTTTTTACCGCTTAATTCGCAAGGGTTTTATTGGGAAACGCCGGAAGTATTAAGCGGAAGCAACGGACAATTTTTAAAAACGGCATCCGGCAAAACTATTTCTGCAGCCATTTGGGAAGAAGTTGTGCGTAAAAATGAAAACGAAGGCTTTATTTATATTTCACTTGCAGTACATTCGAATGGACTGTGGAACATATATGAGCGCATTTCGGAAGCTGTTCCGTATACCGCAAATATTCCGTCAATTATTTCGGTTGCAGTAAATACCGATGATACTATTGTAATTGCATATATAAAAAATAGAAATACAATTGCAGTTTTAAAAAGCGAAGATGAAGGAAAAAGTTTTACAAAATATGAAATTATTACCGAATTGTATGATTTAGGTTCTCCGTATATTTCGGTTTTATCAAACGGAAAATATATTTTATTTGTGTCACATGGAACGGATGAAAAATTCTCTCTTTTTTATTCTTTATCAGGTGACGGACTTGAATGGACGGCTCTTACCGAATTTAATCAAGATAAAAAAAACGATAGGATTTTTTTACCGGTACATACTGCCGCAATGCGAAATGATGTAATTGTGTTCCAAGCACTCGATTCCGTAGAGGACAAAATGCTATACGGCTTATTTTCTTCATACTCCTCCGACGGAGGTCTTTCATGGTCCAAGCCGGTTAAAATTTCAGGTAACGATACTTTTCAAAATCAAAGGCCGGAACTTTTGTATTTAAACGATGAAAGAAAAATATTTGCAGTATGGGAGCAGTCTCCGTACCGCAGTGAACGGAATGTTGTCGCTTTTACGGAGTTAGATACGAAAGGGGTGCCGGTTTCCGCAATTGAAAAACTACCGCAACAACAAGGGTCCGCTTTCAGTCCTAAAATAATTATTTATAAAAAAGAACCGCTCATTGCATGGACTACCGAATATGAAAAAACAGGCAATTTGTATATTGCCGTAAAAACCGATTCTCAATGGGAAGTAAACCTTGTACGTAAATTTAACGGCAGTTTATTATTTGCACAGCCTTTCGTTTTTGATGCTAATCTTCAATTGTTGTGGCAAGAAGGAATTTCCACACAGCATATTATGCAAATGCAGCCCGATTTTAAAGTTGCAAAACCGCAGCTGCATCCCGTTGATTTTGATTCACAGGCAAAAGACGGAAAGAAAAAACTTTCGGTAAATATTATATTTCCTTATGACTCTTCCGGTATTGCCGGTTATGCATATGCATGGGCAAAAGATGAGCCTCCGTCTTCCGTTGTACCCGTAATTACAAAATTAAAAACGGATTCCAAGTTGATATATGAACCGGAAGAAGACGGTCGATGGTATTTAGCGGTTAGAATTTGCGACTATGCAGGCAATTGGTCGGATATAAGCGTTGTCGCTTGTGAACGTGATAGCACTCCGCCGAAACCGCCGGTATTCAATATGCTCGGCCTTGATAAAAACGGTTTTTCAATTTCAAATACATTTGAAATATTATGGTCTCGCCCCGAATTCGACATTGAAGGAAAACAAGAAATGCAAATAAAGGGGTATATAAAGACCGTTCGGTATATAACAGATACCGAAAATTTCAAATTACTTTTACGTAATTCAAAAGAAAACGTTTTTACCGATGAAACCGTACAAAATATTTTAGACGGTCAATTTAAATTGGAATTAAATTCTTCTCAATTAACGACGAATATAGCAAGTCAAAAAATTGAAAATTATGAGAACGGATTATATGCGATTCTCGTATCTGCGGTTGACGGTTCCGGAAATATTAGTGAACCTGCCGTTAAATATTTTGCATTAAATAAATATAAACCTTATACTGCCGTTTCAAATATTGAATTTAATAAATTACGTGACGGAACGGCTTCATTGTCTATTATAGGAAAAGGTTTTACAGCAGAAGGATTTATTGAAAATATTTATATCGATTCGGACGGTGAGCCTCCTTATGATTTAATATTTGACAAAAATAATTTTTCGATTGTAAGCGATAAAATAATTTCAGATATAAAAATAAATGATTTGGATTCGGGAGAATACTATGTCGGCTTACTTCATTCCGGACGCGGATTATATTTTGCA